>NZ_BAABTE010000002.1:0-532109 GCF_040371715.1 Brucella sp. NBRC 14130
GATAACGTCGCCATGGACGTGCAGCTGATCGTGCCGATCGCCATGGAAGAGAAGCTCCGCTTCGCTATCCGTGAAGGCGGCCGCACCGTCGGTGCAGGCATCGTCTCCTCGATCATCGAGTAATGAAGGTTTGTGCAGGAACGCTCGCTCAAGAGCGGGCGTTTCCGCGTAACAAGGAACAGATGAAATGAACGGTCAAAACATCCGCATTCGCCTGAAGGCGTTTGATCATCGGATCCTTGACGCTTCGACGCGGGAAATCGTGTCGACTGCCAAGCGTACCGGTGCAAATGTGCGCGGACCGATCCCGCTTCCAACACGGATCGAGAAGTTCACGGTTAACCGGTCGCCGCACATCGACAAGAAGAGCCGCGAGCAGTTCGAGATGCGCACGCACAAGCGTCTTCTCGATATCGTTGACCCGACCCCGCAGACGGTGGACGCGCTGATGAAGCTCGATCTGTCCGCCGGTGTCGATGTCGAGATCAAGCTTTAATCGGCTTGAGGACGGAAGGAACGAACCCGATGCGTTCAGGTGTTATTGCACAGAAGCTGGGCATGACCCGCGTCTATAACGACGCCGGCGAGCATGTGCCGGTGACGGTTCTCCGCATGGAGAATTGCCACGTGGTAGCTCAGCGTACAGTTGAAAAGAACGGTTACACGGCTGTTCAGCTTGGCGTTGGTATCGCCAAAGTAAAGAACACGTCCAAGGCTATGCGCGGTCATTTCGCGAAGGCCGAGGTCGAGCCTAAGGCGAAGGTCGCGGAATTCCGCGTTTCGCCGGATAACCTCCTCGAAGTCGGCGCTGAAATCACCGCCGAACACTTCGTCGCCGGCCAGAAGGTCGATGTGACGGGTACTTCGATCGGTAAGGGCTTTGCCGGTGTTATGAAGCGTCATAACTTCGGTGGCCATCGTGCTTCGCACGGTAACTCCATTACCCACCGCGCTCACGGCTCGACCGGTCAGCGTCAGGACCCGGGTAAGGTGTTCAAGGGCAAGAAGATGGCTGGTCACATGGGCCAGACCCGCGTAACCACGCAGAATATTGAAGTTGTCTCGACGGACAGCGATCGCGGCCTGATCCTGGTTCGCGGTGCGGTTCCGGGCTCCAAGGGTGCCTGGATCATCGTACGCGACGCGGTAAAGGTTTCGCTGCCTGAGAACGCGCCGAAGCCGGCCGCTCTGCGTGCAGGTGCCGCGAAGGCTGAAGCTGTCGCGACTGAGGGAGCCGAATAATGGATCTCACGATTACCACTCTTGAAGGCAAGGATGCCGGCAAGGTCAAGCTGAACGAAGAAATCTTCGGCCTGGACCCGCGTGACGACATTCTTCAGCGCGTCGTGCGCTGGCAGCTGGCTCGCCGCCAGCAGGGCTCCCATAAGGCTCAGGGCCGTGGCGACGTAAGCCGCACCGGCGCCAAGATGTACAAGCAGAAGGGTACGGGCCGCGCTCGTCACCATTCGGCTCGCGCACCGCAGTTCCGCGGCGGTGGTCAGGCTCACGGACCGGTTGTCCGTTCGCACGATCACGATCTGCCGAAGAAGGTTCGCGCTCTTGGCCTGCGTCATGCCCTGTCTGCAAAGGCAAAGGCATCTGACCTGATCATTATCGATGATCTGGCTGCCACGGAAGCCAAGACGAAGCAGCTTGTTTCACAGTTCGCCAAGCTCGGTCTCGAAAACGCACTCCTCATCGGCGGTGCAGAGATCGATGCGAACTTCCAGCGCGCGGCTTCGAACATCCCGAACATCGACGTTCTGCCAGTGCAGGGCATCAATGTTTACGACATCCTTCGCCGTGGCAAGCTCGTTCTTTCCAAGGCGGCTGTCGAAGCCCTCGAGGAGCGTTTCAAATGACTGATCTTCGCCATTACGACGTGATCGTCAGCCCGGTTATCACTGAGAAGTCCACCATGGTTTCCGAACACAACCAGGTTGTCTTCAACGTAGCCCGCAAGGCAACGAAGCCGGAAATCAAGGCTGCAGTCGAAGCGCTGTTCGGCGTCAAGGTTACCGCAGTCAACACTGCAGTGCGCAAGGGTAAGGTCAAGCGTTTCCGCGGCCTTATCGGGCGCCAGAGCGACGTCAAGAAAGCGATCGTTACTTTGGCCGAAGGCCAGAGCATCGACGTTTCGACCGGTCTCTGAGAGGCCATGGAGTAAGAGACAATGGCACTCAAGCATTTTAATCCGATCACGCCAGGCCAGCGTCAGCTGGTCATCGTGGACCGTTCGGAACTCTACAAGGGCAAGCCGGTCAAGTCCCTGACCGAAGGTCTGTCCAAGAAGGGTGGCCGTAACAACACCGGTCGTATCACTGTCCGCTTTCAGGGCGGCGGTCACAAGCGTTCGTACCGTTTCATCGACTTCAAGCGCCGCAAGCTTGACGTTGTCGGCACCGTAGAACGCCTGGAATACGATCCGAACCGCACCGCGTTCATCGCGCTGATCCGTTATGAAGACGGTGAACTGGCATACATCCTGGCTCCGCAGCGTCTTGCTGTTGGCGACAAGGTTATTGCCGGCAACTCCGTCGACGTGAAGCCGGGCAACGCAATGCCGCTCGCTTCCATGCCGGTTGGCACGATCATCCACAACGTCGAGCTGAAGCCGGGCAAGGGCGGTCAGATCGCTCGTTCGGCTGGCACCTACGCACAGCTCGTCGGTCGCGATCAGGGCATGGCCATTCTGCGCCTCAATTCCGGTGAACAGCGTCTGGTTCCAGGTGCCTGCTTTGCTTCGGTCGGTGCAGTATCCAACCCGGACCACGGCAACATCAACGACGGTAAGGCCGGTCGTTCGGTATGGCGTGGCAAGCGTCCGCACGTTCGCGGCGTTGCAATGAACCCGGTCGATCACCCGCATGGTGGTGGTGAAGGTCGTACCTCGGGTGGTCGTCACCCTGTCACTCCGTGGGGCAAGCCTACGAAGGGCAAGAAGACGCGCTCGAACAAGGCGACCGACAAGTTCATCATGCGTTCGCGCCATCAGCGCAAGAAGTAAGAGAGGTAGTCTGAAGTGGCTCGTTCAGTTTGGAAAGGTCCGTTTGTCGACGGCTATCTTCTCAAGAAGGCTGAGAAGGTACGCGAAGGCGGTCGTAATGAAGTTATCAAGATGTGGAGCCGCCGCTCCACCATCCTGCCGCAGTTTGTCGGCCTGACTTTCGGCGTTTACAACGGCAACAAGCATGTGCCGGTGTCGGTTTCGGAAGAAATGGTCGGACACAAGTTCGGTGAATTCGCGCCTACGCGTACCTATTACGGTCACGGCGCGGACAAGAAGTCGAAGAGGAAGTAACGATGGGCAAGGCTAAAGCTCCCCGTCAGCTCAAGGACAACGAAGCGCAAGCTGTTGCCCGCACGCTGCGCGTCAGCCCGCAGAAGCTGAACCTTGTTGCGAGCATGATCCGCGGCAAGAAGGTGAATGCGGCACTTGCCGATCTGACGTTCTCGCGCAAGCGGATCGCCGATACGGTCAAGAAGACGCTTCAGTCCGCAATTGCGAACGCTGAAAACAACCATGACCTCGACGTCGATGCTCTGATCGTCGCCGAAGCTTATGTCGGCAAGTCGATCGTCATGAAGCGCTTCCATGTCCGCGGACGTGGCCGTGCAAGCCGGATCGAGAAGCCGTTTTCGCATCTCACCATTGTTGTCCGCGAAGTCGCGGAAAAAGGGGAGGCCGCATAATGGGTCAGAAGATTAATCCGATCGGTCTTCGTCTCGGCATTAACCGCACCTGGGATTCGCGTTGGTACGCGAATACCGGTGAGTACGGCAAGCTGCTGCATGAAGATGTCAAGATCCGCGAATTCCTCACCGAGGAACTCAAGCAGGCCGCGATCTCCAAGATCGTTATCGAGCGTCCGCACAAGAAGTGCCGCGTGACGATCCATTCGGCTCGTCCGGGCATCATCATCGGCAAGAAGGGTGCAGACATCGAGAAGCTCCGCAAGAAGCTTTCCGAGATGACCAATGCCGATACGTCGCTCAATATCGTTGAAGTTCGCAAGCCGGAAATCGACGCTACGCTGATCGCCCAGTCGATCGCTCAGCAGCTCGAACGCCGTGTGGCATTCCGTCGCGCCATGAAGCGTGCCGTTCAGTCGGCAATGCGTCTTGGAGCCGAAGGTATCCGTATCAACTGCTCGGGTCGTCTGGGTGGCGCGGAAATCGCTCGCATGGAATGGTACCGTGAAGGTCGCGTTCCGCTTCATACGCTGCGCGCCGATATTGACTACGGCACGGCAGAAGCGAAGACCGCTTATGGTATCTGCGGCGTGAAGGTCTGGGTCTTCAAGGGCGAAATCCTTGAACACGATCCGATGGCTTCCGAGCGTCGTGCGGTCGAGGGTGACAATCAGGGTTCCTCGTCGAACCGCCGCCGCGAAAACGCTTAAAAAGCGGGCCGCGGGCGAGAAATTTGGAGTAGAGAACAATGATGCAGCCTAAGCGCACCAAGTTCCGCAAGCAGTTCAAGGGCCGTATTCACGGCAACTCGAAAGGCGGCACGGATCTGAATTTCGGTGCATTCGGTTTGAAGGCCGTTGAGCCGGAACGCGTCACTGCACGTCAGATCGAAGCGGCCCGCCGCGCGATCACCCGTCACATGAAGCGTGCCGGTCGCGTGTGGATCCGCATCTTCCCGGACCTGCCGGTAACTTCGAAGCCTACTGAAGTCCGTATGGGTAAAGGTAAGGGTTCGGTTGACTACTGGGCATGCCGTGTGGCACCAGGTCGCGTGATGTTTGAGCTTGACGGCGTACCCGAAGATGTGGCACGCGAAGCCCTCAGACTCGGCGCCGCAAAGTTGCCGATCAAGACGCGCTTTATCCAGCGCATTGCTGAATAAGAGAGAGGCAACTATGAAAGCCGCAGACGTTCGGGCGAAGAGCCTCGATCAACTGAATGACGAGCTGGGCACCCTGAAGAAAGAGCAGTTCAACCTGCGCTTTCAGAAGGCCACCGGCCAGCTCGAAAAAACCGCGCGCGTGAAGCAGGTTCGCCGCGACATCGCGCGTATCAAGACTATTGCCCGCCAGAAGGCGGCCGCAAGCAAGGCATAAGGAAGAATATAATGCCTAAACGCGTTCTGCAGGGCGTTGTCGTCAGCGACAAGAATGACAAGACTGTTGTGGTCAAGGTTGAGCGCCGCTATTCGCATCCGCTCCTCCAGAAGACCGTGCGTCAGTCTAAGAAATACAAGGCGCATGACGAAAACAACCAGTTCAAGGTCGGCGATTTCGTTTCCATCCAGGAATCGGCTCCGATCTCGAAGGACAAACGCTGGGTCGTTCTGACGAACGAAGCAGCAGGCTAAATTATAAACACGCAGCTTAGGTAGGGCAGGAGCCCTTAACCAGCTGAGAGGAAAGAAGGCGGCCAGTCATGATTCAGATGCAAACAAACCTCGACGTGGCGGATAATTCCGGCGCACGTCGTGTCATGTGCATCAAGGTGCTGGGCGGCTCGAAGCGGCGTTACGCTTCCGTTGGCGACATCATTGTGGTGTCGATCAAGGAAGCTATTCCGCGCGGCCGCGTCAAAAAGGGTGACGTGATGAAGGCGGTTGTTGTACGCACCGCCAAGGACATCCGTCGTCCGGACGGCAGCGTTATTCGTTTCGATAACAATGCAGCCGTTCTCATCGATAACAAGAAAGAGCCAATCGGCACGCGTATCTTCGGACCGGTTCCGCGCGAACTCCGCGCAAAGAACCACATGAAGATCATCTCGCTGGCTCCGGAAGTTCTGTAAGGAAGCAAGACGATGCAGAAGATTCGCAAAGGCGACAGCGTTGTCGTGCTGTCCGGTAAGGACAAGGGCCGTAAGGGCGAAGTTCTCAAGGTTATGCCGAAGGATGAGCAGGCGCTCGTTCGCGGTATCAACATTGTAAAGCGCCATCAGCGTCAGACCCAGACCCAGGAAGCCGGCATTATCTCCAAGGAAGCGCCGATCCACCTGTCCAACCTGGCAATTGCTGACCCCAAGGACGGCAAGCCGACTCGCGTCGGTTTCCGCGTCGAGGACGGCAAGAAGGTTCGTGTCGCAAAACGTTCTGGAGCGCTGATCGATGGCTGAAGCTAAGGCACTTCCCCGCTTCAAGAAGCTTTACAATGAAAACATTCGTAAGGCTCTGCTTGAAGAATTCAAATACGACAACGAGATGCAGATTCCGCGCATCACCAAGGTTGTCCTCAACATGGGCGTTGGCGAAGCCACTGGCGATTCCAAGAAGCCTGCGGTTGCTGCTGAAGACCTCAGCCAGATCGCCGGCCAGAAGGCCGTCGTGACCCGCGCCCGTAACTCGATCGCAACGTTCAAGTTGCGTGAGGGCATGCCGATCGGCACGAAGGTTACCCTTCGCCAGGACCGCATGTACGAATTCCTTGATCGTCTTGTCACGATCGCTCTTCCTCGCGTCCGCGACTTCCGCGGCCTGAACCCGAAGAGCTTTGACGGCCGCGGCAACTATGCCATGGGCATCAAGGAGCACATCGTGTTTCCGGAAATCAACTACGATAAGGTTGATCAGATCTGGGGCATGGACATCATCGTTTGCACGACCGCCAAGACGGATGATGAAGCGCGCGCTCTTCTGCGTGCATTCAACTTCCCCTTCCGGCAGTAACGGCAAGCGTAGCGAGGTATATTAATATGGCCAAGACTAGCGCAGTCGAAAAAAACAAGCGCCGCGAAAAGTTGGTTAAGCGTCACGCTGGCAAGCGTGCACGTCTGAAGGCGATCGTAATGGATCAGGGCCTTCCGCTGGAAGAGCGCTTCCGCGCCACCATCCGGCTTGCCGAACTGCCGCGCAATTCATCGAAGGTTCGTATTCGCAATCGTTGCGAAGTTTCGGGCCGTCCGCGTGGTTACTACCGTAAACTGAAGATGTCGCGTATCGCGCTCCGTCAGTTGGGTTCGCTCGGTCAGGTACCGGGCATCGTCAAGTCGAGCTGGTAAGGAGTAGCATATGTCTGTGTCAGATCCTATCGGCGATATGCTGACCCGTATTCGCAACGCAGTAGGCCGCAAGAAGACCAAGGTTACGACCCCGGCTTCCAAGCTGCGCGCTCGCGTTCTGGATGTCCTTCAGTCTGAAGGCTACATCCGCGGATACACGCAGAGTGAATTCGTGAACGGCAAGGCCGAGATCGAAATTGAACTGAAGTACTACGAAGGTGTTCCGGTTATCCGTGAGATCAGCCGCGTATCGAAGCCTGGCCGTCGCGTTTACGTGTCGGTCAAGTCGATCCCGCAGGTCGCGAACGGCCTCGGCATCTCGATCCTCTCCACGCCGAAGGGCGTGATGGCGGATCATGAAGCCCGTGAACAAAACGTTGGTGGTGAGCTGCTCTGCCGCATCTTCTGATGCGGTTGACAGCGAACAGATAAAAGACAGGTATCAAAATGTCTCGTATCGGTAAAAAACCCGTGCCGGTCCCGGCAGGCGTGACCGCCAGTGTTGATGGGCAGATCGTCAAGGCAAAGGGCGCGAAGGGTGAACTCTCCTTCGTCGTGCACGATGAAGTTCTGGTCAAGATGGAAGACGGCGCTGTAAGTGTCGATCCACGCGACCAGTCGAAGGAAGCTCGTTCGAAGTGGGGCATGTCCCGCACTATGATCTCCAACATTTTTGTTGGCGTGAAGGACGGCTTTGAAAAGAAGCTCGAAATCAGCGGCGTCGGTTACCGCGCTGCCATGCAGGGCAAGAACCTGCAGCTTTCGCTCGGCTTCAGCCACGAAGTGGTCTACGACGTGCCTGCTGGCATTACTGTTGCTGTTCCGAAGCCGACGGAAATCGTCGTTTCGGGTATCGACAAGCAGCAGGTCGGTCAGGTCGCGGCTGAGATCCGCGAATATCGGGGCCCCGAGCCTTACAAGGGCAAGGGCGTCAAGTATGCTGGCGAGAAGAT
Source organism: Brucella sp. NBRC 14130 (assembly GCF_040371715.1). Lineage (NCBI taxonomy): Bacteria > Pseudomonadati > Pseudomonadota > Alphaproteobacteria > Hyphomicrobiales > Brucellaceae > Brucella > Brucella sp. NBRC 14130. The sequence continues at coordinate 7,920 of NZ_BAABTE010000002.1, forward strand.
CGTCCGCAAAGAAGGCAAGAAGAAGTAAGGGAAGCGCGTCATGGCATCGCCAAAAGAAACTTTGCAGCGTCGCGCTGCTCGTGTACGCCGCCAGGTCAAGGCTGTCGCCAATGGCCGTCCGCGTCTCAGCGTGCACCGTTCTTCCAAGAACATCTACGCCCAGATCATCGACGACGTCCGCGGCGTTACGCTTGCGGCCGCTTCGACCCTCGATGGCGACCTCAAGGGCAAGCTCAAGACCGGTGCCGACTCCGCAGCAGCCGCTGCCGTTGGCAAGCTGGTTGCTGAGCGTGCCGTCAAGGCTGGCGTCAAGGACGTAGTGTTCGACCGTGGTGCATTCATTTACCACGGCCGTGTGAAGGCTCTCGCCGAAGCTGCTCGCGAAAGCGGCCTCAGCTTCTAATTAGCATTTGTGCTTCCGGAAAAGAAAAAGGAAATCAGGATATGGCACAGAGAGAACGTAACCGCGAAGATCGCGGCCGTGAGGAGCGCGACAGCGAATTCGTCGATAAGCTCGTTCACATCAACCGTGTTGCCAAGGTCGTCAAGGGCGGCCGTCGCTTCGGTTTTGCTGCGCTCGTCGTTGTTGGCGATCAGAAGGGCCGCGTAGGCTTCGGTCATGGCAAGGCACGTGAAGTGCCGGAAGCTATCCGCAAGGCTACCGAAGCCGCTAAGCGCGACATGATCTTCGTACCGCTGCGTTCGGGCCGTACGCTGCATCACGATGTTGAAGGCCGTCACGGCGCCGGTAAGGTTCTGCTTCGCGCAGCTCCTGCTGGTAAGGGTATCATCGCCGGTGGTCCGATGCGTGCAGTGTTCGAAACGCTCGGCGTTCAGGACGTTGTCGCCAAGTCGCTCGGTTCGTCGAACCCTTACAACATGGTTCGTGCGACGTTCGATGCTCTGAAGCATCAGATGCATCCGAAGGACATCGCTGCACAGCGCGGCATCAAGTACTCGACCCTTCAGGCTCGCCGCCATGATGTGGTCGGTTCGGAAGAATAGCCGATAGTTTGTGTTCGTCCGGGGCCGCTCAGGCCACCGGATACGCCATAGACAAGGGATTTGAGTGATGGCTGAGAAGAAGGGCAAGACGGTTACGGTCGAGCAGATCGGAAGCCCAATCCGTCGTCCAGCCGAGCAGCGCGCAACGCTGATCGGTCTGGGTCTTAATAAAATGCACCGCCGCAGCACGCTGGAAGATACTCCGGCAGTCCGTGGCATGATCGCCAAGCTTCCACACCTCGTTCGCGTTGTGGACGAGGCGTGATAGCGCAGGGAGATAGAGATATGAAACTCAACGATCTGCGTGACAAGCCAGGTTCGGTCAAGGCGCGCAAGCGCGTTGGTCGCGGTATCGGTTCGGGCACCGGCAAGACCGGTGGTCGCGGCGTCAAGGGTCAGAAGTCCCGTTCGGGCGTTTCGATCAATGGCTTCGAAGGCGGCCAGATGCCAATCTACCGCCGTCTGCCGAAGCGCGGCTTCACCAACATCTTTGCAAAGAGCTTCAACGTTGTGTCGCTCGGCCGTATTCAGGCCGCTATCGATGCAGGCAAGCTCGACGCCAAGGCTGTTGTGAACCTCGATTCGCTGAAGGCTGCCGGCGTGATTCGTCGCGCCAAGGACGGCGTTCGCATCCTTTCGGACGGCGAACTGAAGGCAAAGGTTGCCTTCGAGGTCGCCGGTGCTTCCAAGGCTGCGGTTGAAAAGATCGAAAAAGCCGGCGGTAGCATCAAGCTTCCTGAAGCCGCTGCCGAATAAGGCTTCGATACAAAAATAAAAAGCGGCGGCCTTAGTGCCGCCGCTTGCACATTTATGCCAATGCGCATATCTGGGTAGGGTCTTTTTAGTCTCGAGGCGCGACCGCTATAGATTGCGCTGACGGGGGCGGAGGACCGGAGACTTTTCACCGGAGAAATTTAATGGCATCGGCTGCTGAACAGCTAGTTTCCAATCTCAATTTTTCGGCTTTCTCGAAGGCAGAAGAACTCAAGAAGCGCATCTGGTTCACGCTGGGTGCTTTGCTCGTATACCGGTTCGGCACCTATATTCCGCTTCCCGGCATCAATCCTGACGCGCTTGCGCAGGCTTTCCAGCAGCATAGCCAAGGTGTGCTCGGGCTCTTCAACATGTTTGCCGGTGGCGCCGTGGGCCGTATGGCCATTTTCGCGCTCGGCATCATGCCTTATATCTCTGCCTCCATTATCGTGCAGCTCATGACGTCCGTTGTGCCGTCGCTTGAAGCGCTGAAGAAGGAAGGCGAGGCGGGTCGCAAGATCATCAATCAGTACACGCGTTACGGCACGGTGCTTCTGGCGCTTGTTCAGGCCTACGCGATTTCGGTCGGTTTGCAGTCCGGTAACGGCATCGTTACCAGCCCCGGACCTTTCTTCATGGTCTCGTCGGTGATTACCCTTGTGGGTGGCACGATGTTCCTGATGTGGCTCGGCGAGCAGATCACTGCGCGCGGTATCGGCAACGGTATTTCGCTGATCATCTTCTCTGGTATCGTCGCAAATCTGCCGCACGCAATTTCCGGTACACTGGAACTCGGCCGTACCGGCGCGCTGTCGACGGGCCTTATTCTGGGCGTCATCATTCTTGCTATCGTGCTGATTGCGGTCATCGTTTTCGTCGAACGTGCGCAGCGTCGTCTTCTGATCCAGTATCCGAAGCGTCAGGTCGGCAATCGCATGTTCCAGGGCGACACTTCGCATCTGCCGCTGAAGCTCAATACTGCAGGCGTTATTCCTCCGATTTTCGCTTCGTCGCTGCTGCTTCTGCCTGCGACTGTTGCCGGCTTCGCCAACACGACGGAAATGCCTGCCTGGGCGACGACCATTCTCAATGCGCTTGGTCACGGACAGCCGCTCTACATGCTGTTCTATGCTGCATTGATGGCATTCTTCTGCTTCTTCTATACGGCCATTGTGTTCAATCCCAAGGACACCGCTGACCAGCTCAAGAAGCATTCCGGCTTTATTCCGGGCATTCGTCCGGGTGAGCGCACCGCCGAATACATAGACTATGTGCTGACACGTATCACTGTTGTCGGCGCCATCTATATCGTGCTTGTCTGTCTCCTGCCGGAATTCCTGATTTCCGCAACCGGTGTGCCCTTCTATCTTGGTGGCACCTCGCTGCTGATCGTTGTGAGCGTGACGCTCGACACGGTTGCGCAAATTCAGGGGCATCTGATCGCCCATCAGTATGAAGGGTTGATCAAGAAGTCCAAACTCAGAGGTGGGAAACGCAATAAATGAGACTGATACTTCTTGGGCCGCCCGGAGCAGGTAAGGGGACGCAGGCTGGACTTCTTACCAAGAAGCATGGAATTCCTCAGCTCTCGACCGGCGACATGCTGCGTGCAGCAGTCGCCCAGCAGAGCGAGATCGGGAAGCGCGCCAAGGCCGTGATGGACGCCGGGCAACTGGTTTCCGACGAGATCGTGAACCAGATCGTATCGGAGCGCATCGATGCTCCGGATTGCGCGAACGGGTTCATCCTTGACGGTTACCCTCGCACGGTGCCGCAAGCCCAGGCTCTGGGAACCATGTTGGCAGGCAAGGGCCTCAAGCTCGATGCAGTGATCGAGCTGAAGGTTGACGAGAATGCCCTGGTCAAGCGGATGGAGAGCCGCGTGAACGAGACGATCGCCAAGGGTGGTCAGGTCCGTTCGGACGACAATCCCGAAGCTTTCCGCAAGCGTCTCGTGGAATACCGCGAAAAGACAGCGCCGCTTTCTAGCTATTATGCGGGAACCGGTGAACTGCGCGTCATCAATGGCATGGCGCCGGTTGAAGAAGTTACCGCCGAAATCGAGAGAATTCTCGTTCCGGCGTAAAAATTGATGAGGCTTGAAGAAGCCTTGTTCCAATACGGGCAGGGAATGCGTGAAGCGTTTTCTGCCCGTTTATTGCTTCCAGAAGTTGCTTGAATTGCCTGTCAGGCCGGTTTGATGGCTTTACGGACAGTTAAGAGTTGACTTTTTCGGGCGATTCCGTCAAAGACTGCGCCACTTCAACTGGTTTTGAATGGCGGGTATCGGCGGAAATCGAAAGAGGCCGGTACCGGTCATTTAATGCTGTCTGGTTGATCGCATCTGCCAGATGGAAATTTTTATAACTCAAGGAGAACAGACGTGGCACGTATCGCTGGCGTCAACATCCCGACGAACAAGCGCGTTGTTATTGCGCTTCAGTACATCCACGGGATCGGACCGAAATTTGCTCGGGAAATCGTAACGAAGGTCGGCATTGCTGACGATCGTCGCGTTAACCAGCTGTCGGATGCTGAAGTCCTTCAGATCCGCGAAGCAATCGATGCCGACTACCAGGTCGAAGGTGACCTGCGTCGTGAAGTTTCGATGAATATCAAGCGCCTGATGGATCTGGGCTGCTACCGCGGTCTGCGTCATCGTCGTTCGCTGCCGGTTCGCGGCCAGCGCACGCACACCAACGCACGCACCCGCAAGGGTCCGGCGAAGGCAATCGCAGGCAAGAAGAAGTAATTTCGACGGGACGCATGTTCCGTCGAGCCCTTCCGGTGCGCCGGTTGGGTTTGATGCTGGTCCTTTCTTGAGGACCGGTGTAGCCGCTGGAATTACGGCGGTGTAGAGATCGATTGAAAGGACTGTCATGGCCAAGGAAGCCACGCGCGTTCGCCGTCGCGAGCGTAAAAACATCTCGTCGGGCGTTGCCCACGTAAATTCGACGTTCAACAACACCATGATCACCATTACGGATGCTCAGGGCAATGCGATTGCCTGGTCGTCTGCCGGTGCTCAGGGTTTCAAGGGTTCGCGCAAGTCGACCCCGTTTGCCGCTCAGATCGCTGCCGAAGACTGCGCCAAGAAGGCACAGGAACATGGCATGCGCTCCCTCGAAGTCGAGGTTTGCGGACCGGGCTCTGGCCGTGAATCCGCGCTGCGCGCCCTTCAGGCTGCCGGCTTTGTGATCACGTCGATCCGCGATGTTACGCCGATCCCGCACAACGGTTGCCGTCCGCGCAAGAAGCGCCGGGTCTAATCCTCGTTCACATGCCGTATGAGCCTCGGGCTTTTGAAGTTCGGGGCTCCTCTGCGGTTTCTTCACTTGATCGCTACGATAGGATAGTAGCGACGATTGATAGAGGGATACTCACATGATCCAGAAGAACTGGCAGGAACTTATCAAGCCGAACAAGGTCGATTTCATCACCAACGGCTCCCGCACGCATGCAACCGTCGTTGCTGAACCGCTGGAACGCGGCTTCGGTCTGACGCTCGGCAATGCCCTGCGTCGCGTGCTTCTGTCGTCGCTTCGCGGCGCTGCCGTGACCGCCATTCAGATCGATGGCGTTCTGCATGAATTCTCTTCGATCCCGGGCGTCCGCGAAGACGTTACGGATATCGTTCTGAACGTCAAGGAAATCGCCATCCGCATGGAAGGCGAGGGCCCGAAGCGCATGGTCGTCCGCAAGGAAGGCCCAGGCGTTGTTACGGCTGGCGACATTCAGACTGTCGGCGATGTCGAGATCCTGAACCCGGATCACGTCATCTGCACGCTGGACGAAGGCGCTGAAATCCGCATGGAATTCACCGTCAACACCGGCAAGGGCTATGTGCCTGCCGACCGCAACCGCGCGGAAGACGCTCCGATCGGGCTTATCCCGGTCGACAGCCTGTATTCCCCGGTTCGCAAGGTGTCGTACAAGATCGAGAACACCCGTGAAGGTCAGGTTCTTGATTATGACAAGCTGACGCTGAACATCGAGACAAACGGCTCGGTCAGCGGTGAAGACGCAGTGGCATACGCTGCTCGTATTCTCCAGGACCAGCTGGCGATCTTCGTCAACTTCGAAGAGCCGCAGAAGGAAGCTCCGCAGGAACAGGTTGCGGAACTGGCTTTCAACCCGGCTCTGCTCAAGAAGGTGGACGAACTCGAACTGTCCGTCCGTTCGGCAAACTGCCTGAAGAACGACAACATCGTCTACATCGGTGATCTGATCCAGAAGACGGAAGCCGAGATGCTGCGGACTCCGAATTTCGGCCGCAAGTCGCTCAACGAGATCAAGGAAGTTCTGGCATCGATGGGTCTCCATCTCGGTATGGAAATCCCGTCCTGGCCGCCGGAAAATATCGAAGATCTCGCAAAGCGCTACGAAGACCAATATTAAGACCGGCTATCCGGCTAGAACTAATTAAGGAGAAGGCTCATGCGTCACGGTAACGGATACCGTAAGCTGAACCGCACTGCCTCGCACCGCAAGGCGATGTTCGCCAACATGGCTGCTTCGCTTATCGAACACGAGCAGATTGTGACGACGCTTCCAAAAGCTAAGGAAATTCGCCCGATCGTTGAAAAGCTTGTCACGCTCGGCAAGCGCGGCGATCTGCATGCCCGCCGTCAGGCTATCTCGGCTATTCGCGACGTCAAGCTCGTCGCAAAGCTGTTCGATACGCTGGCTGCTCGCTATGCGACCCGCAACGGTGGCTACATCCGCATCATGAAGGCTGGCTTCCGCGCTGGCGACAATGCGCCTCTGGCAGTTGTCGAATTCGTGGAACGCGACGTCGATGCAAAGGGCAAGGCTGACCGCGCCCGCGTCGAAGCCGAACAGGCTGCGGAAGCAGACGCAGCATAATCTGCGCTGATTTCTGATCAATCAAAGGGCCGCCTTGTGCGGCCCTTTTTGTTTGCGTTCTTGACCGTTCATGTTTTTTTGCGGGGCAGCATGCGCCAAAAACCGACGGTTTATGGCTCCAGGTCACAATGTGGCCCTTTATCCTTGCGTTCAGTTGACTACATTCAACACCCGAGTCTTGCTTCCTTCGTGGAAGCGGCAGACCTTGATAAGTGCGGAGTATGTGCATGAATTGGCGACGTTTAAGCATATTGGGTCTCGTGCTGGCATCGGTCGGTCTGGCTGTTCCTTCTGCCATGGCGCAGGATGCGCCCGCGGCGCCACAGAAACAGATACCGCTCAACCGGGCCGACATGCAGTTGTCCTTCGCTCCGCTTGTGAAGGAAACGACGCCGGCTGTTGTGAACGTCTATGCCGCTCGTCAGGTGCAGGCGCGTTCGCCCTTTGCGGGCGATCCTTTCTTCGAGCAGTTTTTTGGACGGCAGTTTGGCGAAAGCAAGCCGCGCATCCAGCAATCGCTCGGTTCCGGGGTGATCGTCGAGAGTTCGGGCATCGTGGTGACGAACAACCACGTCATCAAGGATGCGGATGAAATCAAGGTCGCCCTGTCGGATGGGCGCGAGTTTGAAAGCAAGCTGCTTCTGCGTGACGAAACCACTGATCTTGCCGTTCTGAAAATCGAAGCCAAGGACAAGTTTCCAGTTCTCGGCCTCGGTAACTCTGATGACGTGGAAGTCGGCGATCTGGTGCTTGCGATTGGCAATCCCTTCGGCGTGGGCCAGACGGTGACGAGCGGTATAGTTTCCGCGCAATCGCGCACTCAGGTTGGGATTTCCGATTTCGATTTCTTCATCCAGACCGATGCTGCCATCAATCCCGGCAATTCGGGCGGTGCGCTGATCGACATGCGCGGGCGCCTGATCGGGATCAACACCGCGATCTATTCGCGTTCCGGCGGCTCGGTTGGGATCGGCTTCGCGATTCCGTCGAACATGGTTCGCGCCGTTGTCGAGGCTGCGCAGAATGGCAGCACGAGTTTCGAGCGCCCCTATATCGGCGCGACTTTCCAGGGCGTGACCGCCGATCTGGCCGAAGGCCTCGGTATGGAGAAGCCATACGGGGCCTTGATCACGGCAGTCGCAAAAGGCGGACCGGCTGAGACCGCCGGGCTGAAAATCGGCGATGTGGTTTTGTCCGTCCAGGGCGTCCGCGTCGATAACCAGGACGTTCTTGGTTATCGTCTTTCGACGGCCGGTATTGGTAACACCGTGTCGATCGAAATCATGAGGAACGGAAAAAATCAGACCATCCCGGTGAAGCTCTCCAAAGCGCCAGCGGTCAAGGAAACCGCGCCGCAGGTTATCGAAGGCGACAATCCCTTTGCTGGTGCATCGGTGCTTGAACTCACGCCTTCGACCGCTGCAAAATTGCGCCTCAAGCGCGACAGTCAGGGTGTGGCGGTCGTTGAGGTCTATTCCGGGTCTCCGGCGGCAAGGCTCGGCTTGCGTCCCGGTGATATCGTTCGCAGCATCAACGGAAACTCCATCCGGACCGTGGGAGATCTGACCGCGATTCTGGAAGCGGGGCGCGGTCTCGCCTGGCGGCTTGAGGTGGAGCGTAACGGAATGCTGTTGCGCCAGTTTGTGCGTTAAACCGATACCGACAGATCGCTAAAAGTTGCATGCCGCTTCGGGCCGCATTATGCCTGAAGCGGTATGGTCTTTTGATAGAGCAATTGAATGAGCGATCTTTTCTCAGCAGCGGCAGACCCGAACGCGGACCGGAACCGTCCGCTTGCTGACCGTCTGCGTCCTAGACATCTGTCGGAAGTGACCGGGCAGGAACATCTGACAGGGCCTGAAGGTGTGCTGACGCGCATGATCGCATCCGGGTCGCTCGGCTCCATGATCTTCTGGGGGCCACCGGGAACCGGCAAGACGACGGTTGCTCGGTTGCTAGCCGGAGAGACCGATCTGGCGTTCGAACAGATTTCGGCAATCTTTTCCGGCGTTGCCGATCTCAAGAAGGTTTTTGAAGCTGCGCGCGCACGTCGTATGTCCGGGCGTCAAACGTTGCTTTTCGTGGACGAAATTCATCGCTTCAATCGCGCACAGCAGGATAGTTTTCTGCCGGTCATGGAAGACGGCACCGTAATCCTGATCGGCGCCACGACAGAGAACCCGTCTTTCGAACTCAATGCCGCTCTTTTATCCCGGGCGAGGGTGCTGACCTTCCATCCGCATGACGGCGAGAGCATCGCGACACTTCTAACCCGCGCCGAGGAGCAGGAAGAACGCCCGCTGCCACTGGACGAAGAAGCACGGGCCAGTCTCATCCGCATGGCTGATGGAGACGGACGCGCAGCGCTGACGCTTGCCGAGGAAGTCTGGCGCGCTGCCCGTCCGGATGAAGTGTTTACGGCAGAAAAATTACAGGATGTCGTGCAGCGCCGTGCTCCAGTTTACGACAAGGGGCAGGACGGGCATTACAATCTGATTTCGGCGCTGCATAAATCCGTTCGCGGATCGGACCCCGACGCGGCGCTCTATTATCTTTCGCGTATGTTCGATGCGGGCGAGGATCCGCTCTATCTCGGCCGACGGCTTGTGCGTATGGCGGTGGAAGATATCGGCCTTGCCGATCCGCAAGCCCTGGTCATCTGCAATGCCGCCAAGGATGCCTATGATTATCTGGGGTCACCGGAAGGCGAACTCGCGCTGGCGCAGGCCTGCGTTTACCTTGCGACCGCCCCGAAGTCGAATGCGGTTTATATGGCCTATAAAGCCTCTATGCGTGCAGCCAAGGAAAATGGTTCGCTTCTGCCCCCGAAGCATATCCTCAACGCGCCAACCAAGCTGATGAAGAATGAGGGCTATGGCGAGGGCTACGCCTATGACCATGATCAGCCCGATGCTTTTTCGGGGCAGGATTATTTTCCGGAAAGCATGGGAAGGCAGAAATTCTACGATCCGCCGGAGCGCGGCTTCGAACGGGATATTCGCAAGCGCCTGGAATATTGGGCACGGTTACGGCAGGAGCGTCAGGGGCGCAGGTGAAGACCGGTTTCAGCGGAACCGTCTTATTCATTTGAAAATGAACTATCCCCATAGTTATCCACACTTGTCCACAGCTCGAGCCGCGTCCGCATTGGATGCGGCTCTTGTTTGTTTCTCACAGGGGTTTGAAGCGGCGGGTAGGGGGCAACCTCTCGTTAGAAAGGTCTTCTTAATTTTTACGCTTTATCAATCTTTGCAAAGAGACGAGGTTTTCCATGATGCGCGTTTTGTTTCTCGTCGCGCTCGTGATCCTTGGAGGCTGCGCGACCGCCCCACGGCAGGTCAACAATGTATGCGCGGTCTTCGATCAACGCGACGGTTGGTTCAATAACTGGCAGACGGCCGCTACGCGGGTTTCACGCGAGTTCGGCGTTCCGGTTCCTGTTCTGATGGCGACGATCTATACGGAATCCGGCTTCCAGCCCTATGCGCGGCCGCCGCGCACCAAGATTCTCTGGATCATCCCGTGGAAGCGGGCTTCCAGCGCCTACGGCTATTCGCAGGCGCTGAATGGCACCTGGGACCGCTACAAGCGCGAAACCGGTCGCTGGACGGCATCGCGCACCAATTTTGCGGACGCGGTCCACTTCATCGGATGGTATCACTACCAGAGCTATCTGAAGAACGGGATCAATCGTGGGGATGCCTATAGCCTGTATCTCGCCTACTATTCCGGCCATGGCGGTTATGCACGCGGCGCCTGGCGGGGGAATGCAACGGCGCTCAATGGCGCAAAACGCGCCCAATCAATGGCCAATCGTTACGCCGCGCAGTTGCGCAATTGCGGAGGCTTCAGTTAAAAAGCGACTGGCTGGATTCAATCTCGTATCCAAAACACCATCCGGCCTTAATCGCTACTATCATGCGAGCGGATTCGCTAATCGAGGATGACCATTTCATGCTGAAAAAGACCGGTATTGCCCTTTTCGCCGCCACATTTCTCGCAGGCTGCACCACTGATCCTTATACCGGGGAACAGAAGATGTCGAACACTGCCGGTGGTGCTGCGATCGGCGCGGCTGTGGGTGCTCTCGGCGGCCTGATGGTCGGCGGTTCGAGCCGTGCGCAGCGCAATGCCGTGCTGATCGGCGCCGGTATCGGTGCGCTCGGTGGTGGTGCAATCGGCAATTACATGGATCGCCAAGAAAACGAGCTCCGCGCGCAGTTGCAGGGCACGGGCGTTTCCGTAACCCGTAATGGCGACCAGATCATCCTGAACATGCCTTCGAGCATCACCTTCGATACGGATCAAGATCAGGTGAAAAGCCAGTTCTATCCGACGCTTAATTCGGTCGCGATCGTGCTGCGCAAGTTCAATCAGACGCTCGTGGACGTCTACGGCCACACCGATTCGACGGGCAGCGTCAGCCATAATCAGGCTTTGTCGCAGCGCCGCGCCGCCTCGGTTGCAAGCTATCTCGGTTCGCAGGGCATCGACCCACGTCGTTTTGCCGTCATCGGCTATGGAGCCAGCCAGCCGGTTGCCACCAATGCGACACCGGAAGGACGCGCGCAGAACCGCCGCGTGGAAATCCAGATTTCGCCGCTCCGCGCTGCCAGCTGATTCCGTTTCGCAAAACCAGTCACTGCAATCACGCAGTCCTTCGCAAGAAGGGCTGCGTTTTTGTTTGTTCTCGCGAATCGTCGGGGCCGCGGTTTGGTTTGAAACAAGTTAATTGGTGGATGGCTTGATTATTTTCGTAATTACTGATGTTAGAGAACGATTAAAGAACAAAATTTCGGAATTGTTTATAATCAATGGGTTAACGGCATTGCAAAATGAGAACAAAACAGATACAAATAGATCGTGGCAACGAGCCTGCCGGGCTTCTAGCGAGACAAGAGGATGGTGTAAGATGTCTCAGAATTCATTGCGACTTGTTGAGGAAAATTCAGTGGACAAGACTAAGGCTCTCGATGCGGCGTTGTCGCAGATTGAAAGGGCGTTCGGCAAGGGCTCGATCATGCGCCTTGGCCAGAACGATCAGGTCGTAGAGATCGAAACAGTATCGACCGGATCGCTCTCGCTGGACATCGCGCTCGGCGTTGGTGGCTTGCCTAAAGGACGTATTGTCGAGATTTATGGCCCGGAAAGCTCCGGTAAGACGACACTGGCGCTGCACACGATCGCGGAGGCACAGAAGAAGGGCGGTATCTGTGCATTCGTCGATGCGGAACATGCGCTCGATCCGGTCTATGCCCGCAAGCTGGGCGTTGATCTTGAAAACCTGCTGATTTCGCAGCCGGATACCGGCGAGCAGGCGCTTGAGATCACCGATACGCTCGTGCGTTCGGGCGCTATCGACGTTCTCGTCGTCGACTCGGTGGCTGCCTTGACGCCTCGCGCCGAAATCGAAGGTGAAATGGGTGACTCCCTGCCTGGTCTTCAGGCACGTCTCATGAGCCAGGCGCTCCGCAAGCTTACCGCGTCTATCTCTCGTTCCAACTGCATGGTGATCTTCATCAACCAGATCCGCATGAAGATCGGTGTGATGTTCGGTTCGCCAGAAACGACGACTGGCGGTAACGCTCTCAAGTTTTATGCTTCGGTTCGTCTCGATATTCGCCGTATCGGCTCGATCAAGGAACGTGATGAAGTCGTAGGCAACCAGACCCGTGTCAAGGTCGTCAAGAACAAGCTTGCTCCGCCCTTCAAGCAGGTCGAATTCGACATCATGTATGGGGCTGGTGTTTCCAAGACCGGTGAGTTGGTCGATCTTGGCGTGAAGGCTGGTGTTGTCGAAAAGTCGGGTGCGTGGTTCTCCTATAATTCCCAGCGGCTCGGGCAGGGCCGTGAAAACGCCAAGCAATATCTCAAGGACAACCCGGAAGTGGCCCGCGAGATCGAAACTACACTCCGTCAGAATGCCGGACTGATTGCCGAGCAGTTTCTCGAAGATGGCGGACCCGAAGAAGACGCTGGCGACGCCGCAGAAATGTAGGATCGCCAGTCCGGGTTGAATTACCAAGGCCCCGTGTATGCGCACGGGGCCTTGTTTTTGGGCGATAGAATCTTGCGGCATGAAAGGCGCCTGCTTTAACGTCTTTCAGCAGAAATTGCTTTTATGGCGCAGCGTACTTATCTGGACAGAAAAGCAACGCACCGTTAAAAGCGGTCAACCGAAAACTCCACTTCACGTCCTAGCAGTGCGAGAGAGCCTCGGGCCTTCGATGACGGTTGGCGGCTGTGCGAGTTTGAACAGGATAATCGATGCAGCTTTCTGCAAAGCTGTATCCGTGCAGGGCAGTAAAGCCCAAAGGTGACTTATGGCTGGCGTCAACGAGATTAGGTCCACATTCCTCGATTATTTCCGCAAGAACGGACATGAGGTCGTTCCATCGAGCCCGCTCGTTCCGCGTAACGATCCGACGCTCATGTTCACTAATGCGGGGATGGTGCAGTTCAAGAATGTCTTTACCGGCCTCGAACATCGCTCCTATAATCGCGCCACGACGTCACAGAAATGCGTTCGCGCCGGCGGGAAGCACAACGATCTGGACAATGTCGGCTATACGGCGCGTCACCATACTTTCTTTGAAATGCTGGGCAATTTCTCGTTCGGCGACTATTTCAAAGACGAAGCCATCAGCTTCGCCTGGAACCTGATCACCAAGGAATTCGGTCTTCCGAAGGACAAACTCCTTGTCACCGTTTATCATACGGACGACGACGCAGCGAATTACTGGAAGAAGATCGCCGGTCTTTCCGACGACCGTATTATCCGCATCGCCACCAGCGATAATTTCTGGGCCATGGGCGACACCGGGCCCTGCGGTCCATGTTCGGAAATCTTCTTCGACCATGGCGACCATATCTGGGGTGGACCTCCCGGATCGGCTGACGAAGACGGCGATCGTTTCATTGAGATCTGGAACCTCGTTTTCATGCAGTTCGAGCAGATCACGCCTGAACAGCGTATTGATCTGCCGCGTCCGTCCATCGATACCGGCATGGGGCTTGAGCGTGTTGCAGCCGTTCTGCAGGGTGTGCATGACAATTACGATATCGATCTCTTCAAGGCATTGATCCGCGCTTCGGAAGAGGCTACCGGCGTGAAGGCTGACGGCGAATTCCGTGCCAGCCACCGCGTGATCGCCGACCATCTGCGCGCGTCGAGCTTCCTGATCGCCGATGGCGTTCTGCCATCCAATGAAGGCCGTGGTTATGTGCTGCGTCGCATCATGCGCCGCGCGATGCGCCATGCCCAGCTTCTGGGCGCGAAAGAGCCGCTCATGTGGCGTCTGCTGCCCGCCCTGATCCGCGAAATGGGACAGGCTTATCCGGAATTGATCCGCGCTGAGGCTCTTATTTCGGAAACGCTCAAGCTCGAAGAAACCCGCTTCCGCAAGACGCTGGATCGCGGGCTTGGCCTTTTGTCGGACGCAACTGAAAATCTAGTTGAAGGTGATCGCCTCGACGGTGAAACTGCTTTCAAGCTTTACGACACCTATGGTTTCCCGCTTGATCTGACGCAGGATGCGCTGCGCCAGCGTGGCATTGCCGTGGATACGGACGGTTTCAGCGCGGCCATGGAACGCCAGAAGGCCGAGGCACGGGCCAATTGGGCTGGTTCCGGTGAAGCTGCAACCGAAACGATCTGGTTCGGTATCAAGGATAAGGTCGGTGCGACTGAATTCCTCGGTTATGAAACTGAAAGCGCGGAAGGTGTCGTGGCTGCCCTGGTGCGCGACGGTGCTGAAGTGCAGTCGGCTTCTGAAGGCGAGGTTGTTTCGGTGGTGGTCAACCAGACACCGTTCTACGGAGAATCCGGTGGCCAGCAGGGCGATACCGGCACGATTTCCGGTGAGGGTTTTGTCATCACCATCAAGGATACGCAGAAGAAGGGCGAGGGCGTCTTCGTTCACATCGGCGAAGTTGCCACGGGCACGGTCAAGACCGGCGATGCGGTTGAATTGAAAGTGGATTCGGCGCGCCGCACGCGTATCCGTTCCAACCATTCGGCAACGCATCTTCTGCATGAGGCCCTGCGTGAAACGCTCGGCAGCCATGTCGCCCAAAAGGGTTCCCTCGTCGCGCCGGATCGCCTGCGCTTCGATTTCTCGCATCCCAAACCGATTTCTGCCGAAGAACTGGCGAAGGTTGAAAGCCTTGCCAACGAGATCATTTTGCAGAACGCTCCTGTCAGTACGCGTCTGATGGCCGTTGACGATGCCATTGCCGAAGGCGCCATGGCGCTGTTCGGTGAGAAATATGGCGACGAAGTGCGCGTTGTTTCCATGGGCACCGCCAAACACGGCTCGAAGGAAGGCAAAGCCTATTCGGTTGAGCTTTGTGGCGGCACGCATGTGCGCCAGACCGGCGATATAGGCCTCGTGCGTATCGTTTCCGAAGGCGCGGTCGCCGCTGGCGTTCGCCGCATGGAAGCGCTGACGGGTGAGGCTGCACGCCTCTATCTCGAAGAGCAGGACGAACGCGTAAAGGCCATCGCCGGTGCATTGAAGACGACACCGTCTGAAGTGCTGGAACGGGTCAACGCACTGCTCGATGAACGCAAGAAGCTGGAGCGTGAACTTGCTGATGCCCGCAAGAAGCTTGCACTTGGCGGCGGCTCGGCGGACGGGGGCAGTGCAGTTGAAGCCGTGAATGGCGTCAATTTCCTCGGCAAGATTGTTACCGGCGTTTCTCCGCGTGATCTGAAGCCGCTTGCTGATGAAGGCAAGAAGCAGGTCGGTTCCGGCGTCGTGCTGTTTATTGGTGTCGGCGAAGACGACAAAGCCAGCGCAGTAGCGGCGGTCACGGAAGATCTGCTTGGTCGGTTCAGCGCGGTCGATCTGGTTCGGGCCGCTTCCGCAGCCCTTGGCGGTGCAGGCGGCGGCGGTCGCCCGGATATGGCCCAGGCCGGTGGCCCGGATGGTGCAAAAGCGGCTGATGCAATCGCTGCGGTCAAGGCGCTGATCGGTTAGGGCCGAAAACAGAAATAGAGAAGCCGGGCAGTGCCCGGCTTTTCCTTATGCAGCATGCGCTGAACGGCTGTCTTCGGGGACCTCGATACGATCATCGAGGCCATAATCGCGCATGACGTTGGCCACACGTAAGCGATAGTTCTCGAAAACGACCTTGCGGCCCTGTCCCTGTGCCAGTCGGTGGGACGGCAAGTTGCGCCATTCGCGCACGGCTTCTTCGTCGCGCCAGAACGAAAGCGAGAGCAACTTGTCCGGATCGGCAAGGCTTTGAAAACGCTCTATCGACAGGAAGCCGTCGATTCTGGAAAGATCGTCGCGCAGGCTTGCTGCAATATCGAGATATTGGCCGCGCCTGGCCTCATCAGCCGGCCAGACTTCGAATATGACTGCAATCATGGCTTGATAAACTCCCCATGCGGTGCGGATTGAAGTTTCAGGAAGATGCGATCCTCTGACCGGATGAATTGCTCCCGGCGCGCAAATTCATAATTCTCGCGTCCCAGTGGATCGGAAGCAAGCCGAGCTCGGTAGGCTTCGTAAGCGGCAAGATTTTCGATTGAATAGACGCCATATGCTGTCGTTGACGACCCCTCATGTGGTCCGAAATACCCAATGAGATTGGCGCCGCATCGCGGAATCGCCTGTCCCCAGTTGCGTGCATATTCAGCAAAGGCATCCGCCTTGAACGGGTCGATCTGATAGCGGATGAAACAGGTAATCATGCGTGTCTCCTTCAAATGCCTGTCTTCGATGCTGACAATGTAGCAATTGAATTATCTCTATAGTTCGGGTAGCATCGAAGTATGAAGGATGGTCCGATCATAGCTTCCGTTGCCGCACTGCTTGGTGACCCTGCGCGTGCAAACATGCTCACGGCGCTGATGGACGGCCGCGCACTGACAGTCAGTGAGCTTGCGTCTGCGGCAGGTGTGACATTGCAAACGGCCAGCGGGCACCTTGCAAAACTTGATGCTGCTAATCTGCTGGTTGCGGAGAAGCAGGGACGGCATCGCTATTTCCGCCTTTCAGGAACGGATGTTGCGCAGGTTCTGGAAGGACTAATGGGACTCGCGCAACGCACCGGCGCCGTGCGGGTGCGGACCGGCCCGAAAGATCAGGCGTTACGCAAGGCGCGCATCTGCTACGATCATCTGGCGGGTGAACGTGGCGTCGAGATGCTCGATGCGTCGCATAGACTTGGTCTCATTGCCGACGATGGCGAGCCGATGCTGACCGAGAAGGGCAAATCGTTTTTCAACTGTCTTGGTGTGAATGTCACCACCCTGGAGCAGGGCAAGCGTCCGGTCTGCCGCCATTGCCTCGACTGGAGCGAACGCCGCAACCATCTTGGCGGAGCACTGGGCGCGGCGCTCCTGAACCATTTTATTTCGCAAGGGTGGGCACGTCGCGAAGCGGGGCGGGTCATTGCTTTCTCGCCCAAAGGATCGCAGGCATTTTCGCGGACATTTGAACTGGCTGGCCAGATCACGTGACCTGAACAGCCAGCGATTCAGTATTAATGTTGTGTGGCGGCAGCGGCAGCTTCGTCCAGTTCAGTGGCTCGTTTCATCGCTGGGCGATCCTTCAACCGGTCCCAATAGGCCACAAATGCTCCCCGGGCGGGCAGCGTGCCGAAGCGCAAGCCCCATCCTACGTGTGAACCGACGTAAACGTCAGCTGCGGTGAAACGGTCGCCGGTGATATATGGATGCTGTGAGACGGCTTTCTCCAAAGTGTTGACCACTGTGTCGTAATTGCCGTAGCCGACCATTCCCTGCTTGTCGACGGGGATTTCAACGCCGAGCGCATGGTTGGAAAGTGCAGCTTCGACGGGGCCGGACGTAAAGAACAGCCAGCGGAAGAAATTTGCACGCTCATTCGGATGCGGCGCCAGACCGGCTTCGGGAAATGTCGTTGCGAGATAAGCGCAGATCGCCGCCACTTCCGTTACCACCGCATCGCCGTGACGCAGGGCCGGCACTTTTCCCATGGGGTTGATCGTGCAGTAGTCAGGGCCTTTCATCGGCGGGCCGAAATCCAGTATTTCCACATCGTAGGGTTTGCCGATCTCTTCCAGCATCCAGCGCGCGATACGTCCGCGCGACATCGGGTTGGTATAGAGCTTCAACTCAGCCATTTCATCCTCCCTGTAAAAGGTGGCAGGATGCGCTTTTTCCCTTGAAAAGGAAATGAAAAAACCCGGCAGCGACGCTGCCAGGTTCTGCATATCGAGAATTGGTCGAATACCCGATCAGGCGGCCATTGCCTTCTTGAGGTTTTCATCGATCTTGTCGAGGAAACCCGTGGTGGAAAGCCAAGGCTGATCCGGACCGATGAGCAGCGCCAGATCCTTGGTCATGAAGCCGCTTTCAACGGTGTCCACGCAGACCTTTTCCAACGTGTCGGCAAAACGCTTCAGCTCGGCATTGTCGTCAAGCTTGGCACGGTGGGCAAGACCGCGGGTCCATGCGAAGATCGAAGCGATCGAGTTGGTCGAGGTTTCCTCGCCCTTCTGATGCTGGCGGTAGTGACGGGTGACGGTGCCGTGGGCAGCTTCAGCTTCAACGGTCTTGCCATCCGGCGTCATCAGAACGGAGGTCATCAGGCCGAGCGAGCCGAAGCCCTGTGCCACGATGTCCGACTGAACGTCGCCATCATAGTTCTTACATGCCCAGACGTAGCCGCCCGACCACTTGAGTGCCGAAGCGACCATGTCGTCGATGAGGCGGTGTTCGTACCAGATCTTCTTTTCTTCGAACTTCGACTTGAATTCTGCGTCGAAGACTTCCTGGAAGATATCCTTGAAGCGGCCGTCATAGGCTTTCAGGATGGTGTTCTTCGTGGAGAGATAGACCGGATAGCCGCGCTGCAGGCCATAGTTGAACGAAGCGCGGGCGAACTCGCGGATCGATTCGTCGAGGTTGTACATGGCAAGAGCCACGCCAGCCGAAGGAGCCTGATAGACTTCGTGTTCGATGGTTTCACCATCTTCACCAACGAACTTGATCGTCAGCGTGCCTTTGCCGGGGAACTTGAAATCCGTCGCGCGGTACTGGTCGCCGAATGCGTGGCGGCCAACGATGATCGGCTGGGTCCAACCCGGCACCAGACGCGGTACGTTCTTGCAGATGATCGGCTCGCGGAAGATCACGCCGCCCAGAATGTTGCGGATGGTGCCGTTTGGCGACTTCCACATTTTCTTGAGCTTGAATTCTTCAACGCGCGCTTCGTCAGGCGTGATGGTTGCGCACTTCACGCCGACGCCATGTTCCTTGATGGCATTGGCTGCATCGATGGTGACCTGATCGTTGGTCGCATCGCGGTTCTCAACCGACAGATCGTAATATTTCAGATCGATGTCGAGGTAAGGATGGATAAGCTTGTCCTTGATGAACTGCCAGATAATGCGGGTCATCTCGTCGCCGTCGAGTTCGACGACCGGGTTCGCAACCTTGATTTTTGCCATGGATGAAGCCTCTTTTTCAATGCGTCGCGCCCGTATAGCACTCACGGCGAATAAGGCAAAGCGTAAGAGGCTTATTCTTTGGCCTATAGACCATCTGAATGGTCAAAAATTCGGGAGAGATTTTGCGAAATGCGCGAAACGTCTTTCAGGCAAACCCGATCATGCAGCGCGGTGAGCCGACCTGTCGTTATCGCGAGACTTCTCCCAAGATGATTGCTGCTGGCGATAGTTTTTCTCTTCATTTGCCAGAATGGCGTCCGCATCCAGCGTGGAGATGGCAGTTGCCCTGTCTGTGGGTACGAGACCATTCAGCTGCAGCGAAAGATATCGACCGCTACAGACCCGCAGGAATGAGGCGAAATTATCGAGGTCGTGGCCTTCATTCCGGGATTCATCATAAAGTTTGCCAATGAGGCGACTGACAGTGAGATCATCGCGCGCCGCAATATCTTCCAAGGCCCACCAAAAGAAATTTTCAAGGCGAACGCTTGTTACAACGCCGTCTATGCGCAGCGATCGCGTCACGCTCAGCCAGAGTTCAGGATTGGCGCCGATGAACAGCCTGCACATGGTTTCCTCCGGATCATTTTCCCAGACTTACTGTCGCGCAGTTTTACCCCGCCTGCAACCGTGTCGGGTACGGGCGGGGCAGCGCGATCAGCTGTGGGTGATCCTGGTGCCGAGGACTGTGAGGAACTGTGCCAGCCAGGCCGGATGGGCAGGCCACGCAGGCGAGGTGACGAGATTGCCATCCGTAACGGCCTGATCGACCGGAATATCGGCATAGGTGCCGCCGGCGAGTTCGACTTCCGGCCGGCAAGCCGGATAGGCCGAACAGGTGCGGCCTTCCAGAACGCGCGCTGCGGCGAGCAGTTGTGCGCCGTGGCAGACCGCTGCAACGGGCTTGTTCGCCTCGAAGAAATGTCTCACCACGGCGATAACCTTGTCGTCGAGACGCAGATATTCCGGCGCCCGGCCACCGGGAATGACAAGCGCGTCATAGCTATCCGGTTTCACTTCGGAGAAGGTTGCATTGAGGGTGAAGTTATGGCCCGGCTTTTCCGTATAGGTCTGGTGGCCCTCAAAATCATGAATGGCTGTCGCGATATGGTCCCCGGCTTTCTTGCCAGGGCAGACCGCATGAACCGTATGGCCAACAGTCAGCAACGTCTGGAACGGGACCATAGTTTCATAGTCCTCACCGAAGTCGCCGCAAAGCATCAGTATTTTCTTACCCGACATAGTTTCCTCCCTTGATCCTGTATCTGGTGGCGACAGTCTGGCACAAATGGGCGGAAGATAGGTGTTATCGGGCTACTACACAGGCTTTTCACCCGGACATGTAAGGGGAATCTTTGCGATTCAGCGTCAATTATGTCAGGGAAGCGCCACGATTTTATAGCACAGCGGAAAACATCATGGCAGGAACAGATAAACAGCGCCCCATACTCGCGGAAGGACCAGCAATCGTTCTGGTAGAACCGCAATTGCCGGAGAATATCGGCATGGTGGCGCGCGCCATGGCCAATTTCGGATTGGCAGAACTGCGTCTGGTCAATCCCCGCGAGGAATTCCCGAGCGAGAAGGCGAGGGCCGCAGCGAGCAAGGCCGATCATGTGATCGACAATGCTGTGGTTTATGACGACCTGCCTTCCGCTATCGCTGATCTCAATTTCGTCTATGCAACGACGGCTCGCGAACGCGACGGTTTCAAGCAGGTTCGCAGCGCCGTGGAAGCCGGTGGTGAGTTGCGCCGTCGTTTTAGAACTGGCGAAAAAACAGGTATCCTGTTCGGCCGTGAGCGCTTCGGCCTCAGCAACGAGGAAGTGGGACTTGCGGACGAACTGGTGACATTCCCGGTCAATCCAGCCTTTGCATCGCTGAATATCGCGCAAGCTGTCCTGCTCATGTCCTATGAGTGGATGAAATCGGGTCTTGAGAACGAAACGGAGACGGTATTCCGTGGGCCGGAACTTGAGCTGGCGCCGAAGCAGGAATTGCAGGGACTCTTCAACCATCTCGAAGAAGCCCTTGATGTGCGTGGCTATTTCCGTCCGGAAGCCCGCAAGGAAATCATGGTCAATAATCTGCGGGCAGTGCTGACCCGCGCCGGTTTCGCATCAGCAGAGCTGAAACTTCTGCGCGGCGTCATCACGTCGCTCGATGTGTTCTCGCCGAAAAAGCCGCGTGGTTCGGGTGCTCCGGATGGGCGTGCGCGCAAGCCCGCGACCGAGGCTCCGGCAACAAAGGTCAAGGACGAATGAAAAACGCACCCGCTGTGAGCTTCTCTGCCGCGCCTTCCGCCGACGCCGAAAGACCGATTCTGGTTTTCGACAGCGGCATTGGAGGGCTGACGGTCTTGCGGGAAGCGCGGGTGCTGATGCCGGATCGCCGTTTCGTCTATGTCGCGGACGATGCCGGATTTCCCTATGGCGGATGGGAAGAGGATGCGTTGAGGGCGAGAATAGTCCAACTGTTTGGCAAGCTCATTGCCGACTATGATCCTGAAATTGCGGTCATCGCCTGCAATACCGCCTCCACGCTGGTGTTGGACGACTTACGGAACGCCTATCCTGCGGTGCCATTCGTGGGAACCGTACCGGCGATCAAGCCAGCCGCCGAAAGAACCTCGTCAGGCCTTGTTTCCGTGCTGGCCACCCCCGGCACCGTCAGGCGGGCCTATACGCGCGATCTCATTCAATCCTTTGCTTCCCAGTGCCATGTTCGTCTCGTCGGTGCTGACCAGCTTGCGGCAGTAGCGGAAGCGCATATTCGTGGTGAGACGATCGACGAAGCGCTGGTCGTGGAACAGATTGCCCCCTGTTTCATTGAACAGGATGGCAACCGGACCGACATTGTTGTTCTGGCTTGTACGCATTATCCGTTTCTTGCCAATGTGTTTCGGCGCCTGGCGCCATGGCCGGTTGATTGGCTCGATCCGGCCGAAGCGATTGCCCGGCGTACCGTTTCTTTGCTGAAACCGCGTCGAGTCGACGAGGAACTGCATCATCACAACGATCTGGCGGTGGTGACCTCGGAGAATCCGGATTACGCCATTCGCAGGCTCATGCAGGGCTTCGGTCTGCATTTCGCCTGATCTCTCCCAAGGTCTTGAATTTTGCGGCCAGGTGACGATCATGGCCATGATCGTCTCACAGGGGAAATGCCATGACCGGAACCATACCACGGATTACTCTTCCATCGGGACAGGCGGTTCCGGCGCTCGGGCAGGGCACCTGGTATATGGGCGAGGACAGCGCACAACGCCGCCATGAAATCGAAGCGCTGAGGAGTGGTATCGATCTGGGAATGACGCTGATCGATACGGCGGAAATGTATGCAGACGGCGAGGCGGAGGACGTGGTCGGGGAAGCGGTCTCAGGTCGGCGGGACGATGTATTCCTCGTCAGCAAGGTGCTGCCGTTCAACGCGTCACGGAAGGGTACCATCAAGGCCTGTGAAAGAAGCCTGAAGCGGCTCCGTACCGGGCGTATCGATCTCTACCTTCTGCACTGGCGTGGGCGCTATCCACTGGAAGAGACTGTCGCGGCTTTCGAACACCTGAAACATGCAGGCAAGATCGCGAGCTGGGGCGTGAGCAATTTCGACATGGACGACATGAAAGAACTCGCCAGTATCGCGAGCGGCATGGAGGTCGCCACGAACCAGATACTCTATAATTTGACGCGGCGCGGACCCGAATTCGACCTGATGCCGTGGTGTGTAGAGCGAAAAATTCCGCTGATGGCTTATTCGCCAATTGAACAGGGACGATTGCTGGATGATCCAGTCTTGGCCGAAATTGCAGGCGAGACAGGCGGAACCCCGGCTTCGGTCGCGCTTGCCTGGACGATGCGCAGCGGCAATGTCATTGCAATTCCAAAGTCGTCCAACCCGCATCATGTCCGGGATAACAGAAAAGCCGCTGAGTTGCGGCTTTCCGACGATCATTTGAAACGTCTGGACCAGACTTTCTCGCCGCCGTCCCGAAAGACGGCGCTGGAAATGCTGTAACGAGAAACGTGCTTAATCCGCTTCCTTCTGGCGGGCATCCTTCTTGGCCTGCGCTACGCTTGCAGCCTTCCGTAACCGCCCACGTTCCGCCGGACGGACGAGGCTGTCGTATTTTTCGTTCGGAATGTTACGCATGCCTTGCAGTGCGTGGCGCGTGTTGAAGTCCTTGCCCTTCTTTTCGTTTGCTTCCTTGGCCGCGAGCGCTTTACGGGCATTGGCAATCAATTGGGCACTGGCCGCCATGCGGCGCCGACGTTCAACTTCCGTGTTGATACGACGCACTGCCATGGCCAAAACGGAAACTTTGAGATGCGAGCCTTCGTCGGCCTTGGAAGGAGTGGCTCCGCGAGCCGCTGCCTTTCCGCGCATTTCGCGCCTGCGCTGATGGGCCTGATCGCGGGCCTTCTTGCGGCGTTCGCGGACTAGTTTCGCCAGATGGCCAAGTTCTTCATCGGGAACGTTTTGCAAAAAAGGATGGTGCGATTTTTCGACCAGTTCTTTTTCGTCGGCATTGAGGGCACGCGCTTCCTGCTTTCTGGTGACGGCCATGGGACATCCTTTCTGCTAACGATGGGATTTTCTCGGTGGAATATAGGCGCGGCCGCCAGAATGGAAAGATAGGCTCCTCATTTCTGCTCCTCGGCGTGGACGGCTTCGCTTTGCTCTTCAAACCGTTGTAAAAGCAGCTTCAACTCATTGAGGGGCAGATGTTCCGCACCGATTGTCTCGATCTTGGTCGTAGAGACGATAGTCAGGATTTCATCAAGTTTGGCCTGGGTCGCACTCGCTTCGCGATTCTGCGCATTCTGGATAAGAAAGACCATCAGAAATGTGATTATGGTGGTCGACGTATTCACCACAAGTTGCCACGTGTCCGAGAAGTTAAACAGGGGGCCGGTGACGCCCCATATGATAATGAACAAACTCGCCAAGACGAACGCCAGGTAATGACCTGCAAGTTCGGCAGCTTTTTCGCTGAGCTTTGTGAAGAACTGTGACATCTAAACCTCCAAAATGGCTGACATGAAACGCTCAATGGAGGGGCGCGGTTCCGCAATCGCATGAGGCAGGGAACCTTCACGCGCCGCTCAACGTTTCCCCTGCATAGAAAACGCGGAGGTTAGCCGATGGAAATTGTTGAAACCCGCATCAGCTCGGTGGGGGGCTTCAAGCTCTATATGGTGGAATTCGTCACCGAGGGCGAAGAGAAGATCACTGTCAAGGTGGAGAATGAGACAGACGCAGAATTGGCACGCGATGAAGTACTGCGGCGCGCTGCCATGAAGCTGGGTGAGGCTCTTGGGGTTGCATGTACGGAATGCGGTATCGAGCCGGGCAGTTTTGTGACGCGTCCAAGCGCCCGCCGTGCCGGCGATCGGGCTGAGCTCGAACGCCAGCTAGATGAAGGTTTGGAGGACACGTTTCCCGCTAGCGATCCGGTCTCCGTAACTGGTTCAACGATTGCAGGTTTTACCGGGCCGAAAGATTGAAAGATGGCTGCAAGCAAGAAGCCGGGCTGTTCGCCCGGCTTCTGAAGTAGTTCAGAAAATGAGTCCTGCAATCAATATATCTAACTGATAATACTCAAAGATTGCGGCGCTTACCTTCCATCAGGTCGAGCACTGCACGGGCGCAGTCGAGCACATTGGAGCCCGGTCCAAACACCGCTGCCACTCCATGATCGAACAGATACTGATAATCCTGACGCGGAACGACACCGCCGCAGACCACGATGATATTCTCCGCCCCTTTTTTGCGCAGTGCGTCCACAAGCTGGGGCAGAAGTGTCTTGTGACCGGCTGCGAGCGATGAAACTCCCAGAACGTGCACCTTCGCCTTGATTGCCATGGCAGCGGCTTCGTCGGGCGTTTGGAACAGCGGACCAGCCAGCACCTCGAAGCCTATATCACCGAATGCCGAGGCAATAATTTTGGCGCCACGATCATGGCCATCCTGGCCGAGCTTGGCTACCATCACCTTTGGCTTTTCACCGATCTGTTTTGAAAAATCGCCCAGCCGGTCAACCAGCGTTTGATATTCCGGTTCGTTCTCATAGGCTGAGCCGTAAACTCTGTTGACGACCTTCGGAACGGCGGCGTGATCGCCGAATGCGCGGCGCATGGCGTCGGAAATTTCTCCGACGCTGGCGCGCGCACGAGAGGCTTCGACTGCGGCAGCGAGGAGGTTGCCTTCGCCGGTCTCGGCGACCCTTTGCAGTTCTGCAAGTGCGGCTTCGACCTTTGCCTTGTTGCGCGTTTCCTTGATACGGTTGAGACGCGCAATCTGCGACTGGCGAACGGCCGAATTGTCGATCTCCAGAATGTCGATTTCGTCTTCCTGCTCCAGCCGAAATTTGTTGACGCCGACAATGACTTCCTCGCCCTTATCGACTGCCGCTTGCCGTTTGGTGGCCGCTTCCTCGATGAGACGTTTAGGCAGTCCGCTTTCGACGGCCTTGGTCATGCCACCGAGTTTCTCGACCTCCTCAATCAAGGCCCAAGCCTTTTCGGCAAGCTCATTGGTGAGGTTTTCGATGTAATAAGACCCCGCCAACGGATCGACCACTTTGGTCACGCCGGTTTCATTCTGGAGGATGAGCTGCGTGTTGCGAGCAATGCGGGCGGAGAATTCCGTTGGCAAAGCAATGGCTTCATCGAAGGAATTGGTGTGCAGAGACTGCGTTCCGCCCAATGCGGCCGACATGGCTTCGAAGGCCGTGCGGACGATGTTGTTGTAGGGGTCCTGTTCCTGAAGCGAAACGCCGGAAGTCTGGCAATGTGTGCGCAGCATCAGCGAGCCGGGCTTCTTCGGATCGAATTCCTTCATGATGCGTGACCAGAGCAGGCGCGCGGCGCGCAGCTTGGCAATTTCCATGAAGAAATTCATGCCAATGGCGAAAAAGAAGGATAAACGCCCCGCAAATTCATCGACATTCAAGCCCTTATTGAGCGCAGCGCGTACATATTCGCGCCCATCGGCAAGCGTGAAGGCCAGTTCCTGAACCAGCGTCGCGCCTGCCTCTTGCATGTGGTACCCGGAAATGGAAATCGAGTTGAATTTCGGCATTTCGGTTGCCGTATAGGCGATAATATCCGCAATAATCCGCATGGATGGTTCCGGCGGATAGATATAGGTATTGCGAACCATGAACTCCTTGAGAATGTCGTTCTGGATCGTACCGGAGAGTTGCGCACGCGGCACGCCCTGTTCCTCACCCGCGACGATGAAATTGGCGAGGATCGGGATCACCGCGCCATTCATCGTCATCGAAACAGAGATTTTTTCAAGCGGAATGCCGTCGAAAAGGATCTTCATGTCCTCGACGGAATCGATCGCCACGCCAGCCTTGCCGACATCGCCTTCCACGCGTGGGTGATCACTGTCGTAGCCGCGATGGGTGGCGAGATCGAAGGCGACCGAAACGCCCTGCTGACCGGCGGCGAGAGCCTTGCGATAGAATGCATTGGATTCTTCCGCCGTCGAGAATCCCGCATATTGCCGGATTGTCCAGGGACGACCCGCATACATGGTGGCACGCGGGCCGCGAACAAAAGGCTCGAAACCAGGCAAGGTGCCCAGATGACCGATCCCTTTCAGGTCGTCTTCGGTATAGAGCGGTTTGACGTCAATCCCTTCGGGCGTGTGCCAGATCAAGCTGTCTGCTGGCCGCTTCAATTCCTTTTCAGCCAAGGTTTCCCAGTCTGCGCGGGTGGTGGGGCGCTCGCTCATATCGAACCTCACTCGAATTCCATGATCAGCTCATCGACAGCGAGGCTTGCACCTGCTTCCGCTGTGATGCGCTTTACGGTAGCACGGCGTTCGGCACGCAGCACGTTTTCCATCTTCATGGCCTCTACCGTGGCGAGCGGCTGCCCGGCTTCGACCGTATCGCCTTGCCCGACGAGGATGGACGTGATGACGCCCGGCATCGGACAGAGCAGCATCTTTGAGGTGTCCGGGGGGAGTTTCACGGGCATGAGCTTTGCAAGTTCGGCTATGCGCGGCTTGCGAACGTGGGCAACAACGTCCATGCCGCGCCAGCGAAGCCGCCAGCCAGTTCCGGAGCGTGAAACCTTGATGGCAATCGGCTTGCTGCCAACGGTGAATGAGCCCAGATGACTGCCGGGATGCCAGTCACTGGCAACAGGCAGGCTGCCGCCATCCACGAAATTGATTGTTGTCCCGCCTTCGCCTTCTGCGATACGCACCGGCAAGGCAAAGCCGCCGAGCGTCGCTACCCAGTCGGTGGCCACCGATTGCTGGTCGCTGGAAAGCCGCCCGGAGATTTGCGCGTTGCGTTGTTCTATCGCCAGATTGATCTGTGCGGCTACCGCAGCAAGTATGCGTGCGTCGTCTTCCGAAACGGGCACACCAGTAAAGCCGTCCGGGTATTCCTCGGCAATGAATGCGGTGGTGAGCGCGCCTTCGCGGAAGCGTGGATGATCCATCACAGCCGACAGGAAGGGCAGATTATGGCCGATGCCTTCAACCTCGAATGCGTCTAGCGCATCTCCCATCGCGTCGACAGCGCTGGCGCGGTCCGGCCCCCACGTGCAGAGCTTTGCGATCATCGGGTCATAATACATCGAGATTTCCCCGCCCTCGAATACGCCGGTATCGTTACGAACGATTGTGCCATCCGAGTTGCGGCCTTCGACCGGCGGTCGATAACGGGTCAGCCTGCCGATTGAAGGCAGGAAGTTGCGATAGGGATCTTCGGCATAGAGGCGGCTTTCCATCGCCCAGCCGTTCAGCTTCACGTCGCTCTGGCTGAAGCGGAGCTTTTCACCGGATGCTACGCGGATCATTTCTTCCACGAGATCAATGCCGGTGATGAGTTCCGTCACCGGGTGCTCGACCTGCAAACGCGTATTCATTTCAAGGAAATAGAAGTTCCGGTTACCATCGATAATGAATTCCACCGTGCCTGCCGAAAAATATCCAACGGCTTTTGCCAAAGCCACAGCCTGCTCACCCATGGCTTTGCGGGTGGCTTCATCCAGGAACGGCGAGGGGGCTTCTTCGATGACCTTCTGGTTGCGGCGCTGAATCGAACATTCACGTTCGCCCAGATAGACGACGTTGCCGTGCTGGTCGCCCAGAACCTGAATTTCGATATGGCGTGGCTGGGTGACGAATTTTTCAATGAATATGCGGTCGTCGCCGAAGGAGGATTTCGCCTCATTGCGTGAAAGCTGGAAGCCTTCGCGAGCCTCATCGTCGTTCCATGCGATGCGCATGCCCTTGCCGCCACCGCCAGCAGAAGCCTTGATCATCACCGGATAGCCGATGCTGCCAGCGATTTTGACGGCTTCGTCTGCGTCCTCGATCAAGCCCATATGCCCGGGCACGGTGGAAACACCGGCTTCGGCCGCAAGCTTCTTGGAGGTGATCTTGTCGCCCATGGCATCAATTGCTTTTACCGGCGGGCCGATAAAAGTGACGTTGGCGGCTTTCAGGGCTTCGGCAAAACGCGGGTTTTCCGAAAGGAAGCCGTAGCCCGGATGCACGGCATCGGCCCCGGTTTCCTTGATGGCGGCCAGAATTTTATCAATGACGATATAGGACTGATTGGACGGCGCTGGTCCGATATGGACTGCTTCATCGGCCATTTTGACATGGAGCGCATTGCGGTCGGCGTCGGAATAAACGGCAACCGTCGCGATGCCCATCTTCTTTGCCGTCTTGATGACCCGGCAAGCGATTTCGCCGCGATTGGCAATGAGAATTTTCTTGATCATGGGCATCTACTCAAAGAGGAATGGTGTCGTGCTTTTTCCACGGCGTGCTTTGGCTCTTGTTGCGCAGGCTTGCAAAAGCCCGTGCAATGCGGCGACGCGATGAATGCGGCATGATGACTTCGTCGATGAAGCCGCGTTCGGCAGCTTTGAACGGATTGGCGAAACGCTCTTCATATTCCTTCGTGCGCGCGGCGATTTTCTCAATGTCGCCCAGTTCTGAACGATAGAGGATTTCCGTCGCGCCTTTGGCGCCCATTACAGCGATTTCTGCCGTGGGCCAGGCATAATTGATGTCGGCGCCGATATGTTTCGAGGCCATCACATCATAAGCCCCACCATAGGCCTTGCGGGTAATAAGCGTAACCATGGGAACGGTCGCCTGGGCGTAGGCAAAAAGCAGCTTTGCGCCGTGCTTGATGACCCCGCCATATTCCTGGGCTGTGCCCGGCAAGAAGCCTGGTACATCGACAAGGGTCAGGATCGGGATATTGAAGGCATCGCAAAAGCGAACGAAGCGAGCAGCCTTTCGCGATGAATCAATGTCGAGGCAGCCGGCAAGAACCATGGGCTGGTTCGCAACCACACCGATGGTCTGCCCATCCATGCGGATGAAGCCGGTGATGATGTTCTTCGCAAAAGCTTCCTGAATTTCAAAGAAGTCGCTTTCGTCGGCCAGCGCGTGGATAAGCTCTTTCATGTCGTAAGGCTTGGTCGCGCTATCCGGGATCAGCGTGTCGAGCCGCATTTCGAGCCGCGCAGGGTCATCGAAGACCGGACGCACGGGCGGCTTTTCTCGATTGTTGAGCGGCAGGAAATCGAAAAGAATGCGAACCTGTTCCAGCGCTTCGATATCGTTTTCATAAGCGCCGTCCGCCACCGATGATTTTCGGGTATGGGTGGAGGCGCCGCCTAGTTCTTCCGCGGTGACAATTTCATTTGTGACGGTCTTGACCACGTCGGGGCCAGTCACGAACATATAGGAGCTATCCCGCACCATGAAGATGAAGTCGGTCATGGCGGGCGAGTAGACCGCGCCGCCCGCGCATGGCCCCATGATGACCGAAATTTGCGGAACTACGCCGGAAGCATCCACGTTGCGCTTGAACACGTCGGCATAGCCTGCGAGCGATGCGACACCTTCTTGAATGCGCGCGCCACCGGAATCGTTGAGCCCAATGACCGGCGCACCATTCTTCATGGCCATATCCATGATCTTGCAAATCTTCTGCGCGTGCGTTTCAGACAAGGAACCGCCCAGAACTGTGAAATCCTGGCTGAACACATAGACCTGACGGCCATTGATCGTGCCCCAGCCGGTCACCACGCCGTCGCCAGCGACTTTCTGCTTTTCCATGCCGAAATCGACGCAGCGATGGGTGACATACATGTCGAACTCCTCGAACGATCCATCGTCGAGAAGCACTTCGATCCTTTCGCGAGCAGTGAGCTTGCCTTTGGCGTGTTGCGCGTCGATGCGGCGCTGACCGCCGCCGAGGCGGGCTTCCGCCCGTCGGGATTCAAGCTGTTCGAGAAGTTCCTGCATAAAGTCCCCACTTTTGGGCGGCCTTCGGAAGGCGTGTTATGAAACTGAAAAGATAGTCTTTTTCTCCTTCCTGCTTAAAATCCGAAGGCGCTCTGGAAAAGCTTGAAAAGGTGCGATTGTGTAAGTTATAAATTTGCAAATAGCGAAATGCGAATTTGCAAAATGGCGCCAAGAAAACTTTATATCGGCAGAAAGATACGTGAAATCCGGGAGCAGCATCGAGCAACCCAGTCGGGCTTCGCCGAACGGCTTGGGATTTCAACGAGTTATCTCAATCAGATCGAGAATAATCAGCGGCCTGTTTCGGCGGCGGTCTTGCTGGCACTGGCTGAAAACTACCAGATCGACATCGGTGCCATTTCCCTGGGGGACGACGATCGTTTGCTATCCGCTGTTTCCGAAGCGCTGGCCGATCCGGTCTTCGACAATTACAAGCCGAACCTGCAGGAGCTGAAGCTTATCACGCAAAATGCGCCGGGGCTGGCCCATGCGCTGATCGCCTGCCACCAAGCCTATCGCCGCAACAGTGAACAGCTTGCAAGTCTGGATAACCAGTTGGGTCGCGCTCCGTCGGCTGCCGAACCTGCGCCTTATGAGGAGGTGCGCGACTTTTTTCATTTTATCGACAATTACGTACATGAGATCGATATTGCCGCAGAAAAGCTGGCGAGCGAGTTGAGCATTCCGGGACGCGACATCGGCGTGGCCCTGCCGCAGTATATGGGGGAGCGTCACCGTGTGCATATTGCCCGGGCTGCGCCGGAAGAAGCGGTTCTGCGCCGGTTCGACGCGCAGGCGCGGGTGCTTTATCTCAATCCCTATTCGCCCGCTTCAACCCGTAATTTCCAGATCGCGTTTCAGATTGCCGAACTGGAGATGGAAGAGCTTGTGAGTGCGATTGCCAGGCGGGCGGATTTTCGCTCTGCCGAGGCAATCGAGATTTGCAAGATCGGCTTGCGCAACTATTTTGCCGGGGCCCTCATGCTGCCCTATCAAACCTTTCTTTCAGCAGCAAAAGAACTGCGCCACGATCTGGAACTTCTGGCGTCACGCTTCGGGGCCAGCCTTGAGCAGGTCGCGCATCGTCTGAGTACCTTGCAGCGCTCCGGTCAGCGGGGTGTGCCGGTGTTTTTTGCCCGCATAGACAGGGCAGGAAACATCACAAAGCGGCATAGCGCAGCCAAGCTACAATTTGCCCGTTACGGTGCTGCGTGTCCCTTGTGGAACGTGCATCAGGCATTCGAGATGCCGGGCCGGATCATTCGCCAACTGGCTGAAACGCCGGATGGCGCGCGTTACCTTTGCATTGCGACAGAACTGACAAAGAGCGAAGGGGGCTTCAACGCTCCCCAGCGCCGCTATGCCATCGCCCTGGGCTGCGAGGTGGCCTATGCGCAGGATTTTGTCTATGCCGATGGGCTCGACATAGCAGTGCGTTCTGCCTTCGATCCGATCGGTGTTTCATGCCGCATCTGTGAGCGTGCTGAATGTGTGCAGCGGGCGGTTCCCCCGCTGAAAAGCCGATTGGCGGTCGATCACGACCGCCGCGGGATTTTACCGTATCGGCTGCTCTGAAGGTCAGAAGCCAGCATGTTCCTTGAGGAATTCAGCTTCCTCATGGGTCGTATCGCGCCCCAGCACCTTGTTGCGATGCGGGAAGCGGCCAAAGCGCTCAATGATGTCGTGATGCTGACGGGCGAAGCCGAGCGAGAACTCGTCGCCAAGCTTTTCATAGAGATCGACGCAGCGCTTCTGGTCGTTCAGATGTTCGCTATGCATGAAGGGCAAATAGAAGAACTGGCGCTGGTCAGGCGATAGCTGCCGATCGAAATCATGGTCGAGCGCCTGCGCCGCCACATCGCGGGCCAGCCCGTCGCTTTCGAATGAGCGTGGAGAGCCGCGAAACATATTGCGCGGAAACTGATCAAAAAGAATGGTGAGCGCCAGAGCGCTTTCCGGTTGCTGTTTCCACTGCTCCAGTTTGTCGGCACGCGCATCTTCGTAAGCAGCCAGAAATTTCTCGCGAATTTCAGCGTCGATCTCGTCACTTTTGCTGAACCAGTTTTCCCGCATCCGGGGCGAAAACCAGAAGTCCAGAACATCCTTGGGTTCGATAGCCATGACAGGCCTCCTCTCTGGTTTTATTGGGCTGGCTGGCTTGTGCCTTCCTGCGGCGGACAGGGTGGCTCTCCCTTGAAATTTCGCGACATGCAGGCGAATCGATCGAAGCTCTTACCCGTGTCCATCGCGGCCTTGCCGGCTCCCCCACATCCGGCAAGAACCACCAGAGAAATCAGAATAGCTAAGTTTTTCATGGAGGTCCTTTCAAGAGACTTTCACGCGGCCATGTCGCTAGCCTTTATAATAGGGATCGCAACATTCGGCGACAACCGATATAGGCCGATCACCCTCTGCCGCGATAGTTCGGGACGCCCTGTTCCGGTATCCAGACATTCTGGGGCGCCGCTCCGGTCTGGAAGAAGACGTCGATTGGAATGCCGCCGCGCGGATACCAGTAACCGCCGATCCTGAGCCATTCAGGTTCCAGCAGGTCGACGAGCCGCTTGCCGATGGTCACGGTGCAATCTTCGTGGAATGCGCCGTGATTACGAAATGAGAACAGGAAGAGTTTCAGGGATTTGCTCTCCACGAGCCAATGCCCGGGGACGTAGTCGATCACGAGATGCGCGAAATCAGGCTGACCCGTCATCGGGCAAAGCGAGGTGAATTCGGGCGCGGTGAAACGGACGCAATAAGGTGTTCCCGCTTGCGGATTTGCAACCCGTTCAAGGACGGCATCTTCCGGATTCTGCGGCACAGAAGCTTGGGAGCCGAGCTGCTTGAGGTCGGAATATATGGTCTTTTCAGACATTTACGTGCCTTTGTTTCAAGCCACGTCGCAGTCCTACAGCGCATGATTGCGCTTGTCCTTGTTTTGACCGGGTAGGCTGCGACCGGTGGCGAATTGCCAGTAGGGTGGAGCTAGCAGACCGTGTCCATCCCGTAAAGAGCGCGTGTAAAAGCCCGCGCCTTGGATAAAAGCGCGGGCACAGTATTGTGAATTTTGCGGTTAACGTCGGTCGGAAATGGCGCAACCAATCGCGACGCCGATGAGGATGCCGATAATACCGGCGGTTCCGAAGAGCGTTGTAGCCGTACCGGGATTCTCGCGCACTGTTTCGGCTACCACCTGGCCACGTTCACGCACCGCTTGCGCCGCGTTACGGAAACGACCGGATGCATCGTCCAGCGCATCTTCCGCACGTTCCCTCAGGTCACCGGATTGGGACGCCAGCGATTTGGAAAGACGTTTCAGTTCACTGCGCATGTCAGCGATCTGCTTTTCGAGCGCCTGCTGGATGTCGTTGGTGATCTTTTCATCAGCCATTTGGAGTCTCCGTTACGTTTTATAACGGTACAACGAGGAAGGGTGCGTTCGGTTCCATGCTGCGACAATGCGGTTAACAAACATGGTAAACCGCTCGTAAACCATTTTAATTTAAGCTTTTCGAATACAAGAACGATCTGGAGCGGGGCCAGAATGTATATCGAAAAAGATGCGCTTGTTGGTCGTTGCGAGCCGGTATCTGCGCGTGTTGTCCGGGCCGCACATCTGGCCAGACAATGTATCGACCAGCACCAGCCAGATCAGGTGCGCGCGCAGGCAGAAGCGGCGTTGACGCTTTTACTTGATGATCCTTCTCCGAAAGTTCGTATGGCGATGGCAGATGTGCTCTCCACCAGTGTGCATTCTCCGCTGCATATTGTAACGGCGCTTGCCGCTGACCAGCCGGGGGTTGCGGGCTATATCCTCGCGCGCTCAACGCTTCTCAGCGACGCCGATCTGATCGATCGTGTGGCCTATGGGGCGCCAACAATGCAGGTTTTGATCGCCGCGCGACCTCATGTTTCATCCGCAGTTTCAGCAGCAATTGCAGAAGTCGGAAGTAACGACGCGGTTGCCGAAATTCTCTTTAACAGTTGCGCCCGGATCGCTTCCGTTTCGTTCCGGCGCATGAGCGAACGCTGTGGACATGATGCTGTGGTGCGCGAGGCTCTGCTATCTCATCCGCATCTTCCGGCGGAATGCCGTCATCTGCTGGCTGTGAAAGTGGGGGAGGTCCTGCAGGCCCTCCCGCTGGTGAAGATGCTATTGGGCGAACGTCGCGCCGATAAAATCGTCGGAGATGCTACAGTTCGCGCATCGATGCATCTGGCGGAAACCTGTTCGCAGGAAGAACTCCCGGCGCTGGTCGAGCATCTGCGTCTGCGCGGGGAGATTACAACCAGCTTTGTCATTCGCGCCGTTGCAGGCGGACGTATAGATTTTTTTGCCAGCCTGCTGGCTGCGCTTTCCGACCTCGATGACGCGCGGATTTGTGCGATTATTTCCGGAGGTCGTCCTGCGGCTCTTGCTGCGCTGTTGCGCTCTGCCGGATTGAGCGATGCTACGCATGCACCCTTGATTGTTGCCATTGAGGCATGGCGAGCCGTGGCCGCCGGGCGGAAGCGGTGGGGAGCGGCAGAAATATCAGCCCTTATGTGCGAGGCCACACGTGCCAGCCGATACGCTGCGGCCAATGACGATCTGGCTGCACTTCTGCGCTCTATTCATCTGGAATTCATGCGTGAATCCGCGCTGGACAGGCTACAGGCTATTCCCGCCTGATCAGGTGTTTTGCCGAAAAGGGCGGATGAGGCTGAGGCCATAGCCGACGGCGATGCCGAACACTGCTCCGGCAGCCTTGAAAACGAAATCTATGAACTCCCCATGCCGTCCGGGAGCAAGACGCTGCATCAGTTCAAAAAGCGCCGCACAGCCGACCGTCAGCAAAAGAACGCCCATCCAACGGCGTGGGTAGGCTAGCGCAAACAAAGCGCCGACCAGAAAGAAAGCCCCAAACCTTTCGAGATCGGCTGGTTCGCCGGTAACGGGGCGGAAATTGATCGGGCTGATCGTAACCGCCAGAATGGCGAGAAGTATCACCCAGGCGCCGATGCGCACAATTCGCTTCATGAAGAGCGTCTCTATTCATCCGAGTAATCTCCAGGTGGCTCGTCCTGTTTCGGGTCGCCACACCGTTGGTACATTCGGTCCGTTATTGAAGTTTTCAGTGCGTTACCGAATGGCAACTCATAATGTGAAATGACATCGACGCCCATACACCATTTGACGTCATGAGGCGACAGCCCATAATTGGTTTCGAGAAAACCTAGCGCGTAGTTCATGCCTTCGTCGCATTGGTCAGTTTTGCAGAAATTGCCATCCCTTGCGAGCTGGCGAATCGAGCCTTCTCCAATCTTGACCACGATTGCTTCCACGGCAAAGGGGCTCGCTCCTATCACGGCGATGACGACAAGTCCGATCAAAGTAAATTTTATAGAGCGCCGCATGAATCGCCGTTCGTAGCTGGTTTCCGCAAGTTCATAACGCATGAGCGGCAATATGATGGCAAGCCGGAAAGCGGTGAAACCAACGCAATTGCGGGATTTTTTAGAACAATGCTGTTATCAACCGCACTTGTCGCCGAGATTGACAAATCGCGTTGACCATCCCGCCTTCGTCCAAATTCTAGCTAACCGAATTGTAGTTCACATCGCTTGCATATTGACTTTTACGTAAATGCGGGAGCACAACTTAAGCTCTGAATCCAATTTGGTTTGGAGCATGGTCCGCTTGATATAAGGCAGAAATGTTTTGGTGCGCGAATATTATACGATCACGGAGCTGACGCGCGAGTTCGGTATTTCAACCCGTACTTTGCGCTTTTATGAAGATGAGGGCTTGATCGCTCCTGTGAGACGTGGCCGTACGCGATTGTTCCGCCCGGCCGATCGCCATCTGGTGAAGCAGATTCTGCGCGGCAAGCGGCTTGGGTTTTCCATCGCGGAAATTCACGAGATCATCCAGATGTATCGCGAGCCGCCTGGGGAAACGGGGCAGCTGAAACTGCTCATGAAGCGCGTCGAGGAAAAACGCGCTGATCTTCGGCAGAAGCGGCGTGACATTGAAGAGACACTGGGCGAACTCGATCAGATCGAAGAGTCCTGCATCGAGCGCCTCGCCGAACTGGGCGTCAATACCTGAGTTGACCTACTGAGCGTCGGGCACTGGAGAGCACATTTGTGCGATGGCTTGAACCGTGCTGTTGTTGTCCTGATCGATTTTGCCGCTGAAGACATCGTCGAACAGTTTCGCCTTGTCGAGTTCCGTCACCACACAGCCGCAGAACTGCTGACATAGCCGTTCGCTGCCGTTTTGCAGGCATGCAGCGACGCAGGACTGCGTGAAGGCTTCTCGCGGCGTCGGCTGTGCCGGGGGCAGGAGCTGCGAGAACAAGTAAACCATTGCGATCAGCACAGGCTGATGAATGAGATAGAAGGCCAGGCTGTGCCTGCCTATGAAGGTCAGCGGCTTTTCAAGAAAGTGTGGTTTGATCCCGTCAGCCAAAAGCTGCAGCCAGCCGAAGCGCTGGAAAACCCGTGCGGCAGCTATTCCGACAAGGACTGCGCCGAACCATGGAAACAGCGGTACGTAATCGTTGGAGCGCAGCGTTACGGTCGAAAGCCCCACCCAACTCAACGCTGGATGATTGAAAATATCAGCCCGCGCAAAAAGCGGAGCGCTGATGACGAATACCGCAACGATCAAGGTTGCAATGGCGGGCAGGCGCAGAAACAGAAGGCCGAGGACACTTGCCAGAGCGATCTGGTGCAAGATGCCAAAGAAAATGAAACTGTCCGGAGATATATACCATGTGAGGGCTGAAATCGCCGCCGCCGCTACAACGATCTGAGCCAGCCGTTTCGCCATAGGCTTCCAGCGGATTATGTTGCCATGCGCCAGGACAAGGCTAAAGCCCACCAGAAACAGGAAGCTCGACGCGATGCAGCGCGCGAAAAGTTTCCATCCGCCGTGAGCAGTCGTTGCTGGCGCCATATAGCCGAAGAACTCGAGATCCCAGCCAAAGTGGTAGATCGCCATCGCGATCAGCGCAATTCCGCGTGCAATGTCGATGCGCCCAAGGCGAACCCGGGACGAGGGTGC
The DNA here is from genome assembly GCF_040371715.1 of Brucella sp. NBRC 14130. Lineage (NCBI taxonomy): Bacteria > Pseudomonadati > Pseudomonadota > Alphaproteobacteria > Hyphomicrobiales > Brucellaceae > Brucella > Brucella sp. NBRC 14130. The sequence continues at coordinate 45,337 of NZ_BAABTE010000002.1, forward strand.
GGTATCCTGGTGGGTGATGTTAGACATGGTTCCTTCCGGCTGGATAGCGATGTCCGGCGTTTTTCGATTCCCGGCAAATCTCTAACACAGCCATTTGCAACTCTATAGTATGCGGAAGCACACGGATTCGTGCTGGCGCTGGCGCAGGTAGATGGCAGATATTGGAGAGCTTGGTTGTTTTATAGTCTGTCGAAAATTTTTTGGCTGTTTTTTCAACCCGTTACGATAATATCTGTTCTCGTGTTGATTGCTTTTCTCGCCATCTGGCGAGGTATGCGCGGTTTCAGCATGGCGCTGCTGGCGCTGTCACTGGCCACGCTGTTTCTTGCCGCCTTTACGACGTTGGGTGCCGTTCTGCTGGCTCCTTTGGAAGACCGTTTCGCAAAGCTTGATGCGATGCCGCAACGTGTGGACGGGATCGTCGTGCTGGGCGGCTATATGAATGGCGAAATCAATGCGGGTCGCAAAGGCTTTGAATTGAATAGCGCGGCTGATCGCATTTTTGAAGCAATGCGGCTGGCACGACTACACCCCGACGCCAAGGTCATTATATCTGGCGGCGAGGGCGCATTCTTTGAAAAATCCGCCAAAGAAGCGGATAGTACCCGGCAGATGCTTGCCGATCTTGGCTTTTCCGGCGAGCGCTATATTTTTGAAAACAAATCTCGAAATACCGTCGAGAACGCGGTTTTCTCCAAGGAATTGGCTCAACCGAAGCCGGGTGAAACGTGGCTTCTGGTCACTTCGGCATATCATATGCCGCGGTCCATCGGATGTTTTCGCAAGGCAGGGTTCGACGTTGTGGCCTGGCCGGTGGACTTCAAGACGCGCGCCAGCGAGCACTTTGCCCTTTATCTCGAATCCCCGAATGAAGCGCTTTCGCGGTTCAGCGTGGCCATGCGGGAGTGGGTAGGACTGGCCGCTTATGGGCTGGCTGGCAAGACAGATATGCTTTTGCCTCAACCCTGATGCCGCATTTTCGCCGTCACTTTAAAGCTTTCATTAACGTTATCGTCCGGTAACCGTTTGATAATAAATGTATAGTCGGATTGTGTGCCCGGCGCGTGGAATTCGACGCCGCATTTCAGCCGTTTTTCATCGTTGCGTTCCGGTGATCACGAAGCTATATGATCGGTAACAGCGTTGTGAAGGGCGCTGTGTAGAAGAGTTGCACAACAAGGTTGCCAAAATTTCCATGGACGAAACCGTTCAAAAATCCTGCTGGGGCGTTACGCTCTGGGCAGTCATTGGTCTCGCTGCTGTCATTCTCATGGCCTATCTGTTCTCCGTCTAGAAGTCAGGCGGCATTGCGTATTCCGGAAATTTGATGCCGCATTTCGGCATTCCGTTTGCGTTGATCCTTTCCTACAACTATCTGATAGGAATGCGCGGATTCCGCGTTAGCGACTTTTTGCCCATTTTTGTCTAATATGGATGATCGGGCAAATCGCGAGCGGCGCTGCGACCAGGAATCAATCAGCCTTATGACGGCTGCAGAAGGTGTGGAATGTTTCTGTCGGTTTTCGATCTTTACAAGATTGGCATTGGGCCTTCCAGTTCTCATACGATGGGCCCGATGACGGCTGCTCGCATGTTTCTCAACGAGGTGATCGGCGGGAACTGGCCAAGGCCGGCACATTCTAAAATTCACCGTCTGAAAGCGAGCCTGCATGGCTCTCTTGCTTATACAGGTGTAGGGCATGCAACGGACCGCGCCGTTATCCTGGGGCTATGTGGCCATCTGCCGGATACGATTGACCCCGACATCATGGATGTTGAAGTCGAAAAGGTCTTTGCTGAGAAGAAGGTGAACCCGCAAGGGCATCCAGTCTACCACTTCGATCCGAAAGTCGATCTTGTGCTGGATCGGAAGACACCTTTGCCGGGACATGCCAATGGCATGGCCTTTTCCGCATTTGACGCCGACGACAATCTCTTGCTGCGTCGCGCATATTTTTCCATCGGCGGCGGCTTTGTCGTGACGGAAGAAGAACTGAGCCGCGTTCAGCGCAGTGGAGCGAAGCAGGACGATAAGGCCGACGTGCCGTTCCCATTCCGAAATGCTGCCGAAATGCTTGAGATGGCCCATGATAGTGGGCTGTCGATTGCTGAAATGAAGCGAGCCAATGAAGAAAAGCATATGGCCCGCGGCGATCTGGATGACGGGCTTGATCGCATCTGGGGTGCCATGCGCGGCTGCATCGAGCGGGGATTGAGCCGCGACGGTGTGATGCCCGGTGGCTTGAATGTTCGCCGTCGTGCGCGTCAGCTTCACGACAAGCTACAGGACGACTGGCGCAATAACCGCAGCAACCCGCTGCTGGCCAATGACTGGCTTTCCGTTTATGCGATGGCCGTCAACGAGGAAAATGCGTCGGGCGGCAGGGTAGTCACTGCTCCCACCAACGGTGCCGCTGGTGTCGTGCCGGCAGTTCTGCGCTATTACCTGCATTTTCATGATGATGCCGATCAGAAGGGCATAAGGGATTTTCTCCTGACTTCTGCCGCGATAGGCGGGGTCATCAAGCACAACGCGTCGATTTCAGGCGCGGAAGTCGGTTGTCAGGGCGAGGTGGGTTCCGCATCGGCCATGGCCGCAGCCGGTCTCGCAGCCGTGTTCGGTGGGTCGCCCGAACAGATTGAAAACGCCGCCGAAATAGCGCTTGAACACCACTTGGGCATGACCTGCGATCCGGTTGCCGGGCTTGTTCAGGTGCCGTGCATCGAGCGTAACGCGCTCGGCGCGGTAAAGGCCGTCACTGCCGCTTCGCTCGCCGTAAAGGGCGACGGCAAGCATTTTGTTCCGCTGGATGCCTGTATTGAGACGATGCGTCAGACCGGCCACGATATGAGCGAGCGTTACAAGGAGACCAGTCAAGGCGGTCTCGCGGTGAACGTGGTCGCCTGTTGATCAGCAATTCTTGGCAGAATGCGGTGCCCCGGCTTGAAGCTCGCATTCGTCTTGGCTAAATCACCTGTATGGCTCTCAATCTCGTTAAACTTTGCGTCGGCTGCGACAGTATCGAAGATCTTGCGGCTTGGATCGATTTTCGCCTGGCGGAACAGCGCGCTGCCGGCCTCGTGCCGGAACAGTTCCATACAACGAGGATGGTACCCAAGCGGATCGACGAACTGCTGGAGGGCGGCTCGCTCTACTGGGTTATCAAGGGCAATGTCCAATGCCGTCAGCGTTTGCTGGATGTGCGCCCGTTCACGGATGAGCAGGGTATCAATCGTTGTCATCTGGTTTTGGAGCCCAAGGTCATTCCGACCGAGTGGCAGCCGCGCCGTGCGTTCCAGGGTTGGCGCTATCTGAATGACAATGAAGTCCCGCGTGACGAGTCCGCCGGTAAGGCAGCCAGGGCTGCCTTACCGGCAGAATTGCGGCAGGAACTGGCGGCGCTCGGATTGCTGTAGAGATGACCTATCCATGAAAAAGGCCCTGCTTTTAAACGGCAGGGCCTTTTCGTTCTATCTGTGAAGTTTCAGTTTTCTATCGTCAGACGGACTGAAACCCTATCGAAATTCACTGGCAAGGTCATGCGCATGGACGCACGCGGTTGAACCAGGCGCTTGTTGCGCGCCGCATGGCAGACGAGCAGTCCGACCAGATCGCGGGTCTGAAAGCCGGTACCGCGCCTTACATCCGCGATTCGCAATGCGGCCTGCTTGAGGCCTTGCACCGAGAACAGCGCGCCGAGCGCTGATGCCTTACCTTCATCCGGTGTCCAGTCGACAGTTTTGAACGGAGACTGACCGAAAGTTTCTCTCATATTTGACATCTCGAAACCCTCTACGCACTACAAATTCGGGTTTGAAGCTGGCAACGAGGAGGCGAGCCTCCTCGTTATCGATTAGTTCGCGACCGCATAGCAGCCGAAATTTTTCTTCTTGAGCGAGGCGCATGCGTCCCATGCAGCCTGCTTGGAAGAGAAGCCGACAAAGCGGGCGCGGTAGAAAGTTGCGCTGCCCTTGCTGAACGTCTCGGTATAGGGAGACGCTGCGCGCAGGGTGCCGCCTGCCGTGGCAGACGCCTTGGCCAGCATGTCACGTGCCTGGCCTTCGCTTGGCAGGGAGCCGATCTGGATGGCCCAGCCGCCAGCGGCGGGCGCAGATGCGGTTGTAACCGGATCGACGTCCTGAGCCTGCGCTGATGGAACAGCTGCCTTTGGCGTTGGACGGATCGCAGCCTGTGCGGCGAGCGCCGCAGGGCGTGCCGTTGGAGCTGCGAGCGCCAGAACCTGCGGCTGTTCGCTGTCGCCTTCGCCGCTTTCATTGTTGATGAAATCTTCCACAGCCGCGGCCTCGCGTGTCACCGGAACAGGCGCGTTCTTCGCTTTTGGAAGATCGACCGAGGCGACTACCTGCGGAGCATCGTTGCGCATAGCTACGAGCGGAGCAGCGTTACGGCTACGTGTCGCCATAGGAAGATATTTGCGAATGAGCTGCGCCATATGGGCGTCACGGCTTGCGCCGGTATTGCCGCCCATCACGACTGCCACGAGCCGACGGCCGTCGAGACTGACCGATGAGGCCAGATTATAGCCGGAGGCATTGGTATAGCCGGTCTTGATGCCGTCCACGCCTTCAACGCGACCGAGCAAACGGTTGTGACCATTGATGGTCTGGCCGCGGAAAACGAAGCTGCGGCGCGAGAAATAGGAGAATTCATTCGGGAAATGCTGGCGAAGCGCAATGCTGAGGATTGCCATGTCACGTGCAGTTGTATGCTGCGCCATGTTCGGCAAGCCCGACGCGTTACGGAAAGTCGTGTTGCGCATGCCGAGACGGCGCGCCTTTGCGGTCATCATCTGGGCAAAGCGTTCTTCCGAGCCCCCAAGATATTCTCCAACCGCTGTCGCTACGTCGTTGGCAGATTTCGTGATCATGGCCAGTGCGGCATCTTCAGCGCGGATACTTTGTCCGGGGCGGAAACCGATTTTGGTGGGCGGACGCGCAGCCGCATAAGCGGAAACGGGGATACGCGTGTCCTTGCTCATGCGACCTGCCTGCATAGCCTCGAACAGCATGTAGAGGGTCATCATCTTGGTGAGAGAGGCAGGATAGCGCTGTGCATCCGCATTCGAGGCGAACAGCGTCTTGCCGGTGTTCGCATCAATTACGATGGCTGCGTATCGGTCACCCGCCGCTATCGCCGGTATTGTTGTCGAAGCTGTCGAACACCCCGTTACAACTGCAAGAAGAAGGGTGGCTTGTGCCGCTCTTTTCAAGGCATATGCGACTTTACTAAATGCGGTACGCACGATGATGACCTACCTGTATCCCGGATTTTTTAAACTGCGGCACAAAAGGCACACAGCGTCTAATTCGGTGATCCTAATGCCATCAGCGTTACCAATCCGTTTATGGTAACCGCATTGTTCATAAATTTCGGAAAAATTAGGGAGAGGGCAACGGGACCGGTAGCGGGTATCGATAGGGCCCCTTTCGGCGTTCACGCAGATGTGTCATTGAACGGGAATCCCCCTTTCGTGGCGGAGGGAGCGATAACAACAAAAAAACCCGCTTTCGCGAGTCTAATTTTTACTGCTGCCTTATCGTATAGGAGGGGAGGGGCAGCGACTTGAAATAAGTGTGTGTTAAAAAGTTGCTTTCTAATATTATATAAAATGCACCTATTATCGTTCTGATTATATGTGCAAAATAGTATTTTTTTCCATAGGTCGAAATGGCAATTTGTATTCCGCTTTCTATAGGGTGGAGTTTTTTGGGGGACAGTTAGCCCGGTCTGTATTTGAGAACTCAGGCATTTAGACCGCTATTTTATAAAGAACGCCCTTCAATTCGAGATACCATATAACTGTGTCAAGCCGCGTTATTGCAATAAGTCCCGGTTGCAAGTGCCAGTGAAGGGCTTAAAATCACCACATGACGACCTACATAATAGGGCAAGTTGGGCCAGGCAGATGGGCATCCGGGTAATAGGTTTCATGAGGCATCTCGATATAGTCATGCAAAGCAAGACCGACGGCGGGAATGGTCCGGAAAACGGCACCGTTGTGGTCACGCGCACGCAGCCGAAGACCAAGAAACCCAGCCTCTATCGTGTCCTGCTCCTCAACGACGACTACACACCCATGGAGTTCGTCGTTCATGTCCTGCAGCGGTTTTTCCAGAAGAACCGGGATGATGCCACGCGCATCATGCTGCATGTTCACAATCACGGGGTCGGCGAGTGCGGCGTATTTACATACGAAGTCGCCGAAACCAAAGTCAGCCAGGTCATGGATTTCGCCCGCCAAAACCAGCATCCGCTGCAATGCGTGATGGAGAAAAAGTGAGGTCATATGCCATCGTTCTCCCCAAGCCTTGAAAGGGCTCTGCATCAAGCCCTCACAATAGCAAACGAGCGGCATCACGAATATGCGACGCTCGAACACCTTTTGCTTGCCTTGATCGACGATCAGGATGCGGGCGCAGTGATGCGTGCCTGCAGCGTCGACCTTGAGCATCTCAAGCGTATCGTTACCGATTATATTGATCGCGAACTTGATAACCTGGTCACGGGTTATGACGAAGATTCCAAACCCACTGCTGCGTTTCAGCGGGTCATCCAGCGTGCGGTCATCCATGTGCAGTCCTCGAACCGTGAGGAAGTGACTGGCGCGAACGTGCTGGTTGCCATCTTTGCGGAACGGGAAAGCCATGCTGCCTATTTCCTCCAGGAACAGCAGATGACCCGTTACGACGCCGTGAATTATATTTCGCACGGCATTTCCAAACGTCCGCAGAGCAGCGAAACCCGTCCGCCGCGCGGCGCGGAGAGCCCGAGCGAAGAACGGACAAGCACTGAGCAGGAGGAGAGCGCGAAGAAAAAGCAGGACGCGCTGTCAGCTTACTGCGTCAATCTCAATGAGAAAGCCAAGGCTGGTCGCATCGATCCACTGATCGGACGTGACAGCGAAATCAGCCGTACCATTCAGGTGCTTTGCCGCCGTTCGAAGAACAATCCGCTTTATGTGGGCGATCCGGGTGTTGGCAAAACCGCCATCGCCGAGGGTCTCGCCAAGCGGATCGTTGAAGGGCAGGTGCCCGAGGCGTTGGCCGACGCGACGATCTTTTCGCTCGACATGGGTACGCTTCTGGCTGGCACCCGTTATCGTGGTGACTTTGAAGAACGCCTGAAGCAGGTCGTCAAGGAACTCGAGGAGTATCCGGGTGCGGTCCTGTTCATCGACGAAATTCACACGGTCATCGGCGCTGGCGCTACCTCAGGAGGCGCAATGGACGCGTCGAACCTGTTGAAGCCTGCGCTTTCGTCGGGCGCTATCCGCTGCATCGGATCCACCACCTATAAGGAATATCGTCAGTTCTTCGAGAAAGATCGCGCCTTGGTGCGTCGTTTCCAAAAGATCGACGTCAACGAGCCTTCGATCCCGGATGCGATTGAAATCATGAAGGGGCTGAAGCCTTACTTCGAGGATTTCCACAAGGTCAAGTACACCGTCGATGCCATTAAGACGGCGGTGGAATTGTCTGCGCGTTATATTTCGGATCGCAAGCTGCCTGACAAGGCAATCGACGTGATTGACGAAACGGGCGCCAGCCAGATGCTCTTGCCCGAGAACAAGCGCAAGAAGACCATCGGCGTAAAGGAAATCGAAGCGACAATCGCAACGATGGCCCGTATCCCACCGAAATCGGTGTCGAAGGATGACGAACAGGTTCTGTCACATCTGGATGCAGAGCTGAAGCGCGTCGTCTATGGTCAGGATCTGGCAATCGAAGCTCTGTCGGCCTCAATCAAGCTCGCCCGTGCAGGACTGCGTGAACCGGACAAGCCAATCGGCTCTTATCTGTTCTCCGGCCCTACTGGCGTCGGCAAGACGGAAGTCGCCAAGCAACTGGCAAGTTCGCTCGGTGTCGAACTGTTGCGTTTCGATATGTCGGAATATATGGAGCGCCATACCGTCTCGCGGCTTATTGGTGCCCCTCCCGGCTATGTCGGATTCGATCAGGGCGGTCTTCTGACAGATGGGGTCGATCAGCATCCGCATTGCGTGCTGCTGCTCGATGAAATCGAGAAGGCGCATCCGGACCTGTTCAACATCCTGTTGCAGGTAATGGATCATGGCTCGCTGACCGATCATAACGGCAAGAAGATCGACTTCCGCAACGTGATCCTGATCATGACCACCAACGCCGGTGCGTCGGATATGGCCAGGGCAGCAATCGGTTTTGGTTCCACACGTCGCGAAGGCGATGACATGGAAGCGATCAACCGTCTGTTTACGCCGGAATTCCGTAACCGACTGGATGCGATCATTCCGTTCGGCCCGCTGCCGGTTCCGGTTATCCATCAGGTAGTGCAGAAGTTTGTGCTTCAGCTTGAAGCACAGCTTGCTGAACGCGGTGTGACTTTCGAACTGACCGAAGGTGCAATCTCCTGGCTGGCTGACAAGGGATACGACGAGCGCATGGGTGCACGTCCGCTGGGCCGGGTTATCCAGGAGCACATCAAGAAGCCATTGGCCGATGAAGTGCTGTTCGGAAAACTCAAGCACGGCGGCACGGTTCGCGTGGACGTGGTAACCAAGCCTGACGGAAAAACCGATCTGTCGTTGGAAAGTGTCGCCGACAAGCCGGTCAGTCCGAAAAAGGACATTCCGGCTGAAAAGAAGCAGTTGCAACGCAAGAAGGCTGCTCCGAAGAAGGCTGAAAAGGAAAAAGTGCTGGCGGGCAAGGACGAACCGGCGCCAAAAACGTCCTCGAAGTCTTCGGTGACCAAGTCCTCGGTGCCGAAGGTGCCGCGCAAGAAATAGTTGGGATAGAAACGGCCCCTCCGGGGGCCGTTTTTCTTGAATCCGTGACGAGCATGGACGAAAACTGAGGTTTTCCTATTCTGGCGGAAGAAACCGGGTGCAACTTGCTTGGACCTTGCTCTAACGTGGCTCCATGCCACCGATTCATCTCAGTCCTCCTGAACGTAATTTAGAAGATCAACGCCACATGCGATGGTTTCTGCGCGGTTGTATGCGCATTTGCAGCATTCCGGCTCTATTGCTGATGAGTTCATTCATCGGTTTTGCCGGGCTGGCCATCGAAAGCGGAATTACAGTTGTCCAGGCGGTTTTCATGACCCTTACCATCTGGGCTCTTCCGGCCAAGGTCGTTCTGATTGGCGCGATCAGCGCCGGCGTGGCTTTGCCTGCCGCAGCTCTCGCCGTTGGGCTGTCGTCGGTGCGTTTGATGCCGATGGTGGTTGCATTGCTTCCCGAACTGCAGGGTCCGAAGACCCGGAAACTGACGCTCGCGGCCTTGTGTCATTTCGTGGCTGTCACCGCGTGGGTCATGGCCATGGAAGAGTTGCGCAAGATACCGCGTGATATGAGAACCAGTTATTTTGCGGGAATCGGAATGGTGCTAGTGGGAACCAATGCGATCATCGTCGCAATCGTTTATTCGTTATCGACGTCTTTTCCGCCAATCGTTTTTGCGGCACTTTTCATGCTGACGCCGATGTATTTTCTGACATCGCTCTGGCGTTCAGCCAGGGAGCGGGCAGGGCAGGTTGCGATGATTTCCGGGATCGCTCTGTTTCCCATATTCCATCATCTGGCTCCGGGATACGATCTGCTGTTCACGGGTATTCTCGGCGGGCTGATAGCGTTCGGCTTTCATAGAATGCGTCAAATACCAGCAGGAGCGGGTGAATGAACTGGGACAGTTTTTCAACTTGGTGGTGGCCGTTCGTGTTTATCCTGCTGGCGGGAGCGTTGCCGACCTATCTGTTTCGCGTGATGGGAGTGCTGGTTGGCGGGCGGGTACGAGAGGATTCCGAGGCGCTTGTTCTCGTACGATGCATCGCAACCGCGCTGGTAGCAGGCGTTATTGCGCAGCTTGTTCTCTATCCCAATGGCGAATTGGCCAACTCGCCGCTGTGGCTGCGCGCTGGTTCCGCCGTGGCAGGATTTGCCGCTTTCATCATGACCGGCAAGCGATTGCTGGTCGGTGTTCTGATCGCGGAAATCCTGCTGGTGATCGGTCTGCTTACACTTTGAAAGTTTGAGTCATATCAAATTGCTGCGCGGATTTTTTCAGCGTTTGCTGAAAGAACTGCGGCGTCTTCCATCTGTCCCGTATGGGGCTTGAGCGCGACGCCTTCAAAACGCGGGATCACATGGAAGTGCAGGTGATAGACGGTCTGGCCGGATGCAGGTTCGTTGAACTGCATAACCGTTACGCCATCGGCGTTGAAAGCCGTTTTTACGGCCTGGGCGATTTTTTGCACAACCTGAATAACGTTCGCGAGGGTTTCCGGCTTGGCATCGAGCAGGTTGCGGGAAGGTGCCTTTGGCACAACCAGCGTATGGCCCGTGCCTTGCGGCATCACATCCATGAACGCAACGACATCGTCGGTTTCATAAACACGGGTGGACGGAATTTCACTGCGCAGAATCTTGGCGAAGATATTATTGTCGTCATAGGTAGCGGGCATGCGATTCTCTCCAATGCGGAATGTTTGAACGGATCAGACCGCATCTATTCCTGGTAGGCAAGGTGGATCGGTTCATGCGTCCCTGAATGGGGAGTGTTCATGCAAAGCGCTCTGGATTTGCTCGACTTCGCGGCGCTCATGCTCAAGATAATCACGCACTGCATTCCGAAAACCTTCATGGACAATGTAATGCGCCGAATGGGTCGTGACCGGCACATAACCGCGCGCGATTTTATGCTCGCCTTGTGCGCCAGCCTCCACGACACTCAGTTTTCGATCGATGGCAAAATCGATTGCCTGATGATAGCAAACCTCAAAATGCAGGTAGGGATGATCTTCAATGCAGCCCCAGTGCCGGCCGAAGAGCGTGTCACCCCCGATGAAATTGATTGCACCGGCGATATAATGCCCGTTGCGTTTTGCCATGATGAGCAGGATGTCCTCGGCCATGCTTTCGCCGATCAGCGAAAAGAACTGCCTGTTCAGATAGGGCCGTCCCCATTTGCGGCTGCCCGTATCGATATAAAACGCAAAGAAATCATCCCAGACGGCTTCCGTGAGGTCGTTGCCGGTCAGCCAGTCGATTTCTATGCCGTCCGACAAAGCCTGGCGGCGTTCTTTTTTTAACGCTTTGCGTTTCCGGGATACAAGTTCACTCAGAAAGTCATCATAGCTTTTAAAGTTCTTGTTTTTAAAGTGAAACTGCTGATCAGTGCGATGGAGAAAGCCTGCGCGCTCCAGTGCGGTAACCTCATCGGGCAGTGCAAATGTAACATGCGCAGATGAAACACCGGTCTGGTCCGCCAGTTCCCGCAATCCGCCAGCCAGCGCCAGTCGAACCGTTTCGCTTTCATAAGCGACGTGATTGATAAGGCGCGGGCCGGTAGCTGGAGTGAAGGGCACTGCTGCCTGAAATTTGGGATAATATCGGCCTCCGGCGCGCTCAAAAGCATCCGCCCAGCCATGGTCGAAGACATATTCTCCCTGACTGTGGCCTTTGAGATAATTTGGCACCACTCCGATGAGACTGCCCCGATCGTCTTCAAGGCGCAAATGCTTCGGAAGCCAGCCCGCCTTTCGGGAAACTGAGCCCGACTCTTCCAGAGCCAACAGGAAGTTGCGGGTTATGAAGGGATTGTAGTTCGCGTCCTGTCGGGAAGCCCCGACAAGACTGCTCCATTCGTCCTTCGTGAATTCGCTGATATTCTCAACGACACGGAGAACGAAGCTTTGCTCATTCCGCGGGTCTTCGTCGTTCACCGCTATTCCTTTGCCGTTATCGCGCATGTTGCGGCGCTCGGCGTGTTGTCGTCAAGCTAACAGGGCGCGTGGATCAAAACCTTCGAACGTGATCTGGTCGACATTGAGATCGCTATGCTTCTGCATTTCGCGATCTCGAACGGTCCAACTGATCACCGGCATGTGCAACTTCTCCTGAACGAAAGTGACGAACGGGTTGGGCAGATGATGCAGGTTATAGGATACGAAGGAAATGCCATGCGCCAGCATGGAGAAATGTCTTTCAAAATCTTTCGTACTGGTACCTTCGGCGGTAAGCCCTCCCGGGATTCCCGGCGCATCTGCTTCAAAGCGGCGGATCAGGTGGTGATCGAAAGACATGATCGCCGCTTCGCCCTTATAAGACGCCAGTTCTTTGGCAACGGCGGCCACTAGACCGTCGTCCTTACCTTCTATGCCCTTCAATTCGATGACAAGAGGAACACGGCCATCGACCAGATCAAGCATCTGACGAAGCGTCGGCACGTGATCGGCGGTGCCGCCGACCTTGAGCGCGGTCGCTTCGGCAAGCGTCAAATCGCTGATGTAGCCTTCGCGACCGGCGAGACGCTTCAGCTCGTCATCATGAAAGACGACCACGCCGCCATCACGGGTGAGATGAACATCGCATTCAATGGCGAATCCCGCTTTGGCTGCCGCCTCAAACGCTGAAAGGGTGTTTTCCCAGCGTTCCTTGTTAAGATCGTGCAATCCACGATGAGCGACAGGGCGCTTCTTGATCCAGTCAATGGACGTCATGTCACGCAACCTCGATGATTGCTTCTATTTCGACAGGTGCATTGAGCGGCAGGCTGGCAACGCCGACTGCGGAGCGGGCATGTTTGCCAGCGTCGCCGAGGACTGCGACGAGGAGATCGGATGCGCCATTGGCAACCAAATGCTGCTCCACAAAGTCGGGCGTTGAAGCTACGAAGGCCGTAATTTTTACAATTCGCTTGATGCGGCCGAGGTCACCAAGTGCCGCCTTTGCCTGGGCAAGAATGTTGACAGCACAGGCGCGTGCCGCCGCTTGTCCGTGCGCAACTGTCAGCTCGTCTCCGATCTGGCCAGTGTGCACCAGCTTGCCGCCTTCGAGTGGAAGCTGGCCAGAAGTGAGCAGCAAAGAGCCGCTTTGGGCAAAAGGAACATAGTTTGCGGCGGGTGCGGCGGCTTCCGGGATGGATATACCCAGATTTTTAAGGCGGCTGTCGATCGTGTCGGTCATTATATTAATCCTTGCTTGCAAAGGTACTTCGCGATCTACCTATAAGCAGAATCGGTGAAGCTTTGGGGAAGGGTGCTTTTTTTGCCTCGCTTCCGCCACGAGTTTTTTTATCATGCTCGTCAACTCATCGGGAGATTCATGTATGCGTTTTTTCAAGAGTGCGGTTGCGGCGAGTGGAACGGCTGCTTGTATTTGGGCCGGATTTGCGGTCGCCGCTCATGCGGCCTCGACGGTAACGTTGGTTCCACATCGCGCAGTCTATGATCTGACTCTGGATCGAGCCGATGAAAAATCAGGGATCAGTGGTTTGACCGGCCGCATGGTGTATGAGTTTAACGGATCGGCATGTGAAGGCTACACCACCAATTTCCGTTTCGTGACCCGGATCGATATGGAAGAGCAGCCGCAGCGCGTGACCGACCAGCAGACGACGACGTTCGAAGGAGCGGACGGAAAGAACTTCCGCTTCGTCAACAAGACCTTCGTGGACAAGGAACTGGTCAAGGAAGTGCGTGGCGACGCGAAGCTCGAGGGCGGCAAGACCGTCGTCGAGTTGAGCAAGCCGAAGGAAAACAAGCTCGACCTCAAGGGAACGCAATTTCCCACCGGTCATATGGAAGAACTGATCGGCAAGGCGGAAGCCGGGCAGAAGTTCTACCAGACATCGCTGTTTGATGCTTCCGAAGATGCCGACCGGGTGGTTGCAACCACCGTTGTCGTCGGCAAGGAACAGTCCTTGACGGACGACGAGACCAAGATCATGGGCAAGTTTTCCAAGGATCAGGTCTGGCCGGTAACGATTGCCTATTTCGATGACAAGGAAAAGCAGGACGGCCTGCCCATCTATCGCATCAATTTCAAGCTTTATCGCAATGGAATTACCCGCGACCTTACCATGGATTATGGAGATTTCTCCATGAGGGGAAAACTCGTGAAGCTTGATGTCTATGATACGGCAAAACAGGCTGGAACCTGCAAGTAGACGCCCTGGTGGGCATGTTTGTTAGCCCGTTCAGTGCTATATTGTGCAGACGACTTGCATTTTGCGGCGTGATCAGTTAACAGCGCGCCTATTCCACACACGGGATTGGGCTTTTGTCGGGAGAAATCCGGCAAAAACCTCCGGTGGCGAGAAATCGCCTCAGCCCGTGGAGGTTAAACCGGAAAAGGAAAATAAAGATGGCATTACCTGATTTCAGCATGCGCCAGCTTCTGGAAGCTGGTGTTCACTTCGGCCACCAGACCCATCGCTGGAACCCGAAAATGGCACCATACATCTATGGTGACCGCAACAATATCCACATTCTCGATCTGTCCCAGACCGTTCCTCTGCTGCACAACGCGCTGAAGATCGTTTCGGACACGGTTGCCCGCGGCGGTCGCGTTCTGTTCGTCGGCACGAAGCGTCAGGCTTCGGACATCATTGCCGATGCTGCCAATCGTTCGGCACAGTATTACGTCAATGCACGCTGGCTCGGCGGCATGATGACGAACTGGAAGACGATCTCCAATTCGATCCAGCGTCTGCGCAAGCTCGACGAACTGCTGGCTGGCGAAGCTCAGGGCTTCACCAAGAAGGAACGCCTCAACCTTGAGCGCGAGCGTGAAAAGCTTGACCGCGCCCTCGGCGGTATCAAGGACATGGGCTCGGTCCCGGACCTGATGTTCATCATCGACACCAACAAGGAAGCGATTGCCATTCAGGAAGCCAAGCGTCTTGGTATTCCGGTCGTTGCCGTGATCGATTCGAACTGCGATCCGGACCAGATCGATTACCCGATCCCGGGCAACGATGACGCCGCGCGCGCTATCGCCCTGTATTGCGATCTGATTGCCCGCGCTGCTCTCGACGGCATTGCGCGTCAGCAGGGCGCGATGGGCATCGACATCGGTGCACAGGCTGAAGCTCCGGTAGAGCCAGCCCTCGAAGCTCCGGCTGAAGGCGCTTAATCAGCGTATGATTTCATCCATCCGTCATATCTGTGATAGGGCGGGTGGATAATCTCGTTTCATCCCGGTGCGAGATCGTGATTCCTGTAGTGCAACGCTCAGGTCAGGTCGCGATCCAGAAACCAAGCGCCGGTTAAAAGTTGGCACACCTTTTCGGTGTGCCTTCGCTTTCATGAAAGGCGACATCATGAGCATTTCCGCATCTCTCGTCAAAGAACTCCGCGACCTCACCGGCGCCGGCATGATGGACTGCAAGGCAGCACTTGCCGAAACCAATGGCGACATCGACGCTGCCGTTGACTGGCTGCGCGCCAAGGGTATTGCAAAGGCTGACAAGAAGGCTGGCCGTACGGCTGCTGAAGGTCTGGTTGGCGTTGCAGCTTCCGGCAACAAGGCTGTTGTCGTTGAAGTAAACTCCGAAACCGACTTCGTTGCCCGCAACGATGCTTTCCAGGATCTGGTCCGCAAGATCGCCCAGGCTGCTCTGTCGACCGATGGCTCGACCGAAGCTGTGGCCGACGCCAAGATCGATGGTAAGACCGTTACCGAAACGGCAAAGGACGCTGTTGCCACCATCGGTGAAAACATTGGCTTCCGCCGTTCGGCTGCGCTGACCGTTCCGCAGGGCGTTGTCGCGACCTACATTCACAACGGTGTTGCTGATGGCCTTGGCAAGCTGGGCGTTCTCGTTGCAATCGAAACCGCTGGCGATGCAGAAGCTGCAAAGGCATTCGGTCGCCAGGTTGCCATGCACGTTGCTGCAATCAACCCGCTGGCTCTGACCGCCGAAGATGTCGATCCGGCTGCTGCCGAGCGCGAAAAGGCGATCTTCATTGAGCAGGCTCGCGAATCCGGCAAGCCGGACAATATCATCGAAAAGATGATCGAAGGCCGCATGCGCAAGTTCTACGAAGAAGTCGTTCTTCTTTCGCAGGCTTTCGTTATCAATCCTGACCTGACGGTTGCAGCTGCCCTCAAGGAAGCTGAAAAGACCATCGGTGCGCCGGCCAAGATCACGGGCTTTGCCCGTATCGCTCTCGGTGAAGGCATCGAAAAGGAAGAAACCGACTTTGCTGCTGAAGTAGCTGCTGCTGCCAAGGGCTAAGCAGGTCTGTTTTTCAGCGCATCTCGCCCGAAATTAGGTTTTCCCTTTTCGGAATGCGTTGATTGCCTGAAAAGGCTTTTGATTACGAAGGGCATCGCGTGACAACGCGGTGCCCTTCGTGTATCGGAACCCGAACACATCCACTTGATCACCATCTGCGGAGAGCATCCAATGCCAGGTCAACCCGCCTACAAACGCGTCCTTTTGAAAGCCTCAGGTGAGGCATTGATGGGCAGCCAGGGCTTTGGCATCGATGTTTCCGTAGCAGACCGTATTGCAAGCGATATCAAGCAGGCACGGTCGCTTGGGGTCGAAGTCGGCGTCGTCATTGGCGGCGGTAATATTTTCCGTGGCGTGGCAGTGGCCTCGAAAGGTGGCGACCGCGTGACGGGCGACCACATGGGAATGCTGGCCACGGTCATCAATTCTCTTGCGCTGCGTACCTCACTGCACAAGATCGGTGTCGACTCCGTCGTGCTCTCGGCCATCGCCATGCCTGAAATCTGTGAGAGCTTCTCGCAGAGACAGGCTACGGCCTACATGGATGAGGGCAAGGTCGTGATCTTTGCTGGCGGTACCGGAAATCCATTCTTCACGACGGATTCGGCGGCGGCTCTTCGCGCTGCCGAAATCGAGGCGGATGCGCTTTTGAAGGGCACGCAGGTTGACGGAATTTATTCCGCCGACCCAAAGAAAGATCCGAACGCCACGCGTTTCGATCGTCTGACGCACAAGGAAGTTCTCGATCGCGGGCTTGCGGTCATGGATACAGCCGCTGTTGCCCTTGCGCGTGAGAACAACATTCCGATAATAGTCTATTCCATCCATGAAAACGGCGGCTTGGCCGAAATTCTGCAAGGCAAGGGGCGCTGCACGATCGTTTCCGATAATTGATCGGCCCTTGCTGCGTATCGAAGGAGAAAATGCATGAGTGATGCTTTCGACATCAACGACCTGAAACGCCGCATGGAAGGCGCTATCAACTCTTTGAAGCACGATCTTGGTGGCCTGCGCACGGGCCGTGCTTCCGCAAGCCTGCTGGAGCCGATCGTGATTGAAGCCTATGGCTCGACGATGCCGATCAACCAGGTTGCAAATATTACCGTTCCCGAATCGCGCATGCTTTCGGTCTCCGTCTGGGACAAGAGCATGGTGGGCGCCGTGGAACGCGCAATTCGCGATTCAGGCCTCGGCCTCAATCCAATCACCGACGGTACGACGCTGCGCATTCCGCTGCCGGAGTTGAATGAACAGCGCCGCAAGGAACTGGTCAAGATTGCACATCAATACGCCGAGCAGGGCCGCATCGCTGCCCGCCATGTGCGTCGCGACGGCATGGATACGCTGAAAAAGCTGGAGAAAGACAGCCTCATCAGTCAGGATGATAGCCGTGTTCTGTCGGAAAAGGTGCAGAAGCTGACCGACGAAACCATTGCAGAGATGGATAAGATCGTTGCCGTGAAAGAAGGGGAGATCATGCAGGTCTAGGACTTGCATGATTTTCATTGAAGGAGAGCTTCGCCATGTCCGAACCGCGCCACATCGCCATTATCATGGATGGCAATGGCCGTTGGGCGAAGGCACGCAACTTGCCCCGCAGTGCCGGACATCGGGCAGGTGTGGAAGCTCTTCGCGAGACGGTGCGGGCAGCCGGGGATCGTGGCCTCGGCTACCTGACTTTGTTCGCATTCTCTTCTGAAAACTGGTCGCGCCCGAGTGGAGAGGTGAATGACCTCCTCGGCTTGCTGAAGATTTTCATCCGTCGCGATCTCGCGGAGCTGCACCGCAACAATGTGCGCGTCAGCATCATCGGCGAACGCGAGGAGCTTGCCCCCGATATCAGGACGCTATTGGTAGAAGCAGAAACGCTTACGCATCGCAATACCGGCCTCAACCTGATCATAGCTTTCAACTACGGTTCCCGCGACGAGATCGTTCGTGCCGTGCGAAGCCTGGCGCGCGACGTTGCCGCCGGTCTGCTTGATCCGGCGTCCATTTCCGCTGAACTGATTTCCGCAAATCTTGATACGGCGGGGATACCCGATCCGGATCTAATCATCCGCACGAGCGGAGAAATGCGGCTGTCGAATTTCCTGCTCTGGCAAGCGGCATATTCGGAATTCCTATTCCTGCCCATTCACTGGCCCGATTTTCGTTCATCGGACCTCGACGCTGCCTATGATGCTTTTCGCCAGCGGGAGCGTCGATTCGGTGGTGTTGAGGTGCGCACAGGAATTGAAGAACTCGAAGAAGAAATCGCATGCCCTTCGACCAAGGGGGCGGCAGTCTAAAGTGGTTCCTGAGAATCGGAACCACTGCAATGCTCTAGAAAGGCGCAAGCCGGTCCGTCGAAAGGTCTCAATGTCCAATCTGCAAACCCGTATCATTACTGCTATTGTTCTCGGTGCAGCTGCCTTGTGGCTGACATGGATTGGCGGTTTGGGTTTCACGCTGTTTTCGATTGCGATCGGATTGGCCATGTTCCATGAGTGGACCAGCTTGACCGCACCCAAGCAGACACTTTTCTCGCGAGCATTCGGTTGGGGATGGCTGGGTCTTACGAGTATTCTGCTCGTTTTGGACCGCTCTGCGTTGCTGACCATCGGCGTTCTGTTAGCGGGCACGCTCATACTTTTGCTCACCCAATGGCAGGCAGGGCGCGGCTGGCCGGCGGCAGGACTATTCTATGCGGGTTTCTCCGCCGTTTCGCTTTCGCTCCTGCGCGGCGACGAACCTTTCGGCTTTACAGCCATTGTTTTTCTTTTCGCTGTGGTCTGGTCCACAGATATCGCAGCCTACTTCAACGGCCGGGCATTGGGTGGGCCGAAGTTGGCGCCGCGCTTCTCGCCGAACAAGACGTGGTCTGGCGCCATCGGTGGCGCCGCTGCCGCGGTGGCCGGCGGCATCCTGGTTGCCTCTCTGGTGGCGGCTCCAGGCAGCTGGCTTGTACCGCTGCTCGCGCTCCTGCTGTCTATCGTATCGCAGATCGGCGACCTCGCGGAATCCTGGGTGAAGCGTCAGTTCGGCGCAAAGGATTCAGGGCGCTTGCTACCAGGACATGGCGGTGTATTGGACCGTGTTGACGGACTTGTAGCTGCTGCCGCACTTTTGTACCTGTTTGGTGCAATTTTCGCCGAGCCAGACGTGCCGTCCGCGATTTTCTTCAGTTTCTAAGGGCGCAAGGAATTGTTTAAATTCATTCGGTTTTTTGGCGATCCGGTAGTGTTTTGTAAGGAGCAGTGATTTGCAGGACGCGTTGGCCTTTTTTCTGGGTGGCGAAAGCCTGCTTGTCGGGACCATCATTCCTTTTCTGTTTGTGTTGACCGTTGTGGTCTTTGTCCATGAAATGGGCCACTATTTGGTTGCGCGCTGGTGCGGCATCGGCTCCCAGGCTTTTTCCATCGGTTTTGGGCCCGAGTTGATCGGTTTCACGGATAAACACGGAACGCGATGGAAGATTTCCGCCATTCCGCTTGGCGGCTACGTCAAGTTCATTGGCGATGAGAGCGCCACGAGTTCTCCGGTGGACGTCAATAATGCGTGTCTGAGTGTGGATGAGCAGCGAAGGGCGTTTCACACCCAACCTGTTTGGAAGCGTGCGGCGACGGTCTTTGCCGGACCTGCTTTCAATATTATTCTGACTGTCGTCATTTTCAGTGTGTTCTTCGCGCTTTACGGCCGTCAGATTTCTGATCCGCTTATCGCGGGTGTCCAGCCGGGCAGTCCAGCGGCTGAGGCCGGGTTTGAGGCTGGAGATCGCTTCATCAGCGTCGACGGCGAAAAGATTACCACTTTTTCCGATGTGCAGCGCATCGTATCCGGGCGAGCCGGGGACACGCTGAATTTCACTGTCGAGCGTGACGGCAAGATGGTTGATCTTCAAGCTGTTCCGGCAATTGTCGAGCGCACCGATCCGCTTGGAAACAGGATCAAGCTTGGCGCTATCGGTGTGGAAACCACTGAAGCTGTAGGCAATTTCCGCCGGATTGAATATGGCCCGCTCGAATCAGTGGCACAAGCTGTCATGGAAACGGGCTATATTATTGGTCGCACCGGAGAGTTTTTTCAGCGCTTTGCGGTCGGTCGTGAGGATAAATGCCAGCTTGGTGGGCCGGTCAAGATTGCCAATATGGCTGGCAAGGCAGCAAGCCAGGGATTTGATTGGCTCATCCAGTTGATGGCGATGTTATCTGTCGGCATCGGGCTTTTGAACCTGTTTCCGCTGCCTCCGCTGGATGGCGGTCATCTGGTTTTCTATGCGGTGGAGGCCATCAAGGGCAGTCCGGTGTCTGCCGCAGCGCAGGATATTTTCTATCGTGCCGGGTTCTTACTTGTTATGGGATTCATGGGGTTCGTACTTTTCAACGACCTGTTTGCCTGCTAGATGACTCTCCGGCTGGCTCAGTTGGTGATCTTGGGGATCGGTGCAGGCTGGAAGTTCCAGCGAGCAAACCGCTATGATGCGTTTCTTCTCCGGCGAGGACCGGGGAAGGTGTTAAACAGAAATGAAAGTTGGGAGTGACGGCTGGAAAAGCTAAGCGATTTGTTTACCATAACACCTAAATCGCGTGGCGCGGATGCCACGCTGGTTGCTTAAGTAAACAGAATTTAACCGTGACGCTTGCTTGTATGGAAAAACCGGGTATGACGGTTGTATCTGTACGTGCTTTTCTGGGTTAATCGCCCCGGGGACAGAAAGAAACGAAGGTTCGGAAAGCCTATGACGGCAAGTTCTAAATTCTTTGGCGCCGCTTCTGCGCTCGCCATGTCAGTGGCTCTTGTGGCTTCGGGTACTGCTGCACTCTCGCTGGCTTCGGTCAACGTTGCCGAGGCTGCTGTCGTTAGCCGTATCGAGGTACGCGGTAATACACGCGTCGACGCGCAGTCCATCCGTGACAATATCGATATTCGTCCGGGCAAGGCCTTCACCAGCGCCGATATTGATGCTGCGGTGAAGCGTCTGTTTGCGATGGGGCTGTTCTCGGATGTCCGCATCAACCAGTCCGGCAGCACGCTCGTCGTCAACGTTACGGAGCGCTCGGTTGTCAACAACGTCCTCTTCCAGGGCAATAAGAAGATCAAGGATCCCGATCTTGCCCGCGCTGTTCAGCTCAAGGCTCGCTCGCCTTACGATGCTGCAACGATGGAAGCGGACGTCGAGGCAATCAAGGGAGCATATGCACATATCGGGCGCAGCGATGCGACTGTGAATGCGCGTACCGTTGATCTCGGTCAGGGCCGTGTAAACGTTGTTTATGAAATCAACGAAGGCTCGCGTACCAAGATTGCGAACGTCGATTTTGTCGGCAATCAGGCTTTCAGTTCCCGTCGTCTGCGTGATGTGATTTCGACCAAGCGTTCGAATCCGCTTTCGTGGCTGACGCGTAACGACGTCTACGACGAAGGTCGTCTTCAGGCTGACGAAGAAACGCTCCGCCGTTTCTATTACAATCGCGGCTATGCGGATTTCCGCGTCATTTCGTCCAATGCTGTTCTCGATCCTTCGACGAACGAATACACGATCACCATCACGGTCGATGAAGGTCAGCGCTATACGTTCGGCAACGTCAGCGTCGAGAGCAATGTGGCTGGTGTCGACGGGCAGGCTCTGGATCATCTGGTCAAGACGCGCTCGGGTAAGCCTTACAGCGCGAAGGAAATCGAGGATTCTGTTCTCGCGGTTACCGAAAATGTCGCTGGAAGCGGTTACGCTTTTGCGAAAGTCGAGCCGCGTGGTGATCGTGATTTCGAAAACCGCACGATCTCGGTCGTTTACAGCGTCGATGAAGGTCCGCGCGCTTACATTCAGCGCATTGAAATCCGCGGCAACGATAAAACCCGCGATTTCGTGATTCGCCGCGAATTCGACGTGAATGAAGGTGATGCCTTCAATCAGGTCATGGTGCAGCGTGCAAAGCGTCGTCTGGAAGCGCTTGATTTCTTCCAGACCGTCAACATTTCGACCGCGCCTGGCTCTGAGCCGGATCAGGTCATTCTGGTTGTCGATGTGGTTGAAAAGTCGACCGGTGAATTCTCGATTGGTGGTGGCTATACCACCGGTGGTGAATCGCCAGGTGCGCAGGTTGAAGCTGCTATCACCGAGCGTAACTTCCTCGGACGTGGCCAGTATATCCGTATCAGCGCGGGTGCCGGCCAGGACGATATGCGCAATTACGGCCTTTCCTTTACAGAGCCATATTTCCTCGGTTACCGCCTCTCGGCCGGCTTTGACGTCTTCCGTCGTACATACCGCGTAAACGACGACTACGACGTCGAGCAGACCGGTGGTACCATCCGTTTCGGCCTGCCGATCACGGATGACTTCTCGGCAGGTATCGCGTATAACCTGGTTCAGGAAAAGTACGATCTGTTCCGTCCGGACCGGGAAAATTTCTATGCACCTGCTTTGCTTGAGGCTGCCGAACATAGCCCGTGGTTGCGTTCTTCGATTAGCTATTCGCTGACCTACAACTCCATCGATGACATGAAGAACCCGCATGACGGTCTTTATGGAAAGTTCACGCAGGAGTTTGCTGGTCTAGGTGGTGACGCCAAGTACATCAAGACCACGTTCAAGGGTAACTACTACAAGACGCTTTCTCAGGAAGCCGATATCGTCGGCATGCTGGGCATCGGCGGTGGTTATATCCATGAATTTGGTGATGATGGCGTCCGTATCTTCGACTTGTTCAAGAACAATTCGGACATCATTCGTGGCTTCAAGTTCAATGGTATCGGTCCGTATCAGGATGCTGCGAACGGCAAGCGTTACTGGATGGGTGGCACGACCTACATCAATGGTACGGCTGAAGTTCAGTTCCCCATGCCATTGGTTCCTGAGAGTCTGGGTATCCGTGGCGCCGTGTTCGCAGACGCTGCAACGCTTTACGGCAACGACTCCTCGCAGGGCGGTTCTCCGATCTACGGCGACGACAAGAAGCTTCGTGCTTCGGCAGGTGTCAGCTTGATGTGGGCTTCTCCGTTCGGTCCGCTGCGCTTTGACTATGCGTTCCCGATCGCGAAGGCTGATACCGACAAGGTTCAGAACTTCAACTTCGGTGTTTCGACCAAGTTCTAATAGATTTGCCTTTTCCCGGGGTATAACAACCCCGGGAAAGAAAGTGTTTTGATGGCAGATCCTGTTTTTTTCGCGCCTTCGCGTGAACTCACGATTGGCGATATAGCAGATTTTACCGGTGCAAGACTTCGCGATGCGAAGCTTGCGCCGCGTTCTGTTGCGCGTCTCTCTTCTCTTAAAGATGCAACTGAAGGTTCTCTTGTCTTCGTCGAGGGCAAAAAGAACGCCGATGGACTTTCGTCGATCAGTGCGGCCGGTGTTTTGTGTACGGAAGCCGTAGCCGACATAGTACCGTCGCATATAGCTGCATTGGTGACCCGTAATCCTCAGCGAGACTTTGCCTCCGTAGGGCGAATGCTGTTTCCTGCGTCGGTCAGACCAGTAAGCTGGTTTGGTGAAACAGGTATTTCGTCGTCGGCGATCATTCACCCGACCGCGCATATCGAGGATGGCGCGACCATCGAAGCCGGAGCAGTGATTGGTAAGGGCGTTACCGTTGGTAGCGGTACCCTGGTCGCATCGACTGCGGTCATTGGGGAAGGTAGCCAGATCGGTCGCAACACCTATATTGCGCCGGGCGTTACCGTCCAATGTGCTTTTATCGGCAACCAAGTTGCGCTTCATCCGGGCGTTCGGATTGGTCAAGATGGTTTCGGCTACGTCCCAGGCCCGGCTGGTCTGGAAAAAGTTCCCCAGCTCGGCAGGGTCATTATTCAGGACAATGTCGAGATCGGCGCCAATACGACGGTGGATCGTGGTTCGTTGAATGACACCGTTATCGGTGAAGGCACCAAGGTCGATAATCTTGTCCAGATCGCGCACAATGTGCGGATCGGCCGCTTTTGTATCATTGCCGCACATTGCGGCATCTCCGGCAGCTGCGTTATCGGTGACCAGACGATGCTGGGTGGACGTGTGGGCCTTGCTGACCATTTGATCATCGGTTCGCGCGTGCAGGTTGCCGCGGCGAGTGGCGTTATGAATGACGTACCCGATGGTGAGCGCTGGGGCGGTATCCCCGCGCGGCCTATCAAGCAGTGGTTCCGCGATATTGCGAATATCCGCAGCATCGGGCAATCGAGAAAGGAGCAATCCTCTGATGAGTGATGCAAATCAGACCAAGCTGGAAGCAGCAGATATCCAGGACCTTCTGGCAGTGCTGCCGCATCGCTATCCGTTTTTGCTGATTGATCGTATCGTCGACATTGACGGTGACGTCTCTGCGACCGGCATCAAGAATGTGACAATCAACGAGCCGCATTTTACAGGCCATTTTCCTGAAAAGCCGATCATGCCGGGCGTATTGATTGTCGAAGCCATGGCACAAACGGCAGGCGCTATTTCCCTGCTTCAGCGCAAGACCGGGCGTCCGGGTGTGGTCTATTTCATGACTATCGACAATGCGAAATTCCGTCGTCCCGTCATACCGGGTGACAGGCTTTTGCTTCATGTCAAGAAGATCAAGCAACGCGCAAATATCTCCAAATATGAATGCATTGCGGAAGTTGATGGTGTGAAGGTTGCGGAAGCTGAAGTCGCTGCCATGATCAGCACAGCTGAAGAAAACCAGTGAGCATATCAATGAAAGAAACATTCATTCACCCCACCGCTCTCGTAGAGCAGGGCGTGGAACTGGGGCAGGGTGTGTCTGTCGGCCCTTTCTGTCATATTCAGTCTGGCGCCGTCATTGGCGACAATTCGGAATTGATGAGCCATGTGGTTGTAACGGGCGCGACGACGCTTGGCGAGGGAGCGAGGGTCTATCCGCACGCAGTTCTGGGGTGCGATCCGCAGAACAACAAGCATAAGGGAGGCCCCACCAAGCTGAACATCGGCACGAACTGCCTGATCCGTGAAGGCGTGACCATGCACAAAGGGTCGGACAGCGCACGGGGATATACTTCGGTTGGCGACAACTGTTCGTTTTTGGCTTACGCTCATGTAGCGCATGATTGCGATATTGGCGATTACGTCACATTTTCCAATAATGTGATGATTGGCGGCCACACGACGATCGGACACCACGCCATTCTGGGCGGTGGCGCGGCTATCCATCAATTCGTGCGTATCGGACACCACGCTTTCGTAGGTGGCATGGCTGCTGTTGTGAGCGATCTTATCCCATACGGCATGGCAATAGGCGTGCATGCTCATCTTGGCGGATTGAATATCGTCGGCATGAAGCGCTCTGGTATGGAGCGCAAGGAAATTCATAATCTTCGTCATGCTGTCAGGATGCTGTTCGACCGTACAAAGCCGATTCGGGACCGCGCCAAAGACGTTCTAATTGCAATACCGGGCTCTCCGGCTGTCATCGATATGATCGACTTCATCAACGTCGATACGAAGCGTGCCTACTGTACACCTCCGCTTGATGCGGTGCATGGCGGGGCCGGACATGACAGCGGCGAAGATTGAGAAAATCCAGCGTCTCGCAGACCATGCGGGGCGCGTTGCCATTATCGCCGGGAACGGCCTGTTGCCGATCAATGTGGCAGAGGCTCTGGCGACAGCGGGAAACTCTCCCTTCCTTGTGCCGCTGCGCGGAGAAGCCGACCCGATACTTTACAAGTATGAACATCAGGAAATCTCGATCGTAGAGTTTGCAAAGCTGCTGCGCTCTATGAAAGCTGCGGGAGTGGATCGGGTTGTCCTCGCCGGTGGCGTGACGAGCCGCCCTCATGTCAGCGATTTGAAGCTTGACTGGCCTACGCTGCGGGCGGTGCCTTATGTTCTGCGGGCTTTGGGACAAGGGGACGATGCGCTCTTGCGGGCGTTCATAGGGCTGCTGGAATCTTTTGGTTTCAAAGTTGTCGGGGCTCATGAAGTTGTCCCGGATCTGCTTTCCCCATCACCGGCTCAAATTCTGACTCGAGCCGTGCCAGACGCCCGAGAACGCCATAATCTTGAACTTGCGATGGAATCTGCGCTTCGCCTCGGTGATCTCGATGTCGGGCAGGGCGCAATTGCGGTCGGCGGACGTGTGGTGGCCCTCGAAGGAGCGGAAGGCACAGATCAAATGATCGAACGTGTGCGGGAGTTGCGTGCGGCTCGCCGCATACCTCGCCGAGGCGGTGTTCTCGTGAAGATGGCAAAGCCGCAGCAGGATGAAAGAGCCGACCTTCCAACCATCGGGATTTCAACAGTCGAGAATGCCGCCAAAGCGGGATTATCGGGAATAGCGGTTGAGGCAGGCAGGACATTCATTCTAGGCTTCGGTGAAACCATCGCTGCAGCAAACGACAAGGGTCTCTTCATAGAGACAGTCAGTCGCGAGAGAAAGGATGCCAGGACGTGAGCACTAACAGCCGGCCTCTGAAAATAGCAATCGTGGCCGGTGAAGAATCCGGTGATCTTCTCGGTGCTGATCTGATTGATGCACTACGAAACCAGACAGACCGGCTTGTTGATATCGTCGGCGTCGGTGGCGATCATCTTGCGGCCCGGGGCATGAAGTCTTTCTTTGATCCGCACGAAATTGCCCTTATGGGGCTGGGCGCAATTCTCAAGAATTTACCGGGGCTGATGCGGCGCATTAGGCAGACCGCGCAACGCATCATTGCGGAGAAGCCAGATTGCGTTCTTCTGATCGATAGTCCCGAGTTTACGCATCGTGTTGCCCAAAAGATCAGGGCAGCGAATGCGTCCATTCCCATTGTAAAATATATAGCGCCGAGTGTGTGGGCTTGGCGACCGCAGCGTGCCCGGGCGATGAAAGCCTATTTCGACCACGTGCTGACCATTCTTCCATTTGAGGTGGAGGTCATGCAAAAATTGAGTGGACCGAGTGCCACCTATGTCGGGCACCGCCTTTCCAGCTATGAACCGATATTGCAGGCAAGGGCAGAACAAAAAGTACTGGAAGTGCAACGGTCTAATGAATCCCGCAAAACGCTGCTTGTTCTACCGGGGTCTCGCCGTACTGAAATCCAGATGCTGATGGAACCGTTCGGGCAGGCTGTTGGTGAACTTGCTGCCAGAACCGAAAGACTTGATGTGGTTTTGCCGACACTGCCGCGCATCGAGGAAATGGTGCGGGATCTTTCGAAGAATTGGGCGGTCAAACCCCTTATTGTCTTGGGCGATGAGGAAAAGTGGAAAGCTTTTTCCAGGGCTGATGCGGCGCTTGCCGCTTCCGGGACGGTCTCGCTGGAACTGGCTCTCTCACGTATCCCAAGTGTGCTTTCCTATAAGGCGGACTGGTTTGCACGCAAGTTTCTGATGCCCAAGATAACCATCTGGAGCGCGGCTCTGCCGAACATCATAGCCGATGAGCCGGTAGTGCCTGAGTATTTCAATGAATTCGTTCGCCCCGGAATGCTTGCTCGCAATCTCGAGCGGCTGATGAAGCCCGGATCGGCACGGCAGGCACAACTCGACGGATTCGATAAGGTTGCTTCGATCATGGCGACCGAGCAGCCGTCTGGCGAGATCGGTGCGCGGGTCGTTCTGGAGCTGGCAGGGAAGAGCATTTCCAGTTTAAACTGAATCGTCGGAAGTACTCTATCGCAACACAACAATCGCGCTTTTGCTGGAAATGATTGTGTCCAGGACGTGACTACCTGCTGCGAGCAGGCGTGAAAAAACCCGGTTGTTTTGCAACCGGGTTTTCTTGTGCGGATCTGATATTTATTTGCGCTTTGCGAGCGGCACGTAATCGCGTTCGGCGGCGCCGGTGTAGAGCTGGCGCGGGCGACCGATCTTCTGCTGCGGATCTTCGATCATTTCCTTCCACTGTGCGACCCAGCCAACGGTACGAGCAAGTGCAAAGAGAACCGTGAACATTTCGGTCGGGAAGCCGAGGGCCTTCAACGTGATGCCGGAATAGAAGTCGATGTTCGGATAAAGCTTCTTTTCGATGAAGTATTCATCCGTCAGGGCAATCTTTTCCAGTTCCATCGCAACGTCGAGCAACGGATCGTCCTTGATGCCGAGTTCGCCCAGAACTTCATGGCAGGTCTTCTGCATGATCTTGGCGCGCGGATCGTAATTCTTGTAGACGCGGTGACCGAAGCCCATCAGACGGAACGGATCGTTCTTGTCCTTTGCACGGCCGATGAATTCAGGAATGCGGTCGACGGAACCGATTTCAGCCAGCATGTTGAGCGCGGCTTCGTTAGCGCCGCCGTGGGCAGGGCCCCAGAGGCAGGCAACGCCGGCTGCGATACATGCAAATGGATTGGCGCCCGACGAGCCGGCAAGGCGCACGGTCGAGGTCGAGGCGTTCTGCTCGTGATCCGCGTGGAGAATGAAGATGCGGTCCATCGCGCGCGCCAGAACCGGATTGACCTTGTAATCCTCGCACGGAACGCCAAAGCACATGTGCAGGAAGTTCGACGCGAAATCGAGATCGTTCTTCGGGTACATGAACGGCTGGCCGATATGGTACTTATAGGCCATGGCAGCGAGCGTCGGGACCTTGGCGATCAGACGGATCGAGGCGACCATACGCTGATGCGGGTCGGTGATGTCGGTCGAGTCATGATAGAAAGCCGACATCGCGCCGACACAGCCGACCATTACGGCCATAGGATGGGCATCACGGCGGAAGCCCGTAAAGAACTTCGTCATCTGTTCGTGAATCATCGTGTGGCGCGTCACACGATAGTCGAAGTCAGCCTTCTGGGTTGCCGTTGGCAGTTCGCCGTACAGAAGCAGGTAGCAGGTTTCCAGAAAATCGCCGTGTTCGGCAAGCTGATCGATCGGGTAACCGCGATAGAGCAGGGTGCCTTCGTCACCGTCGATGTAGGTGATTTTGGATTCGCACGATGCCGTGGAGGTGAAGCCCGGATCGTAGGTGAACATCTGGGAATTCTTGTAGAGTGGACCAATATCAACGACGTCTGGTCCGACAGTGCCTTGTCGTACAGGCAGGTCGAATGTTTTGCCTTCTAGTGTAAAGCTGGCTGTCCTATCTGACATCGTGTTTCCTTTCATGTCCACTTTGCCGCCCGCACGACGGCAGAATTGTAATCGTCGTTATAATTTGTCTTTTATCTCGTGGAATGGTCCCGCCCCTGTGGGACCATTAGCGTTCACGCATTATCCTAACGATTTTGCCCGTCAAACTATCCCAAACGGTTCGCGATGCAATGCGTAATTTGAACTATTTACGCCGGTTTTGTCACGTCAGCGTGAATGTTCCCACCTTAACCGATTTGATCGCGAATACGCTCGAGTGACTCCTCACGGCCAAGGACGAACAGCACGTCGAACACGCCCGGAGAAGTGGCGCGACCGGTCAATGCTGCGCGTAGGGGCTGTGCGATCTTGCCGAGTTTCAGCCCGGTTTTTTCCGCGTGAGTCCTCACGACGGCGTCGAGAGATTCGACAGTCCATTCGGTTGCAGCTTCCAGATCCGGCAGAACAGACTTGAGTACAGCGCGGCCTTCTTCATTCAGGAGGGAGGCTGCCTTCTCATCAAGGTCAAGGGGACGAGCAGCGAAGATGAATTTCGATCCGTCAGCCAGTTCCACAAGAGTTTTGGCACGATCCTTCAGGCCGGGCATGGCGGCGAGCAATTGTGCGCGGCGCTTATCGTCCAGCGCATCGGAAATTTCCTTGCCGCCTTCAATCTCCGGAAGAACGGCTATAAGCGCATCATAGAGCGCCCGGTCGTCGCTGGCGCGCATATAGACGCCGTTGATCGCCTCCAGCTTCTGAAAATCGAAGCGGGCCGCACCCTTGTTGATGTCCTTGACGTCGAACCATTCGATCATCTGTTCGGTCGACATAATCTCGTCATCGCCGTGACTCCAGCCAAGGCGCACGAGATAGTTGCGCAGGGCCGCGGGCAAATAGCCCATCGCACGGTAGGCATCGACACCCAGAGCGCCGTGACGCTTGGAGAGTTTTGCGCCGTCAGCGCCATGGATCAGCGGGATGTGCGACATCTGCGGCACGTCCCAGTTCATTGCGTTGTAGATGACTGTCTGCCGCGCGGCATTGGTCAGATGATCGTCGCCGCGAATGATATGGGTCACCCCCATGTCGTGGTCATCGACAACGACTGCATGCATGTAGGTGGGCGTGCCATCGGAACGGAGGATGATGAAATCATCGAGATCCTTGTTCGGAAAGCGCACATCGCCCTGCACGGCATCCTGCACGAGAGTTTCCCCTTCCTGTGGCGCCTTGATGCGAATGACCGGCTTAACGCCTGCGGGTGCCTCAGATGGATCGCGATCACGCCAGCGACCGTCATAGCGCGGTGGACGACCTTCGGCGCGGGCTTTCTCGCGCATTTCTTCCAGTTCTTCCGGCGTTGCATAGCAGTAGTATGCCTTGCCAAGAGTAACCAGCTCCTCCGCTACTTCGCGATGGCGAGGCGCACGCTCGAATTGCGAGATGGCTTCGCCGTCCCAATCCAGCCCCAGCCAGGTCAGTCCATCGAGAATGGCAGCCGTCGCGGCATCGGTGGAACGTTCCCGGTCGGTGTCTTCGATACGTAGCAGCATCTTGCCGCCGTTATGCTTGGCGTAAAGCCAGTTGAACAGGGCAGTGCGTGCACCGCCAATGTGCAGATACCCCGTGGGCGAAGGGGCAAAACGGGTGACGACCGGTTTCGGCATGATAGCTCCACTATGTCGTGCGCCATTCCAGAGCAGCGGCGAATGCCGGAGACACAGGCGCGAACTTGAATTCCAATGCCTGCACGAGCAACTCGGCAGGTAATCGCGGTTCTTTGTACGAACTCACTCGATTTCGGCTGCGGTTCATGTAGCATAGGCAGCAACGTGCGCAAGGGCTTCGCAACCCTTTCGCACCGATGAGCCGTTGTTCTTTCGGGGTACTTTGGCGGCTTAGGCCAACTTTTGCGGTCAGGCGGGGGCATGACGGGCATCAGGGAAGCGAGCGATGTAAACGAACGGGCGCTTGTCAGAAGCATGCCTGATGGTTCGCTGCGCGCCTTATTTCCGGAGACTTCGCCTCCAGGTGAATTCGAAGTAGACTTACCACCCGTCAAGCCTTCGGTATTGAGCCTGCGTGAACGGCTTTTGTCTATAACTTCGGTCGCAGGCAGCCAGATCAAGGCTGCGGTGGAAACGGAAGCCGGACGCGGCGCATTCTTCCTCCTGCTTCCGGTTTTTGCCGGTATTGGCGCGATAATCTATTTCACGCTTTCATTCGAACCTGCGTGGACTCCGCTTCTGTCCATGCTCGCGATTGCCTTCAGCTTGCGAATTGCGACGCGCAAGCAGTTCGCGGTTGCCCAGGGCACGACCTTGGCCATCGCTCTGATCGGGGGGCTTATGGTCGGCAAATGGGAGACGGAACGTCGTGCCACGGCGATGTTGGGCTCAGACGTAGCGACGCGTGTGACGGGCCGAGTCGTTGCGCTTGAATATCAGGATAATGGCAGCTGGCGGATAACACTTGAGGTGCTTCAAACCGAGCGCCCCAAACTTCGCTTTCCGCCGAAGCGCGTTCGCATCAATGCCAGAGATATACCGGCGACAACAGCGATTGGCAGCGGATTGTCCGGTTTTGCGCGATTGCGCATCCCGTCTGGCCCCGTCCGCCCCGGAAACTACGATTTCTCTTTTCACGCATATTTCAATGGCATTGGCGCCAACGGGTTCTTTCTCGGGACGCCCAAATTAGCGATTGTTCCCCCGCCGGATGAACTGACAGCGGAAATGTCCCAGTGGATCGCCATGCTACGGGTCCGGGTTTCTGAACGGATTGAGGAAGTGGTTGGAGGGGAGGATGGTAGCGTCGCTTCGGCGCTGGTGGCAGGCACCCGCGCCGGGATCAGCGAGCAAACCAACGACGATCTGCGCAAGGCAGGGCTCGTACATATTCTTTCAATCTCGGGTTTGCATATGGCGCTCGCCGCTGGCGTCGTCATGTTGACGCTACGGTCCGCCTTCGCGCTGTTTCCCGCTTTCAGCGTCCGGCACCCGGTGAAGAAATACGCGGCTTTTCTCTCCCTGCTAAGCTGTACCTTCTACCTTGCCATGTCCGGTGCGGACGTTGCTGCGCAACGAAGCTATGTAATGATTGCGATTATGCTTGGAGCATTACTGGTCGATCGCGCTGCCATCAGCATGCGCAATCTGGCCATAGCGGCGCTCGCGATGATTGCTCTTTCGCCGCATGAGATTTTGGGGCCGAGTTTTCAGATGTCGTTCTCTGCAACCGCTGCGTTGATCGCCGGTTATGCCTGGTGGAGCGAAAGCAATGCGAACAGGCGTGTCGGCGCAGAGAAGCTTAGGAGGTCCAGAGACGGCTTTGTTGGGCGGATATTAAAGCTAGTCGCGGCAGCGGCAGGCACCTCGCTCATTGCCGGGTTGGCGAGCGGCATTTTCGCCGCCTATCATTTCAACAACACAGCGCCATTGGGATTGGTGGGAAATGTGCTTGCTGAACCCGCAATAGCCTTGCTTGTGATGCCGTTTGCTGTTTTCGGCCTGGTGCTGATGCCTTTGCAGCTTGACTGGGTGCCTTTGCAAATAATGGGCTGGGGCATTTTCGCGGTAAGGCACATTGCTGCCTTCGTCGCGGCCTGGTCGCCGGATGGTAATCCAGGAACCATGCCCGCGCTTACTCTTGTTTTCTGGACCATTGCGCTGGTTCTGGCGGTTGTGCTTTCCACCAGACTGAAGGTACTGGCGCTCCCATTTGTCGTCCTCGGCCTGATGGTTTTTATAAGGGAGCCTTTTCCCGATATCGTCGTATCCGAAGATGCCAAGCTGGTAGGCGTCCGATTGGAGGACGGAAGGTTTGCGGTTAATCGAAATCGACCTTCCCAGTTTACGATCGACAATTGGAAAACTGCCTATCTGGTCAAGGAAATGATTCCCCCGCTTTCGGTTAAAAAAGGAAAGCTGGCCGCGTCCGATGGTTTCGAGTGTGTTGAGGGAGTGTGCACGATTACCCTGCCTGATGGTCGCACGCTTGCCTATACTGCAGAACCGGCAATGCAGGAAATTGCCTGCAATATCGGGGATGTGGTCATCCTGGCTGTTCCGGGCAAGGATGCAACATGTCGTCGCTCAACGACTACCAGCATCAGTAAACGCGATCTGGCGCTGAAAGGAGCCGTAGAAATCAGACTTGGACAACAACGCGATGAAAGCCGCTCTCCCAAAGCGGCAACGGGAAAATCGCATGAAACTGCGAGGCTCGACAAGAAGCAGCCGACACCTGATTTGCGTCCGGACGACCGAATTACATACGCTGTGGATGCTCCAAGCCGTCCCTGGCATTTGCATCGCATTCATTGGCGCGCGGCACGCGGCTTGCCCGAACGAGAATACAAGCCCAAATCCGGTTCCACTCGAAACGTAGCAAACTGTTCATCAGAAGCGGCCGACGCTACAACGCGCTGCAATTGATCTCGAGCGGTCTCTCGCTCTATTCAATCCAAACCGCTCGTTCTAGTTTTGTCACGCGCATCACCCGAAACCGGTTCCCGCTTTCGGAAGACGTGCTCTAGTAACGGCGGATGAGACCGACGAGCTTCCCCTGTACGCGAACACGGTCAGGGCCGAATATCCTCGTTTCATAAGCGGGATTTGCCGCTTCCAGAGCGATGGAGGCACCCTTACGGCGAAAGCGCTTCAAGGTTGCTTCTTCATCATCGACCAGAGCTACCACGATCTCACCGGGATTTGCGGAATCTCCGCGTTTGATGATTACCGTGTCTCCGTCGAAAATTCCGGCATCGATCATTGAGTCCCCTTTGACCTCAAGCGCGTAATGCTCGCCCGCGCCGATCATTTCTGGCGGGAGACTGAGGGAGTGGGTCTGATTTTGAATGGCGGAGATCGGCACACCCGCAGCTATTCGTCCCATGACCGGTACGGATACCGTAGCCGACGTGTCGTCATTGGTAGCTACCGGGGCAGGGCGAGCCGGTGGAGGGGGGGGCGGCGCTTTGCCAAGACTACCTTCGATCACGCTGGGAGCGAACTTCTTTTGGGCATTGAGCCCAGGAGCGATTGAATCCGGCAACCGCAACACCTCAAGCGCACGCGCCCTGTTGGGCAGGCGGCGGATAAAGCCACGCTCCTCCAGAGCAGTGATCAGACGATGGATACCCGATTTTGAAGCCAGATCGAGCGCTTCCTTCATCTCGTCGAAAGAGGGAGGAATGCCCGTTTCCTTCAGACGTTCGTGAATGAACAGCAGAAGCTCGTGCTGCTTACGGGTCAACATGCGCGACACCCTCCCGGCCAGGAATCGAGAAAAACAAAACCAGAACGAACACTATATGTTCCAGTCTTGTTCTGCAATGGTTTTAAAATCGTTAATGCTCAAAACAAGGAAAGATGGGATGTTCCGGCGCTGCATTTCTGCCACCGGAGTGGGTGGGACGACATTCTGAATAATATATATCCCACCGGGGCTTAGGGCGAATTCCTCATGTTCGGATGAGGCGTTGCCGCTATAGCATCAGAACTCGGCAATCATCGCCACTAGCGGCAGCGGGAGCGTTCTCACCCCTGATGATAAGCGCTTTTGAGCGGACGAGGGCCGACAGCATGGACGAATCCTGCACCGGGAAAGGCGACGCGACCAGCGTTCCATCCGGTCCTGATTCGAGGGTCGCCCGGATATAGTCGCGGCGATGATCGTTAGCTGGCAGGGCAACACCCAGCTTTGCCGGACGGATGTCGGCGTCAAGGCTGGTGCCGGCAAGCTTCGCGACAAGCGGCCGGAGAAAAACAAGGCTGCACACCAGGCTGGAAACAGGATTGCCCGGCAAGCCGATAATATGGACGATCTTGCCATTCACCTCGATCCGTCCATGCATCAGCGGTTTGCCGGGCCGCATGGCGATCTTCCAGAAATCGAGGTCGACGCCCAGTTTCTGCAGCGCGCCATGGACAAAGTCCCTGTCACCGACCGAAGCTCCGCCGATTGTGACCAGAACGTCGACGCCGCTTTGCAGGCTATCTTCTATTGCCTGCTCTATTTTAGCGGGATCATCGGGAATGATCCCCTTATCTTGAGAAGTCCCGCCGGCTCGTCTTACGATCTCGGCAATTCCAACACTGTTCGATGCAACGATCTGGTCTTTTCCGGGTATCTCGCCCGGAGCAACAAGCTCGTCGCCGGTGGCGATAATGGCTACCGTGGGCTTTTTGAATACGTCGATTTTCGCATTGCCGCTGGCAGCTGCCAGCGACAGTGCAGCAGCATCCAGTTCACGGCCTGATGAAATGACTATGTTGCCCGGCGAAAAGTCCAGGCCTGCGCGGCGTATATGCCGTCCCGGTTCCATGCCTTTATGGACGATCAGCCGGTTGCCTGAGCGCTCGGTGTGCTCCTGAATGACGATTGTGTCCGTACCGTTGGGAAGCGGCGCGCCGGTGAAAATGCGGACTGCCTGTCCGCTTCTCAATTCGCCTTCGAAGCGATTGCCCGCTGCCGACTGGCCGATGATATCGAACTCGGCAGGATAGGAGATGTTGTCCGGCGCGATCAGGGCATAGCCGTCCATCGCCGAACCGTCAAAAGGCGGCTGCAGAAAATGTGCCAGCACGGGTGTTGCAACGACACGCCCACCAGCATCTGACAAAGCGATCTGCTCAGTGCCGCGCGGTTCCGCCGACTTCAGAATGCGGGCCAGTGCTTCATCGACCGGGAGAAGGGACATGGCGTTTCCTCTCGAACTGAATTTCTGCCCCGTCTAAACCATAAAAAACGATTGGCAGAATTGATCCAAAGCAAAGTCAGCAGCATATCTGGAAAAAGCGGTTTATGCCGTCCAGTCGCCTGATTTGCCGCCGCTCTTTTCGATAACGCGAATGCCGCCGATCTCCATATGCTTGTCGACCGCTTTGGCCATATCATAGATCGTGAGGCAAGTAACTGAAACGGCGGTGAGCGCTTCCATTTCCACGCCGGTGCGTCCCTTCAGCCTGGCGAGCGCACGAACGCGCAGGCCGGGCAAAGTGCGATCCGGTTCGATTTCGACCGCGACTTTGGTCAGCATCAATGGATGGCAGAGGGGAATAAGGTCCGAGGTCTTTTTCGCTGCCATGATGCCTGCCAGACGCGCAGTGCCGATGACATCCCCCTTGGCCGCATTGCCTTCCAGAATGAGCGCCAGCGTTTCCGGCTTCATTATGACCGATCCTTCGGCCACAGCTTGACGGTCTGTCTCGTCCTTGCTCCCAACATCTACCATGTTGGCAGCGCCACTCTGGTCGATATGGGTGAGTTTGGAGACCATCGGTCAGGCCTTGCCGGTCAGAAGTTCGCGGGTCGCCGCTGCAACATCTGCCTTGCGCATCAGGCTTTCCCCGATGAGGAACGTCCCGATCCCCGACTTTTCCAGCCGCAGACAATCTTCGTGTGTGAAGATGCCGCTTTCCCCAACCAGCAAACGGTCGGAGGGAGCCATTTTCGACAGGCGTTCGGAAACGGCGAGATCGACCTCGAATGTACGCAAATTGCGGTTGTTGACCCCGAGCAGACGCGACGACAGTTTGAGTGCGCGTTCCATCTCGGCCTCGTCGTGCACTTCGATGAGAGCATCCATTCCGAGCTCGAAAGCGGTTTCTTCGAGCGCTTTCGCCAGATCGTCATCGACGCTGGCCAGGATAATCAGAATGCAGTCAGCGCCCCAGCTGCGGGCTTCATGCACCTGATAGGTATCGAACAAAAAGTCTTTGCGAAGTGCCGGCAGGCTACATGCGTTGCGGGACGCCGTCAGAAATTCTGGCGCTCCTTGAAAGGATGGCGCGTCGGTCAGCACGGAAAGACACGCCGCGCCACCAGCCTCGTAGGCCTGTGCAAGGATGGGCGGGTCGAAATCAGGACGAATAAGGCCTTTCGAAGGGCTCGCCTTCTTGATTTCGGCTATCAGGGCGAATTCCCCAGCCGCGCGTTTCGCTTCCAATGCCTTGAGAAAACCGCGCGGTGTTTCCTGATCCTGAGCGCGTGCTTTCAGATCTGCCACGCTACGCTCGGCCTTGGCGGCGGCGATTTCGTCGCGTTTGTAAGCCTCAATCTTGCGCAGAATATCGGTAGACATAGCTTGATCCTTTCCGTCAGGCGGTGTTGTCGTTTGAAACGGCAATCACCTTCTGCAAAACACCAAGTGCGGCACCGCTATCGATGGATTGCGCCGCCAGTTCGATGCCTTCTTTCAAATCTTTCGCCTTGCCAGCAATGACGAGCGCCGCGCCCGAATTGAGCAACACGATGTCTCGATAGGCGTTTTTATCGCCTTCAAGTACACCTAGCAGAGCCTTCGCGTTCACGGCAGCCTCGCCGCCTTTCAGTTCCGCAGGATCGCAACGGCGAAGCCCGACTTCTTCCGGCGTGATTTCAAAAGTACGGATTTGACCCTTCTCAAGAGCCGCAATCTGCGTCGTGCCTGCGGTGGTCATTTCGTCGAGACCATCGCCGTAGACAACCCATGCCGCTTCGGAACCCAGTTCCTTGAGCACTTCGGCCAAAGGTACGAGCCATTGAGGCGCGAACACTCCGACGAGCTGACGCTTGACGCTGGCCGGATTGGAAAGAGGTCCAAGCAGATTGAAGATGGTACGCGTGCCGAGTTCGACCCGTGAAGGGCCGACATGGCGCATGGCGGAATGGTGCATCGGCGCAAACATGAAGCCAAGGCCAGCTTCGGTGATGCTGCGGCCGATCGTGTTTGCATCGGCTTCGATATTGATGCCGAGCGCGGCGAGCGCATCGGCGGCACCTGAGCGAGAGGAGAGGGCCCGGTTGCCATGCTTGGCCACAGGGACGCCGGCGCCAGCCACGACAAACGCCGAGCAGCTTGAAACATTGTAGGAGCCGGACTGGTCACCGCCGGTTCCGACGATATCGATTGCATTGTCGGGAGCGGAGACTCCAAGCATGCGGGAGCGCATGGAGGCGACGGCCCCAGCGATCTCCGGTACTGTTTCACCGCGTACACGCAACGCCATCAGCAATCCACCTATCTGCGATGGCGTTGCTTGGCCAGACATCATGATGTCGAAGGCGGCCCTGGAATCTTCCAGCGAAAGCGGCTCTCCAGCAGCAGCTTTCGCAATATAGGGTTTTAGATCAGCCATTTTGGATGCCCACCGTCCCTAAAACGCCAAAGCGTTGTTGATGACGGTCTGATTTATCTTCACGGGGTACTGCTTCTGCAATTCACCGACGAGCTGTTCAAGGATGTCATCCGAGAGTGAGGTCGCCAGATATTTCTGCTGCTGTTCCGGAATGGCTTCCGGGCCAGCTGCGGCAGGTTCGGTTACTTCCGTAACCTTGAACAGGATCTGGGCATCATCCGAAGGTGCGGCAGCGCTGCCGGTGAAGCCATTTGCTCCGCGGAAAATCTGCGCTGCGGCAGCGGTTCCGATATCGGCATCATTGGTGGTGCGGACAACACCGCGCTTGGTTTGCTTTTCGACACCCAGTTCGGAAGCGATCGTGTCGAGTGTCGCGCCGCCATCGAGACGCTTCTTCAATTCTTCCACACGCTGGTTGAGGCGCTTAACGGCCTCTTCTCCCTTCCAGGCAGCCACAACCTTATCCTTGACTTCATCAAGCATACGGTCACGGGCCGGGGTGATCCCATCGACCTGATACCAGAGATAGCCGACATTGCCCATGGTCAGGGCGTCGTTGTCAAAACCCTGATCGGCCTGAAAGGCTGCTGCAAGGAGTGCTTCCGAGTTCGGCAGCTGGACAGGATTGCCGGAAGGATCGTTGCCTTCGGCGTCAACGGCTTCGACGGTGACAGTTTTCAGGCTCAGTTTCTTAGCCACATCTGCCATGGATGCGCCATCGGAGCGTTCCTGCTCGTAGGAGTCATGAATTCCGCTGATGCTGCTCGCTGCGATATTGTTCGCAAGGGTGGTGCGAATTTCGCCTTCGACTTCGGTCAGCGGCTTTACATGAGCCGGTTCGATCTGCGTTACGCGCAGGATGACGGGACCGAAGCTTCCCTTTACGACTGGGCTAACACCATTCTCCGCCAGCGCAAATGCTGCATCGGCCACGGCCTGGTCGGGAATAGCGGATTTTTCGAAGGTGCCGAGCTTCAGGTCGTCTTCGGTTTTGCCCTGTTCCTTACCGATGTCAACGAAGCTCGTTCCAGTGGCAATTTTCTGTTGGGCAGCTTCAGCCGCTGCGTCATCGGCAAAGTTCAACTGCTCGATGGCGCGCTTTTCGATTGTACCGAAGCGATCCTTGTTCTTCTCATAATACTCGCTGATTTCTTCCTGCGTGACGGCGGACGGATCGGCAATGTCAGCCGGCTCCAGCTTCACATAGGTTATCTTACGGTATTCCGGCGCCTTGTACTCGTCTTTGCGCGCTTCGAAATAGGTCTTGAGCGCATCGTCGGATGGCGCGGGGACGGCATCGGCTTTTTCCGCCTGAATGGTAACATAGTCGACGCTGCGAGTTTCACCCTGATACAGAGCCAACGCCTTCAACGCTGCATTCGGTAGCTTGATGCCATCCGTGGCAGCTTCCACGATCTGCTGGCGGCGGGCGACTTTGGCGCGGTTGTCGAGATAGTCCTGCGCACGAATGCCCGATTGACGAAGAACTGCGTCGAACTGAGCGCGATTGAAGTTGCCGCTTGCATCATGGAAAGCCGGATCCTCACCCGTCAGTCGCGCAATTCCGTCCTTGGAAAGGCCAAGCTGCATGTTGCGCGCGCCTTCATCCAGAACTACACCGGCTGCGAGTTGGGCAAGCACCTGGTTTTCGACGCCGAGCGTTTTTGCCTGTTCGCGCGTCAGGCGCTGGCGGAACTGCTGGGACAGACGCATCATCTGCTGCTCATAGGCAAAGCGATAATCAGTGGCGCTGACTTCAGAGCCCCCGGCCGTCAAAGCGGCATTGCCTGACAGGCCGCCGCGAAAGACATCGGAGATGCCCCAGATCGCAAAGCTCAGTACAAGCAGGCCAAGCAGAAGTTTGGCGACCCAGGATTGAGCGGCGGAACGCAGGCTGTCGAGCATTGGAAACCCTTCAAGAACAAAACGAAGCTCGGCTATTATGGATAGAGCCAGTCAGGGGATAACCTTAAGCCAGCCCTATATGCAAGGTCTCATTGCAAGTAGGAACCTAAGAACATTTGCATTGCGGCACGAATACGCTTAGTCAGTGGCAAATTTTGGCGCTGATCCGCTTTCAAGGCGCGTGATCACGCCTGCTGTTTCGAACAGGCGAGGAGAATGAAATGACTCCGGGAATCCGTCCGCTGGTTGCTGGCAACTGGAAGATGAATGGAACGGGAGAATCCCTGACCGAACTGCGTGCGATTGCTGCCGGCCTGAGCTCTGATCTCGGCCGCAAGCTTGATGCAGTGATCTGCGTGCCTGCGACGCTTCTTTCCCGCGCGGCGGAAACGCTCGAAGGTGAGACCGTTGGTCTCGGTGGTCAGGATTCCCACCATAAAGTGTCTGGCGCGCATACGGGCGATGTCTCGGCCGAGATGCTTAGGGAAGCAGGCGCCACACATGTCATTATCGGACATTCCGAGCGCCGAACTGACCATTACGAAAGCAATGAGGTCGTTCGCGCCAAGACCGAAGCCGCCTGGGCCGCGGGACTGATCGCCATCGTGTGCGTGGGCGAGACTGCCGATGAACGCAAAGCAGAGCGCACGCTGGATGTAATCGGCGAGCAGCTTGCCGGTTCCTTGCCCGACGGTGTCAATGCGGAGAATACCATCATCGCCTATGAGCCAGTCTGGGCAATTGGCACAGGCCTGACACCGACGGTGCAGGACGTGCGCGCTGCGCATGCTTTCATGCGTGAGCAACTGATTGAACGTTTCGGCGCGAAAGGTGCCCATCTTCGGTTGCTGTATGGCGGTTCGGTCAAGCCTTCAAATGCATTGGAATTGCTTGGCGTCGCGGATGTGGACGGCGCGCTTGTCGGCGGTGCGAGCTTGAAGGCTAACGATTTTCTCGCCATATGCGAAACCTATCGTAATTTGTAACCGGCGTCTCACGTCTGTCTATCTTGGTCTCGGGGCTTGGATTATCGGACAATAGCGTGTAAAGAGCCGCTCTAGTTTTAGGGATGTAAAGACCGTAACCCATGCAGACCGTACTCATTGTCATTCACTTGTTGATCGTGCTGGCGCTTGTCGGCGTTGTGCTCATCCAGCGCTCGGAAGGCGGCGGCCTTGGCATTGGCGGTGGTTCGGGGTTCATGACGGCTCGCGGTGCTGCGAACGCGCTGACCCGCACGACGGCCATTCTTGCGATTGGTTTCTTCGCCACGTCGCTTATCCTCGGCATCATGGCTCGCTACGGGGAAAAGCCTACCGACATCCTCAACCGTATTCCGGCAGCAACCGGTAGCCAGACGGCCCCGGCTGGTGGAAACGGCGGCGGTATTCTTAACCAGCTGGGCGGTGAGTCTTCACGCCCGGACGCAAATCAGGCAGCACCTGCGGCTCCAGGCGCCGGTGCGCCGGCAACGCAGCCTGATGCCGCGCAGCCACAGGCTCCGGCTGTTCCGGAAACCCCGGCCAATCCGGTTCCAAGCTCGCAATAAAACGCGCAGCGTGAATTGAATGCGGAAACCGGCCCTTGTGGCCGGTTTTCTTTTTGTTAACCACCAAGCCGCAAAGTGTTGCAGCTAGGCAATAGGCTGCGCCGAATCGCATTGCAGAACGGTGGCAGCGAATTGAGAACCGGATCGCTTTGCAGTAAGCAGGGCGAAAGTCTGGTCGCAATTAATGCGGCAGGCGTTTCTCCCTTGTGCTTGATTTTTCGGGAACCGAACATGTTTTCACGCCGTATTCTGATGGCAGGTATTGCAAGTCTCTGCATTGGGGCGACTGCTCCGGCATTTGCAGCTTCGCCGGTAAGCGCTGAAGCGCAGCTCAACGAAGCTGCCGCATCCGTTCAGCAGGTAGCGCTTTCAAGCGACACCAAGGCCAATCCCGAAAAGCCGAAGAAGAAAAAGGCTTCCAAGAACGGCAATGCGGTTAAAGCCAACAAGTACAACATTGATCCCAAGTTCCGGGCGCAGGAAGTAGCATTCACCGGCTATAAGCCCGGCACGATCGTGATCGACCCGAAACAGCGTTTCCTTTATCTCGTTGAAACGTCGTCGACGGCTCGCCGCTATGGCATTGCTGTCGGCAAGCAGGGGCTGGAGTTCAAGGGCACCGGAACAATCAACGCGAAGCGTGAGTGGCCGCGCTGGATTCCGACCAAGGAAATGATCGAGCGCGATCCCGCCCACTATGGTCGCTTCAAGAACGGGATGGATGGTGGTCCGGGCAACCCGCTTGGTTCCCGCGCCCTCTACCTGTTCCAGGGAAACAAGGATACCTATATCCGCATTCACGGCACTGTGCAGCCCTGGACCATTGGAAGCTCGGCTTCGAACGGCTGCTTCCGCATGATCAACGAGGATGTGATGGATCTATATGAGCGCGTCGGACTTGGCACCGAAGTGGTTGTTCTCTGATCTGCAATTGACTATGTGAAAGTGGCCGGGCTTCGGGCTCGGCCTTTTCTTTTGCGCATTCATCATTTCGGAAGCTGTGGATTTCGAGCTTCGACATGGCTTTATGTGAAGATGGGCGCTAGAGAGTACAAGCGTATTCGCTCCGGGGTTTCTGGCTCCGGTTTTTCTTTGTGCAACGACGATTACCGCCTGGCTCCGGTGAAAAAACACCACCGGGGTGCATTTTTTTGTGGCGGAATCAATCAAGAAAGTCTAACGAGATAAGCCCATGGCGCGATATGTATTCATCAC
The DNA here is from genome assembly GCF_040371715.1 of Brucella sp. NBRC 14130. NCBI lineage: Bacteria > Pseudomonadati > Pseudomonadota > Alphaproteobacteria > Hyphomicrobiales > Brucellaceae > Brucella > Brucella sp. NBRC 14130. Next base: position 88,127 of record NZ_BAABTE010000002.1, read on the forward strand.
TGGCGGCGTGGTTTCTTCCCTTGGAAAAGGCATAGCTGCCGCAGCTCTGGCTGCACTCCTTCAGGCACGTGGTTACCGCGTGCGTATCCGTAAACTCGACCCTTATCTGAATGTCGATCCCGGCACTATGTCGCCTTACCAGCATGGTGAGGTGTTCGTTACTGACGATGGTGCCGAAACCGACCTTGATCTGGGCCATTACGAGCGGTTCACCGGTCGTCCTGCCAACCAGCAGGACAATATCACGACCGGCCGTATCTACCGCAACATCATCGAAAAGGAACGCCGCGGCGATTATCTTGGCGCGACGGTTCAGGTCATTCCGCATGTGACCGACGAGATCAAGAACTTCGTCCTTGAAGGCAACGAAGATTACGATTTCGTGCTTTGCGAAATCGGCGGCACGGTTGGCGACATCGAAGCCATGCCGTTCCTCGAAGCAATCCGACAGCTCGGCAATGAACTGCCACGCGGAACAGCGGTTTATATCCACCTGACCCTGATGCCTTATATTCCAGCTGCGGGCGAACTGAAGACCAAGCCGACCCAGCATTCGGTCAAGGAGCTGCGCTCTATCGGCATTGCTCCGGATATCCTTCTGGTTCGTGCTGATCGCGAGATTCCGGAATCGGAACGGCGCAAGCTTTCATTGTTCTGTAATGTCCGCGAAAGCGCGGTCATTCAGGCGCTCGACGTGGCCACGATCTATGACGTTCCGATTGCCTATCATAAGGAAGGTCTTGATTCGGAAGTCCTGTCTGCATTCGGTATCGATCCGGCTCCAAAGCCACGCATGGATCGCTGGGAAGAAGTTTCCAACCGCCTTCACAATCCGGAAGGCGAAGTGACCATTGCCATTGTCGGCAAATATACGGGTCTCAAGGATGCGTATAAGTCGCTGATCGAAGCGCTTTATCACGGTGGTCTCGCCAATAAGGTGAAGGTCAACCTCGACTGGATTGAGGCGGAAGTCTTCGAAAGTGAAGACCCGGCTCCATATCTGGAAAAGGTTCATGGCATTCTGGTGCCTGGCGGTTTCGGCGAGCGTGGTGCGGAAGGCAAGATACTGGCGGCGAAGTTTGCTCGCGAACGCAAGGTTCCTTACTTCGGCATCTGCTTTGGTATGCAGATGGCCTGCATTGAGGCTGCGCGTAATCTCGTTGGCATCGAAAACGCCTCTTCGACCGAGTTTGGTCCGACCAAGGAGCCGGTTGTTGGCCTGATGACCGAGTGGCTGAGGGGCAATATGCTTGAAAAGCGTGCAGCGGCGGGCGACCTTGGCGGTACGATGCGCCTTGGCGCATATGAAGCAGCATTGAAGCCGGGCTCAAAGATCGCGGAAATCTATGGCTCGACCGATATTTCCGAGCGCCATCGTCATCGCTATGAAGTCAATATTGACTACAAGGAACGTCTGGAAACTGCCGGGTTGAACTTTGCAGGCATGTCGCCGGATGGTGTTCTGCCTGAAACAGTTGAATATCCTGACCATCCTTGGTTTATCGGTGTTCAGTACCATCCCGAACTGAAATCCCGGCCGTTCGAACCACATCCGCTCTTCGCTTCCTTTATCGAAGCGGCAATCGAGCAGAGCCGTCTGGTCTAAAACTCTAACGCGCCTTTCGGGGCGCGTTTTCGTTTCGGCATTCAGGATGCGGTCTTGTTTTCAACCTGCCTTTACGCCAGATAAGATGCCGGAAAGCATCCAATATTGAGGTTCACGTTATGGCCACTGCCAATTCATCCGTAAAAATCGGAAACGTTACTTTTTCAAACAGTGCGCCATTTGCCCTGATCGCAGGTCCATGCCAGATGGAAACGCGTGAACACGCTTTCGAGATGGCAGGACGTCTCAAGGAAATGACCGACAAACTCGGCATCGGTCTCGTCTACAAGTCGAGCTTCGACAAGGCTAATCGCACCTCCTTGAAGGCAGAGCGCGGTATTGGTCTCGAAAAGGCGCTCGAAGTCTTTGCCGACCTCAAGAAAGAATTCGGTTTTCCAGTACTGACCGATATCCATACGGAAGGGCAATGTGCTGAAGTTGCTCCCGTGGTTGATGTCCTGCAAATCCCAGCATTCCTCTGCCGCCAGACCGATCTGCTGATCGCTGCGGCAAAGACTGGACGCGTCGTGAACGTAAAGAAGGGCCAGTTTCTGGCGCCGTGGGACATGAAGAATGTTCTTTCCAAGATCACGGAAAGCGGCAATCCGAATGTACTGGCGACAGAACGCGGCGTTTCTTTCGGCTATAATACGCTTGTTTCCGATATGCGTTCCTTGCCGATCATGGCTGCCCTTGGTTCGCCGGTTGTGTTCGATGCGACTCACTCGGTCCAGCAGCCAGGCGGGCAGGGCGGTTCGTCGGGCGGACAGCGCGAGTTTGTTGAAACACTTTCGCGCGCGGCCGTTGCTGTTGGCGTCGCGGGGCTGTTCATCGAAACGCATCAGGACCCCGATAACGCGCCCTCCGATGGTCCCAACATGGTGCCGGTGGATAAGATGCCCGCACTGCTCGAAAAGCTCATGGCTTTCGATCGTATCGCGAAGGGGCTTTAAACAGTTCTCGGAGAATTTAGAAAGGCGGGGGATTTTCCTCCGCCTTTTGTTTCGCTAAGGCTTAGAAACCGGCCCGGTGGATAATCTTTTCTGAAATGTCTGCAAAGTTTCGGGATTATGCGCTAAGAAATGGCCGCATCGGATTTGTTAAGCGCCTCGCGCATATGGCGGGGCAATCTATAGGGAAGGACTGGTTCCTATGACTGCAATCATCGACATCGTCGGTCGCGAAATTCTCGACAGCCGCGGCAACCCGACCGTCGAAGTGGACGTTGTGCTTGAAGATGGCTCTTTCGGACGCGCGGCGGTTCCGTCCGGCGCATCGACTGGCGCACATGAAGCCGTAGAATTGCGCGACGGTGGCGGCCGCTATCTTGGGAAGGGCGTGGAAAAGGCCGTTGAAGCGGTCAACGGCAAGATTTTCGACGCGATTGCCGGCATGGACGCAGAAAGCCAGCTGCTTATCGACCAGACGATGATCGAGCTCGACGGCTCGGCCAACAAGGGCAATCTCGGCGCCAATGCAATTCTGGGTGTTTCGCTTGCCGTTGCCAAGGCTGCAGCCCAGGCAGCCGGTTTGCCGCTTTACCGCTACGTCGGCGGCGCAAACGCCCATGTCCTGCCGGTTCCCATGATGAACATCATCAATGGCGGCGCACATGCCGACAATCCGATCGATTTCCAGGAATTCATGATTCTTCCGGTCGGCGCTTCGTCCGTTCGTGAAGCTGTTCGTTATGGTTCGGAAGTTTTCCACACGCTCAAGAAGCGCCTCAAGGATGCCGGTCACAACACCAATGTCGGCGATGAAGGCGGATTTGCTCCGAATCTGAAGAATGCCCAGGCTGCCCTCGATTTCATCATGGAGTCGATTGAGAAGGCTGGCTTCAAGCCGGGTGAAGATATCGCTCTTGGCCTCGATTGCGCGGCAACCGAGTTCTTCAAGGATGGCAACTACGTCTATGAAGGCGAACGGAAGACGCGCGATCCAAAGGCTCAAGCCAAGTATCTCGCCAAGCTCGCCAGTGACTATCCTATCGTCACCATCGAAGACGGTATGGCTGAAGACGACTGGGAAGGCTGGAAATATCTGACCGATCTGATCGGCAACAAGTGCCAGCTCGTTGGCGATGATCTCTTCGTCACCAATTCGGCCCGGCTTCGCGACGGTATCCGCATGGGCGTCGCCAACTCGATTCTCGTGAAGGTCAACCAGATCGGCTCGCTGTCCGAAACGCTTGATGCTGTCGAAACCGCTCACAAGGCCGGCTACACTGCTGTCATGTCGCACCGTTCAGGTGAAACCGAGGACTCAACCATTGCCGATCTCGCGGTTGCCACCAACTGCGGACAGATCAAGACCGGCTCTCTGGCTCGCTCGGACCGTACTGCAAAGTACAACCAGCTTATCCGCATCGAGGAAGAGCTTGGCAAGCGGGCGCGTTATGCTGGTCGCAACGCCCTGAAATTCCTCTAATTTTTCGCAACGAATCATACAATGGGCGGGCTTCGGTCCGCCTTTTTTCGTTTTGGCTCTATTTGATCCGGATATCGGGTATTTGACCCAATGCAGTTATATTGATATCAATATTATTGCATTGGTGCTCAAGCTGATGAGGGAACGGCTTGCAATTCTGGTAACCGAGCCGTGGGCGGAGCTAGCAACGGGAGAGAGAAGATGGCTTATATTGAAGGATTTGTTGTCGCGGTCCCCAAGGCGAACAAGGAACTCTATCGCAAACATGCCGCCGAAGCGGCTGTATTGTTCAAGGAATTCGGCGTAACGCGCATGGTCGAAGCATGGGGAGACGATGTGCCGGATGGCAAGGTCACCGATTTTCGACGTGCTGTTAAGGCTGAAGCCGACGAGGAGGTTGTGTTCTCCTGGTTCGAATATCCCGACAAGGCAACGCGCGATGCTGCAAACAGCAAGATGATGAGTGACCCGCGCATGAAAGCAATGGGCGACCAGATGCCATTTGATGGCAAGCGCATGATATATGGCGGCTTTTCCACCATCGTTGATGTCTGATCAGATTAAAGACTTTCTATGAAAACGAGGAAGCGGTTTGTTCTGACGGCGAGCCGCTTTCCTATTCTGGCCGCTCCGCGTCTTTCCGCTTCTTGAGCATACAACAAAAACGCTGCCCCACTGGCCGTAGCGAGGGTCCTTGGTAAATCTCTGTTAAGCAAAATAATGCTTGATGGTGGAATTCGGAATGCTGCCTTTCGCAGGATTCGCCGTGGCTCCGAATATCCGGGAAGGAAGCCGAAATGTGGACCAAGCAGAAGCGTAAATCGATCCGTGGGCGTTTTGTATTGCCTATCCTGACGGCTGCGTTTCTGAGCTACTTTGGCTTTCACGCTTATCATGGCGAGTTCGGTCTTTATTCCCGTATTCAGCTGGAAGAGCAGAAAAGCCTTCTGGCCAAGCAGCTCGAACAGGTAACTGCCGATCGCAACGCTCTTGAAAAGCGAGTCACACTTTTACGTGACGGTTCCATCGAAAAGGATATGCTTGACGAGCAGGCCCGCAGGGCGCTTAATCTCTCCCATCCCGATGAAGTGACAATTATCACTTCCCGGGAAGATCGATCGAATTAACTGAAATCCGGTTAATTGTCTTTTTGTGATATGTTTTTAAGGGTTTGGCGACATAGCAGCTATGCTCTGGGCGCATATTGTATCTTGTGGTGCGCCCGTATAACGTCACAATAGAACGACAATTTAGGGAGCGAGAAATGGCACCGAGGGCTAAAAAGGCGCCTGCTAACAAAGCGCAGGCGTCTTCTGTAACTGCACCCAAGGCACCTGCACCTGCGAACTTCGACAAGAAGCAGGAGTTGGACGCTTATCGCGAAATGCTGTTGATCCGGCGTTTCGAAGAAAAGGCCGGCCAGCTTTACGGCATGGGCTTCATTGGCGGTTTCTGCCATCTCTACATCGGCCAGGAGGCCGTGGTGGTTGGAATGCAGATGGCGCTGAAGGAAGGTGATCAGGTTATCACCGCCTATCGCGATCATGGTCATATGCTTGCAGCGGGCATGAGCGCGCGCGGCGTCATGGCCGAACTGACCGGACGCCGCAGCGGCCTTTCCAAGGGCAAGGGTGGCTCCATGCACATGTTCTCCAAAGAGAAGCATTTCTACGGTGGTCACGGTATCGTCGGTGCACAGGTTTCGCTCGGCACGGGTCTGGCTTTCGCGAATCGTTACCGCGACAACGACAATGTCACGCTGACCTATTTCGGCGACGGCGCTTCCAATCAGGGGCAGGTCTACGAAAGCTTCAACATGGCATCGCTGTGGAAGCTGCCGGTGGTCTACATCATCGAGAACAACCGCTACGCCATGGGTACATCGGTTTCGCGCTCGTCCGCAGAAACCGATTTCTCGAAGCGCGGTCTCTCTTTCAATATTCCGGGCATCCAGGTCGACGGTATGGATGTTCGTGCGGTCAAGGCTGCTGCCGACCTGGCTGTAGAATGGACGCGTTCCGGCAAGGGGCCGATCATTCTCGACATGCAGACCTATCGCTATCGCGGTCACTCGATGTCGGACCCCGCCAAGTATCGCTCGAAGGAAGAAGTGCAGAAGATGCGCTCCGAACACGATCCGATCGAGCAGGTCAAGCAGCGTGTGATCGAGAAGGGTTGGGCAACCGAGGAAGAGCTGAAGGAAATCGACAAGGAAGTTCGCGACATTGTCGCCGATTCTGCCGATTTCGCTCAAAACGATCCGGAGCCGGATGCATCCGAGCTCTACACGGATATTCTGCTCTAATTCCAGGAAGGTGTTGTCATGCCTGTAGAAATTCTCATGCCCGCACTTTCCCCAACCATGGAAGAGGGCAAGCTCTCCAAGTGGCTGAAGAAAGAAGGCGACAAGGTTACGTCCGGCGATGTGATCGCTGAAATTGAAACCGACAAGGCGACGATGGAAGTCGAAGCTGTCGATGAAGGCACGATCGGCAAGATCCTTGTCGATGAAGGCACGGAAGGCGTGAAGGTTAATACGCCGATTGCCGTGCTTCTCGGTGACGGGGAAAGCGCTTCCGATATCGGTGCTGCTCCTGCCGCCAAGGCTGAAGCGCCGAAGGCCGAAGCCAAGGAAGAACCCAAGGCCGAAGAAAAGAAGGCCGACACTGTTCCGGCTGCGCCCAAGGCTCCCGCGCTCGAAGTGGCGTCCGATCCAGACATTCCGGCTGGAACCGAAATGGTCTCCACCACGGTTCGTGAAGCGCTTCGCGATGCGATGGCTGAAGAAATGCGCCGTGACCCGAACGTTTTCGTAATGGGTGAAGAAGTTGCCGAATATCAGGGCGCTTACAAGGTAACGCAGGGCCTTCTCGATGAGTTCGGTCCCAAGCGCGTTGTCGATACCCCGATTACCGAGCACGGTTTTGCCGGCGTTGGTGTTGGTGCGGCTTTCGCAGGACTGCGCCCGATCGTTGAATTCATGACTTTCAATTTTGCCATGCAGGCAATTGACCAGATCGTGAACTCCGCTGCCAAGACGCTTTATATGTCCGGTGGGCAGATGGGCGCTCCGATGGTCTTCCGCGGTCCATCCGGTGCGGCTGCGCGCGTTGCTGCCCAGCACTCGCAGTGCTACGCTGCCTGGTACAGCCATATTCCCGGTCTGAAGGTCGTCATGCCGTACACGGCTGCTGACGCCAAGGGCTTGCTGAAGGCTGCTATCCGCGATCCGAATCCGGTGATCTTCCTCGAAAATGAAATCCTTTACGGTCACCATTTCGATGTGCCGAAGCTTGATGATTTCGTTCTGCCGATCGGCAAGGCCCGCATTCACAAGCAGGGCAAGGACGCGACCATCGTTTCGTTCGGTATCGGCATGACCTATGCCGTCAAGGCGGCAGAAGAGCTGGCCGAGCAGGGCATCGATGTCGAAATCATCGATCTGCGCACGATCCGTCCGATGGACATTCCGACCGTCATCGAATCGGTCAAGAAGACTGGCCGACTGGTGACAGTGGAAGAAGGTTTCCCGCAGTCGTCGGTGGGTACGGAAATTGCTACCCGCGTCATGCAGCAGGCTTTCGATTATCTCGATGCGCCGATCCTGACCATTGCCGGTAAGGATGTTCCGATGCCTTACGCGGCAAATCTGGAAAAGCTGGCGCTGCCGACTGTCGCAGAAGTGGTCGAAGCGGTGAAAGCCGTTACCTATACCGCTTAAACAGAAAGGGTCTGGACATGCCGATCAATATCACCATGCCAGCGCTTTCTCCGACGATGGAAGAAGGCAATTTGTCGAAATGGCTGGTCAAGGAAGGCGACAAGATCGCTCCTGGCGATGTCATCGCTGAAATCGAGACCGACAAGGCCACGATGGAAGTGGAAGCCGTGGATGAAGGCACGATTGCCAAGATCGTCGTTCCCGCAGGTTCCGAAGGCGTCAAGGTCAATGCGTTGATCGCCATCCTCGCCGAGGAAGGCGAGGACGTGGCTGCTGCGGCCAAGGGTGCAGCTTCTGCCCCTAAGGCTGAAGCAAAGGCCGAAACTCCGAAGGAAGAGCCAAAGCCAGCTGCCCCTCCTGTGACAGCCCCTGCACCAGCCAAGGCAGAGCAGCCTGCTGCTGCGAACAAGGGTGACCGGGTGTTTGCGTCGCCGCTCGCGCGCCGCATTGCCAAGGAATCCGGTGTCGATATTACTGCTGTGAAGGGCACCGGTCCGCATGGACGTGTCGTTCAGCGGGATGTGGAAGCTGCTCTGACGTCGGGTGGCGTAAAGGCCGCTGCGCCGAAGGCCGAAGCCGTCTCCGCTACCGCTCCAAAGCCGATGTCTGACGATGCCGTTCTCAAGCTCTTTGAGGAAGGCACCTACGAAATCGTTCCTCACGACGGCATGCGCAAGACGATTGCCCGCCGTCTGGTGGAATCGAAGCAGACTGTTCCGCATTTCTATCTGACGATCGATTGTGAACTGGATGCGCTTCTGGCTCTGCGTTCGCAGATCAATGCCGCTGCACCGATGATCAAGACCGAGAAGGGCGAGGTTCCGGCCTACAAGCTTTCCGTCAACGATCTGGTGATCAAGGCTGTTGCTCTTGCGCTGCGTGACATTCCTGAAGCCAATGTCTCCTGGACTGAAGGCGGCATGGTGAAGCATAAGCGTGCGGATGTCGGTGTTGCCGTGTCGATCCCGGGTGGTCTGATTACGCCAATCGTGCGTCAGTCGGAATCGAAGACTCTTTCCGCCATCTCGAATGAGATGAAGGATCTTGCCAAGCGCGCGCGTGATCGCAAGCTCAAGCCTGAGGAATATCAGGGCGGTTCGACCTCCGTTTCCAACCTCGGCATGTTCGGTGTGAAGGATTTTGCCGCTATTATCAATCCGCCGCATGCGACCATTTTCGCAATCGGTGCTGGTGAACAGCGTGCAGTGGTCAAGAACGGTGAAATCAAGGTTGCGACGGTTATGTCCGTAACCCTTTCAACCGACCACCGTGCTGTCGACGGGGCGCTGGCTGCGGAACTTGCACAGGCCTTCAAGCGCCACATCGAAAACCCGATGGGTATGCTGGTCTGATCGATCAACTTCAAGGGCGTCGCGTTCCAATGAACTCGACGCCTGAGGTTTTTAATGGCTGGACAACTGAACCTACGCCCGGCTCAATGCCGTGAAGCCGCTGAGATCGCCATTCTTGTCGATATCTCGTCGCACGGTTTTGCGTCATGGCTCTGGTACGGAGCCGTTCTCGATGGACGGACTGAAACGGCCATGGAACGGGGGCGGCAATATATGCGCGCTGACGGGACCGAAGGCTGGCAGAGCACCACGATTGCCGAATGGGCAGGCGACATTGCCGGACTTTCGATCGGCTTCACACTCGATGACAGTTTGAACGACATCCCGCCGCAGCATCCGGTTCTCGATCAGTTGATCGACCTGCAGCGCAAGGTGATAGGCAACCGTTTCCTAGACAGCGTTGGCGTTTATCGGGAGTTTCGCGGCAAAGGAATTGGCCGCGCCCTTGTCGCCAATGAAATCGACCTGGCCCGCCGGAACGGTAACCCGGGAATCAGCCTGATAACCGAAAGCCACAACGATGTGGCGCTCTCCCTTTACGGCGCCCATGGTTTCAAGGAAATTGAGCGGCTCGAAGCGATAGAACGCATTGGGCAGGACAAAAGACACGACTGGGTGCTGCTCACCCGAGAAGTGAACTGAGCAAAGGCAGGACAATATGGCCGACATTTACGACGTTATTGTTATCGGCTCGGGCCCGGGTGGCTATGTAACCGCAATCCGCGCTGCGCAGCTTGGCCTCAAGACCGCTATCGTCGAGCGCGAACATCTGGGCGGCATTTGCCTCAACTGGGGCTGTATTCCTACCAAGGCACTGTTGCGCTCGGCGGAAATCCTGCATTTTGGCGAACATGCCAAGGATTACGGCCTCAAGTTGGAAGGTACGATTACGCCTGATGTGAAGGCTGTCGTACAGCGCTCGCGCGGTGTTTCGGCCCGGCTTAACGGCGGCGTCGGGTTCTTGATGAAGAAGAACAAGATTGATGTGATCTGGGGTGAGGCAAAGCTGGTAAAGGCTGCTTCGGGCAGCAATCCGGTCGAGATTTCGGTCGGGAAGTCGTCAAAGCAGCCGATGCAGCCGCAGAACCCCGTTCCCAAGGGTGTTCTGGGCGAGGGCAGCTACAAGGCGAAGCATGTCATCGTCGCGACCGGCGCGCGTCCGCGTTCTCTGCCGGGCATCGAGCCGGACGGCAAGCTGATCTGGACTTATTTCGAGGCAATGGTTCCGCACGAACTGCCGAAATCCATGCTTGTGATGGGCTCGGGTGCAATCGGTATCGAGTTTGCCTCTTTCTACAACGACATGGGCGTCGACGTGACGGTCGTGGAGTTGATGCCGCAGATCATGCCTGTTGAGGATGCGGAAATTTCCGCACTCGCTCGCAAGCAGCTTGAAAAGCGCGGCCTGAAGATCATTACCGATGCCAAGGTTACAAAGGTGGAGAAGGGCACAAATAATGTGACCGCTCACATCGAGACCAAGGACGGCAAGACCCAGTCGCTAACCGTTGACCGCATGATTTCGGCTGTTGGTGTTCAGGGCAATATTGAAAACCTCGGCCTCGAAGCTCTCGGCGTGAAAACCGACCGAGGATGCGTTGTCATCGACGGTTATGGCAAGACCAATGTGGCGGGCATCTATGCTATCGGCGACGTTGCCGGCCCGCCTATGCTTGCACACAAGGCTGAGCATGAAGGAGTTATCTGTATCGAGAAGATTGCCGGTCTTCCGAACGTGCATCCGCTCGAAAAGAATATGATTCCGGGCTGCACCTATTGTAATCCGCAGGTTGCGTCGGTTGGTCTGACCGAAGCAAAGGCCAAGGAAAAGGGTTACGATATTCGCGTCGGCCGCTATTCCTTTGCCGCAAACGGCAAGGCGATTGCGCTTGGTGAAGACCAGGGACTGGTCAAGACCGTCTTTGACAAGAAGACGGGACAGCTGCTCGGCGCCCATATGGTCGGAGCGGAAGTGACCGAACTCATCCAGGGGTTCGTGATCGCCATGAACCTTGAAACAACTGAGGAAGAACTGATGCATTCGGTCTTCCCGCATCCGACGCTTTCGGAAATGATGAAGGAAAGCGTTCTGGACGCATATGGTCGCGTGCTGAATGCATAAGATGGAGGGACGCTCATTCCGCTGATCGAAAACGGAGGGCCTTGGCGGCGTGCCGCCTGGCCCACCATCAAATGGTGCACCGTCGGAGGACTGGTGCTGGGGTTCGCAGCCGGCACCTTGAGTGTTCTTGGCGGGAACACCATATCGATCAACGGAATGGCCTTGCCCGGCTGGTATGGCGTGTGGATGCTCACCTTAGCGCTGGGGACTGCTGGTTTGGTATTTGGCCTCATATGGGCGTTGGTCTTCCGCGCTCTCGGACTGGCGACGCGGCGATGAGTAGCAAATCGCTCAAGTTGACAGGGTAGAGGGCAGGGATTAGGACCGAACCCAATTTTGAAAGCATTTCAGGTCCATTCTTGAAAATGGCCCGGATAGGCAGGGATAAGCATGGTTACAGTTCTCGATCTGGTGAACCAAGGCAAGCGCGAACGGCATCCAGAAAAGGCGCATCGTCCGGACAATGTTGTCCTGAAGAAGCCGGACTGGATCCGCGTCAAAGCTCCTGTCTCGCGTGGCTATAGCGAAACGCGCGATATCGTTCGCTCGAACAAGCTTGTTACGGTTTGTGAGGAGGCTGGTTGCCCGAATATCGGCGAGTGCTGGGAAAAGAAGCACGCCACCTTCATGATCATGGGCGAGATTTGCACACGCGCCTGCGCATTCTGCAATGTCTCCACCGGCATTCCAACCGCACTTGATCCGAATGAACCGGAAAATGTCGCGAAGGCCGTCAAGCAGATGGGCCTGACTCACGTGGTCATTACTTCGGTGGATCGCGACGATCTTGCCGACGGTGGTGCGCAGCATTTTGCGGAAGTTATTCAGGCTATCCGCGAAGCCACGCCTGCGACCACGATCGAAATCCTGACGCCGGATTTCCTGCGCAAGGAAGGCGCTCTTGAAATCGTCGTTAAGGCACGTCCTGACGTTTTCAACCACAATCTGGAAACCGTTCCTTCGAAGTATCTCAAGGTTCGTCCCGGCGCCCGGTACTTCCATTCGATCCGCCTCCTGCAGCGCGTCAAGGAACTCGATCCAACCATTTTCACCAAGTCCGGCATTATGGTTGGCCTTGGCGAAGAGCGGAATGAAATCCTTCAGCTGATGGATGATCTTCGTTCGGCTGACGTGGACTTCATGACCATCGGTCAGTATCTTCAGCCGACCCGCAAGCATCATCCTGTCATTCGCTTCGTGACCCCTGATGAATTCAAGTCGTTCGAAACGATTGGCCGGACGAAGGGCTTCCTGCTGGTCGCATCCAGCCCGTTGACCCGCTCGTCGCATCATGCTGGCGATGACTTTGCCAAGCTGAGGGCAGCCCGCGAGGCGCAGATCGCAGCCAGGGCCTGAGATCAGACATGCCGCAGTTTACAACCGTCAGGCGGGTGCATCACCGGGCAGAGCAGATGTTCGGGCTCGTAGCGGATGTGGAGAAATATCCGGAATTTCTGCCAATGTGCGAGGCTTTGTCGGTTCGCTCCCGCAAGGAGCGTGACGGGAAGGCCCTTCTCATTGCCGACATGACGGTTGGTTACAAGCTCATACGCGAGACATTCACCAGTCAGGTACTGCTGAAGCCTGAGGATAATGTCATTGATGTGAAATATCTCGACGGGCCGTTTCGCTATCTCGACAATCGCTGGACCTTTAAACCCGTGGATGATGGCAGCGAATGTGATGTCGAGTTCTTCATCGATTACGAGTTCAAGAGCCGGACGCTGGGTCTTCTCATGGGAACCATGTTCGATCTAGCTTTCAAGAAGTTTTCCGAAGCTTTCGAGAAACGGGCCGATCAGATATACGGAACGGCCTGAATGTAGCCCCGATTTTCGGGGGCTCTGTTTATTGCGCCGTATAGCCGCCATCGACCAATATGGACGCACCGGTGACGAAGGAAGCTTCGTCGCTCGCCAGGAAGAGCACGACGCTGGCAACTTCCTCGGCGCGTCCGAGCCGGCCAATTGGATGCAAGGCTACCAGGGCCTCTTTCTTGTCTTCGGGTATATCCTTGAGCAGCGGTGTGTCGATATAGCCGGGGCAGACTGCATTTACCCGAATGTTCTGCGCTCCATAATCAATCGCAAGCGTCTGCGTCAGGAGTTTCACGCCTCCCTTTGCTGCCGCATAAGCCGTGACACCAGATTTTCCAACATGACTATGGATGGACCCGCAATTCACGATCACACCGCCGCCTTGCGAACGCATCTGGTCGATGGCGTATTTATCGCAAAGATAGACGCCGGTAAGATTGATATCGATGGTTTTCTGCCATGCAGTTTCGTCCAGTTCATCAATCGGGCCATCTGCGGCGATGCCTGCATTGGCGAACATGATGTCGAGGCGCCCATAGGTTTCGACGGTTTTAGCAATCAGCGCCTGCACGGCTTTTGTGTCGGCCACATCGGTCTTGACGAATAATGCCCGCTCGCTGCCGCCTGCAAGCTCATTGGCCAACTGCTGGCCGTGCTCAGAATAATCGGCGATGACGACATTCGCTCCCTCGCGAATGAAAGCTCGAGCAGTTGCTTCACCGATGCCGCTTGCCCCACCGGTAACGATTGCCACCTTTCCGTCGAAACGCATCGCCATGTTCTCCTTATCTTGACCAAAGACAAAGGTAGGGCGCGGCAGATAAAAGTGTACGCCTCAAGGCTGTCGAAGATTTTCCAGAACGAGGTCCAATGCAGCAAGAACCGTTGCGTGGCGGATGTCAGCTCTGGTTTTTTGACCGAAACGGCATTCGCGATGGAGCGTCGTGTAGCCTTTTCGCGCCGAGGCGATGTGAACAAGCCCGACAGGCTTTTCATCGGAGCCCCCACCAGGTCCGGCAACCCCGGTAACAGCCACAGTTACACCGGCGCGGGACCGCGCAAGTGCGCCTTCAGCCATGGAAAGTGCTACTTCCTTCGAAACCGCGCCAAGGCGATTGATCAATTCCAGCGGAACGTTGATCATTTCGGCTTTTGCTTCATTGGAATAGGTCACAAAACCGCGATCCACGACATCGGATGATCCGGCGATATCGGTCAAGGCTCCGGCTATCAGTCCCCCTGTGCAGGACTCAGCCGTGGCGATCATTACACCGGCGTTGCGGCATGCCTCCAGCACGACAATGGCTTTTTCTTCTGCGATGAGTGCGCTCATTCGGGAACCTCACCGGGATAGATGACGGTTGCCGTTGCGATTGCTGCGATACCCTCACGACGTCCCACGAAGCCCAGCTTTTCATTGGTCGTGGCTTTGACGGAAACGCGGTCCGCTGCAATGCCCAGCATGTCGCAAAGCGCTTCTGTCATTGCTGTGCGATGCGGGCCAATCTTCGGTGCTTCGCTGATAAAGGTAACATCGACATTGGCGATACGACCGCCTGCTTCCCGCACGATATTTGCGGCATGCTCAACAAATATACGGGAAGCCGCACCTTTCCATTGCGGATCGGAAGGAGGGAAATGCGTGCCGATATCGCCGGCTCCCCGTGTTGCAAGCAGGGCGTCGGTCAGCGCATGAAGTCCGACATCGGCATCTGAATGGCCGTTGAGTTTTGCTTCATGGGGGATTTTCACACCGCACAGCGTCACGTGATCGCCGGGTTCAAAAGAATGAACGTCGTAGCCATTGCCGGTGCGAATGTCGGGAAACGAAACGTGGTCTTGCCGCAGGCGCTTGTCAGCCATTTCAATATCCTTTGCCCAGGTAAGCTTTGTATTGTCTGCCGATCCTTCGATGATGCGAACAGCAATGCCCTGCCATTCGGCAATGGCGGCATCATCCGTGAAATCAGAACGATTGATTGCGAAGGCCTTTTCATGCGCGTTTAGGATCGGCGCGTAGGGAAACGCTTGTGGTGTCTGCGCCGCAAAAAGACCGGCGCGGGGCACAGTCGTTTTTACGGTTCCGTCCGTGGACGATTGCTTGAGCGTGTCGGAGACAGCTAATGCGGGCAGAACGCCTTCATCCGGCGCAAGGTTTTCAACGATACGCTTCAGCAAGTCCTGACCGACGAACGGCCTCACGCCATCATGGATCATGACATGTTGGGGCGCAGAGTCTTGCAACGCACGGAGACCAAGACGCGTGGATTCCTGCCGGGTGGGGCCGCCGTTCACAACCAGAATATTGCTTCCGTTTTCCGGAAGGGCGCGTTCATAAAGCGCATGATCGTCAGGATGAATCACGACAACGATGCTATCAATCAGGGGGCAGTCGATAAAGACGCGCAAAGTACGGGCAAGCACGGCTTCGCCGCCGATG
Source organism: Brucella sp. NBRC 14130 (assembly GCF_040371715.1). Taxonomy (NCBI): domain Bacteria; kingdom Pseudomonadati; phylum Pseudomonadota; class Alphaproteobacteria; order Hyphomicrobiales; family Brucellaceae; genus Brucella; species Brucella sp. NBRC 14130. Next base: position 103,615 of record NZ_BAABTE010000002.1, read on the forward strand.
CGCCGGTACTGTTTCGGCCCTTCGACACTCTGCCCGGCTCGCTCTCCGCGGCCAGCTGCCACAATGACTGCTGCAATCTTTGAAATGGTTGTTGCCTCTGCCAAGGGTTGTGTTCCCAAGCCGAATAATGCCTTGCGCGGATAAATGCCAGACGACAATTGATTTATCGTAATCTTGCGCGCGCTTTTCCTTGCGTTGAAAAGTGAGACTGATTAATGTATGTGCTAATCGCACTATGCACATCAAATAGGCATTATTGGTGAGTTTTCTCGATCAACCTTTGAACATCGGCGGTGTGGCGCTTGCCAACCGCGTCTTTCTCGCGCCTATGTCGGGAGTTTCGGACCTTCCTTTCCGCAGGCGTGCCGCAGAGGCTGGCGCGGGCATGGTGGTGTCTGAAATGGTCGCCAGCGCCGAACTGTGCAACCACCACAAGGAAAGTCTTCTGCGCCTTTCCGGAGAAGGGCTTGGAACACACGTTGTACAACTCGCGGGACGTGAAGCCCAATGGATGGGCGAAGCGGCCAGGATCGCCGAGGGAGAAGGCGCTGATATCATCGATATCAACATGGGCTGTCCAGCCAAGAAGGTGACGGGCGGCTATTCCGGGTCCGCACTAATGCGCGATCTTGATCACGCAATGACGCTTGTTGAGGCCACCGTTAATGCGGTCAACGTTCCGGTTACGCTCAAGATGCGGCTGGGATGGGATGAGAAAAGCATCAATGCGCCTGAACTCGCAAGGCGGGCGGAAAGTGCGGGTATCGCCATGGTGACTGTGCATGGGCGGACCCGTTGCCAGTTTTATGAAGGCAAGGCGGACTGGGATGCAATTCGCGCCGTTCGCGATGCGGTCAAGATTCCGTTAGTCGCCAACGGAGATGTGGCGTGTCGGGAGGATGCCGAGGAAATTCTGCGCCGTTCCGGGGCGGACGCCGTGATGGTGGGACGTGCTTCTTATGGCCAGCCTTGGTTGGCTGGCGCAATCGCAGGAAGTGATTTTGCCCCAAAGTCGCGAAGTGAAGTTCTCGAATATATTATAAAGCATTACGAAGATATGCTCGACCATTATGGAAGCACGACGGGTGTCCGTCATTCCCGTAAACATCTTGGCTGGTATCTTGATCGTCATGCGGGTGCGGCATGTATGCCTGCCGAGAAAGCGGAAGTTATGACTCAAACCGACCGGCAAGCCGTTATCGATGCTTTGCGCCGTATTTTCACGCGCGAAGTTCCGGAAGTCGCGCTCAAAGAGGTTGCCTGATGCGCGAAAGAACAGAAGCGAATGGCATTCCTTCCGTCGTGCTCGATGCCATCAGCCAGCCGGTCATCATGGTCAGCGCCGAGAATTATATCGCCTATGCCAATCTGGATGCGGAACAATTCTTTCGTTCCGGCTCGTCTATTCTGGCGCGCAACCGACTGGAATCCTTTCTGCCTTTCGGCAGTCCGCTTCTGGCGCTGGTCGATCAGGTTCGCACCAGCCAGATGCCGGTGAATGAATATCGCGTGGATGTCTCGTCGCCCCGTCTTGGAGCCGAACGTATCGTTGATATTTACGTGGCGCCCGTCGCAGAACTGCCGGGAGCGGTGGTCATCCTCTTCAAGGAAAAGACGATGGCCGAAAAAATCGATCGGCAGATGACACATCGCGGCGCTGCACGGTCGGTGACCGGGCTTGCATCGATGTTGGCCCATGAGATCAAGAACCCGCTTTCTGGTATCCGTGGCGCGGCGCAATTGCTGGAGCAGGTTGTCAGTGACGAGGACCGCGCCCTTGCCCGGCTTATTACTGACGAAACGGATCGGATCGTCTCCCTTGTCGACCGCATGGAAGTTTTCTCGGATGAACGTCCTATCGAGCGCTCTGCGGTCAATATTCATGCGGTTCTGGATCATGTGAAGGCAATTGCGAAGAACGGATTCGCGCGTAAGATTCGTTTCGTGGAAGATTATGATCCGTCGCTCCCGCCGGTCTTCGCCAATCGTGACCAACTCGTGCAGGTTTTTCTCAATCTGCTGAAGAATGCCTCGGAAGCCATCGGTGAGCGTGAGGGCGGCGAGATTGTTCTGTCCACGGCCTATCGTCCGGGCATCCGCCTCCAGGTGCCGGGTGCGCGGGACAGGGTGGCGCTGCCTCTCGAGTTCTGCGTGCATGATAATGGGCCGGGAGTGCCGCAGGACATGCTCCCGCATCTGTTCGATCCCTTCGTGACGACGAAGACCAACGGTTCCGGGCTCGGCCTGGCGCTGGTCGCGAAGATCATTGGTGATCATGGCGGCATCATCGAATGCGACAGCCATCCTTCGCGCACGACTTTTCGGGTTTTGATGCCCGCATGGAAAAATACGGCTGGAAATACTGGAGATAACGCATGATCGCAGGACGTCCGTCTGGAACCATATTGGTGGCGGATGATGATGCCGCCATTCGGACAGTGCTGAACCAGGCCTTGTCGCGTGCAGGCTACGATGTGCGCGTGACTTCCAATGCTGCCTCGCTCTGGCGGTGGGTGGCTGCAGGTGACGGCGATCTGGTCATTACCGACGTCAATATGCCCGACGAAAACGCCTTCGACCTTCTCCCGCGCGTCAAGAAGATGCGCCCGGACCTTCCGGTCGTCGTCATGAGTGCGCAGAACACATTCATGACAGCAATCCGGGCCTCCGAGGCGGGAGCGTACGAATATCTGCCGAAGCCATTCGATCTCACGGAGCTCATCAATATAGCCGGTCGAGCGCTGTCGGAGCCCAAGAACAAGCCCGCCGCAGCCCTTTCCGACGAGCAGGCAGACAACATGCCACTGGTTGGCCGCTCGCCTGCGATGCAGGAAATCTATCGTTTGCTGGCGCGCATGATGCAGACGGATTTGACCGTCATGGTGACAGGTGAATCCGGTACGGGCAAGGAACTGGTTGCGCGCGCCCTTCACGAATACGGGCGTCGCCGAAAAGGACCCTTTGTTGCGATCAATATGGCGGCAATCCCGCGCGATCTGATCGAGTCTGAACTGTTCGGTCATGAGAAGGGCGCTTTCACCGGAGCACAAAACCGCTCAAGCGGCCGCTTCGAGCAGGCAAATGGCGGCACGCTGTTTCTCGATGAGATTGGCGATATGCCAATGGAAGCGCAAACCCGTCTTCTGCGTGTGCTCCAACAGGGCGAGTATATGACAGTCGGCGGACGCACGCCGATCAAGACAGATGTGCGTATCGTTGCTGCAACCAACAAGGATTTGCGGCAACTGATCGCGCAAGGACTGTTTCGCGAGGATCTCTATTACCGTCTGAATGTCGTACCTCTGCGCCTGCCGCCACTTCGCGAGCGAAGCGAGGACGTAGCCGATCTCGTGCGCCATTTTTTCAAGCGGGCTGCTGAAGAAGGACTGCCGGAGAAACGCATCAGCACTGCTGGTTTGGAAATGATGCGCCGGTATCCATGGCCGGGCAATGTCCGCGAGCTTGAAAATCTCGTGCGAAGGCTCGCGGCGCTTTATCCGCAAGAAGAAATTTCCCCCGAAATTATCGAAACGGAGTTGCGGGCCGAGCTTACCAAACCGGATGTGGTTCCAGCAGGCGCCGGAGATATGGAAAATATCTCCATTTCTCAGGCTGTCGAGCAGAACATGCAACGCTATTTTGCGTCTTTCGGTTCGGATTTGCCACCCCCGGGCCTCTATCACAGGGTTCTGGCAGAACTGGAATATCCTCTGATCCTGGCGTGCCTTACGGCGACACGGGGAAATCAGATCAAGGCGGCCGATCTTCTGGGGCTGAACCGCAATACGCTGCGCAAGAAAATTCGCGAACTCGGTGTGAATATATATCGCGGAAACAAGGGAAATTAGCGACAATCACGTGCTGATAACCTATTAACTACGTTATTTAACGGCCGGTTAAGTCTGTTCAGCTACTGTTGGTTGTATGAGAAATCAGCAATCAACACGACACAACAGAACCCGGCGTATTCTTGAACCGGCTGTAAGGAGCGGCATTCTTGCCGCACCGTTGATATTGATGCTTGCCATCGTTGTGATTTTATCCGGAGCAGAGCCGAAACTCTCTGCCATGATCGATCAAACTTTCACGGGTTCGATCAGTCCTATCATCAAGTAATTATCTGTGGGGCTTGAAGACGGCGCCTGAACCCCTATCCTTTACGGTAGATAAAGGAGAAGATCATGCGTCTTGCCGCTACGACCTTGTTTATTGGTTTATCCGCCGCTGCCGCTTATGCTGCACCGCCACCGGAAGGCTCCAAGCTTTCGGAGATAATCGCAAAAATCGAACAGAAGGCGGATACGGCTTTTATCGATGAAGTCGACTGGAACGACCGCGGATATTATGAGATCGAGTATGTGACCAAGGCCGGCGCCAAGGTGGAGGTCAAAGTCGATCCCAAGACCGGAGAAAATGTCCGGTAGACCTTCGCTTTTCAGTGGGGTCGGCTGGAGCGGGTAGCGGGAATCGAACCCGCGCGTTCAGCTTGGGAAGCTGACAGGCTACCATTACATCATACCCGCAAACTGTAATACATTTCAATAATTTAGCGACAAATCCGAGGAGGTCGCTTTAGAACGATTTACAGTTGGTTTTGACAACCTATGTTCTCTTTCTGGGCTCGTCAAACTGTTTTGTCGACAGCCTCCGCTTGTCATTCCAATCGATCTCACCGCCTCACGAAACACTACAGCGCCGTGACAAATCTTTCATGACCTGTCCCATTGATATCCGAGTTCCAGGGGCCATCTGCAGATGACGCTCCCAACCATGCAGCCAGATTCCAGGCTGTTGCAGATGACAGGAAATCCATGGGCAAGACCACAATGCGGCGGGCACTGCTTATAGTAAATCCACATGCCCGAAACGGTAGGGGATACGGTGCGGACATTCGTTCCGCGTTGGAGCACGGCGGGCTCCAACTCGTCGAGCGAAGCCCGCAAGATGACGAGACGATTTCCGATGTGATCCTTAGGGAAAGAGATTGCGATCTCGTCATCGTTGGTGGTGGCGACGGATCGTTGAATGCTGCGGCCAGAGGATTGATGGAAACGGGACTGCCGCTCGCAATTCTGCCACTTGGAACCGCAAACGATTTTGCTCGGACCGTCGGCATTCCTGCCGATCCGGTTGAGGCGGCGCGGCGCATTGCTTCTTATGAGGCGCGCCCCATCGATCTTGGCGAGGTGAACGGTCATCTTTACTTCAATGTCGCGAGCATAGGTTTCAGCGCCGAACTGGCACAGCAGCTGAGTTCCGCGGCGAAGAAGAAATGGGGCAAACTCGGCTACGCGATTGTCGCGGCACGGATTCTCATGCGTTCGGAGCTTTTTACGGTCTATCTGGAACATGACGGCATGACGGAAAAAATCCGTACGTTGCAGGTCTCAGTGGGGAATGGAAAATTCTACGGCGGGGGCATGGCTGTAGAGAAGGATGCCACTGTGGATGACGGTAAACTCGATTTCTACAGCCTGGAAGTCGATCACTGGTGGAAGCTGTTGCGTCTTCTGCCAAGCCTCCGTCGTGGTACGCATTCGAAATGGGATGATGTGCGGGCCTTTCCGACAACGGAGGTGATTGTTCGCACCAAGAAACCTCGCGCCGTCAATACTGACGGGGAGTTGTCGACGTGGACGCCCGCCCATTTCCGTCTGCTGCGCAGGGCAATAAAAGTCTATATGCCCGATCCCACGGCGAGGCCGTAACGCGATTGCGCGAAAAAAGGGCCCGCCTTTTAGACGGGCCTAATCCATGACGTTAGGTGACTGGCTCGGAGGTCATTTGAGCCGTATGAATAACGGTTCAATGGGCCGAACGTTCCACCGTCAAAAGAAAAAATACCAGATAACCAGCACGAGAATGAGCGGGACGCCCATCAGCCAAAGGATCATTGCTCTGAACATTTGTTTTCTCCTTCCTGTTGAAAATCCAACGTTTCTGATGAACGATTGTTCCATCGGGCAGGAGGAATGCGGTGCGGTGTAGTTGAGTAGAGGGGCAACACGACTCAAATGAGCAGAATTCCGAAAACTTTAATGATCCGTCAATGAATCGGTGACATCACTAAAATCTAAAAAGGCGCAACCAGCGTTTCCGGTTGCGTTTGTTGAGTAACGGGCGTGTGGCGTATGGATTCGAAACGAGGGCTGAAACATTCGGTCAACGGAAAGACGGCTAAGCTGCGAGATAAGCGTGGTTCAGTCGCCTTATTGTTATTCATGGCTATTGCTGTCGCCTTGGCGGGCTGCGCATCGGCGCCGCAGCCGAAATCGAAGAGCAAGCGATCCAAGGAATATTTCGCCGAGTCCAAATACGGTGTGAAAGCCAGTCCCCGCGTGGCTTTTGCAAAAGGAAAGCCCTTGCCGCGTGGCGGCGGACGAGATCAGACGGGGCAGCCGTACAAAGTTAAGGGACGCTGGTACTATCCCAAGGAAGACAAGAACTATGTCAAAGTTGGTCATGCCTCCTGGTATGGCGAAGCTTTTCATGGCCGCCTGACGGCGAACGGTGAAGTTTACGACATGGCGCACTTGACCGCTGCGCATCCAACCATGCCGTTGCCCAGTTATGCTCGCGTCACCAATCTTGCCAATGGCAGCTCGGTCATCGTGCGCGTGAATGATCGTGGTCCGTATGAATTCGACCGCGTCATCGATCTTTCCCAGAAAGCTGCCGAAATGCTGGATTACCAGCACCACGGTACCGCGAATGTGAAGGTTGAGTATGTTGGTAGAGCGCCTCTCGACGGGAACGACGACGCATTTCTTATGGCCTCTTACCGTCCCGGAGGTGGTGATGCGATCGGCCAGCCGGCAACCGGCGTCATGATGGCGATGAACGGACCGACGCCTACCTCGCCGAAGTCTCGTGTTCCGATGCCTGTGATGGAAGCGGTTCCGGCCTCTGCGCCTGTACCTGAAAATTCACCTTTTGCGGTCGATCCTGCCTATGGCGATCCGTCTGGTGGGGCAGCTCCGTTGCTGCCGGCAAACGTTCCTGTGCCATCGCATCGTCCGGCAACCAGCTTCGGCGTGGCGAATGCTGCCGGTGTGAGCGGTCTTGCCGGTTATGCCACCGATCGGCTTGCTGTGGCTGCTTATGCTGAGGAGCGTGCGTATGGCAGCATCTTGTCCAAGGATGCGATCTCAAGCGCGTGGAAGCGTCGCCTGGCTGAAGAACATGGAGAATATGTCGAGCTTGGTACTTTCGAAACGCTGGAAGAGGCAAAACAGATTCAGTCATCGCTGCCTCGCTCGACCAGATTCACACTGACCAAGCTTCCGACCGAAACCGGCGCAACCTATGAGTTGACGGCGGTGGCGACGAAGGGTGGAAACGATGCCCTGTTGCGCGAGGCCTGGAAGGCTGGTGCAGTGAATGCGTTTGTCGTTCGCCTCGATTGAGCTCACGATGCGGTGATAAGAGCTGCCATATTGATTTTGGTCAGATTCGTTGCGTAAGCTCTAAGACATTGCTCACGTAACGGGGTTCGCATGGGGCTGTTATCAAAAACACTGGTATTCGTCCGTGCCGCTGCCGCTGGCATTTCGGTGGCGGTTGTGGTGCCAGCTATTTGTGGGGCAGCCCCTGTTGACGCAGCATTCGTTACGAAAGCGCCGCAGGTGTTGCTCGTAGATGACCGGAGCGGAACGGTGCTTCTCTCCAAGAACGCCAATGTCCCGATTCCTCCCGCTTCTCTGGCCAAGCTGATGACGGCTGAAGTAGTATTTGAAGCTCTCGAAAAGGGACTTACCACACTCGATACTGCTTATCCCGTCAGCGAGAATGCCTGGAGAACGGGCGGCGCTCCTTCAGGAACGTCTACGATGTTTGCGCGCATCAAATCGTCGCCGACGGTTGCTGATCTGTTGCAGGGAATGATCGTTCAGGCGGCGAATGATGGGGCCATCGTGCTGGCGGAAGGGCTGGCAGGCAGCGAACGCGCTTTTGCAGAGCGGATGAACGACCGGGCGCGGGAGCTCGGCTTGACCGCCTCCAGATTCGTCAACTCCACAGGGTTACCCGCCGAAGGGCAGACGGTTTCTCTCCAGGATCTGGTCAGATTGGCCCAGCATATCCGGACCGCCCATCCTGAATACTATAAATATTATGCTCAACCAGCTTTCACCTGGAACAACATCATGCAACGCAACCGCAATCCATTGCTGCGGCTTGATGTGGGAGCTGACGGTATGGGTACAGGATTTACGGAGGCATCCGGCTTTGCACTCGTCGGGTCCGCTGAGCAGAATGGCCGCAGGCTCTATCTGGCGATGAGCGGTCTTTCCAGCATCAAGGAGCGTGAGGAGGAGGCAAAGCGGCTTCTGCAATGGGGGATGACGGCATTTGACGATGTGCTGCTGTATCCCGCAAACGAAATTGTAGGTGAAGCGCAGGTTTTCGGAGGTGCGCTCGCGCATGTGCCGCTGAAGGTCAAGGACAGTGTCGAGTTGTTGCTGCCGAAGAATGGTCGCGATAGGCTTAAAGCGCGTATCGTCTATAAGGGCCCACTTGATGCCCCCGTTGCCGACGATCAGCAAGTCGGCGTTCTTCAGCTTGAGCTGAATGGAAGCATTCTCCGCGATGTGCCTGTTTTTACGGCTCAATCTGTCGATGAGGGAAGCCTTTCAAAGCGCGCCTTGGGGGCGGCGATGGAGCTTTCCACAGGTTGGCTACGGAAATACCTTTAGCCTGCGTCATGCGTAATCCAGGCTCGACCTGATAACCAAAGGCCGATAATAACTTTCACAGAAGTCCATTCGGACATCGATTCAAACATTTGGAAGTTGGCTTGTCGGGATTGTTCATCACATTCGAGGGCGGCGAAGGAGCGGGCAAATCAACGCAAATTGCGTTGCTGGCGAAGCACCTGCGTGCAAGCGGCTTCGATCCGGTCATCACACGAGAACCTGGCGGTTCTCCTGGTGCGGAAGCAATTCGTCACGTCATATTGAGCGGCAATGCGGAGACCTACGGTCCGGCGATGGAGGCGCTGCTGTTCGCCGCTGCAAGAGCAGACCATGTGGACCAGCTTATCCGCCCGGCATTGGACGAGGGACGTGTGGTGCTGTGCGATCGCTTCATCGATTCCAGCCGCGCTTATCAGGGCGTTACCGGCAATCTCGACAGCACCTATATGTCGGCAGTGGAACGTATTGCTATCGACGGTATCATGCCAGATATGACGATCATTCTCGATATTTCTGCGGAGAAGGGATTGTCACGTGCCGGAAAACGGCGCGGCAGCGAAACTGCGGACCGGTTCGAGAAGGAAGATATCGCAGTACACGAGGCACGGCGGCAGGCCTTTCTCGCAATCGCGGAAGCAGAGCCTCGGCGCTGTAAGGTAATCGACGCCGATCGCCAGCAAGACGCGATTGCGGGCGAGATAGCAAGAGAGATCGATAGTGTTCTAAAGGAAAGGGGGCTGTTGTGATCGAGGAACTCGACGTCCCTAAAGCTCACGATTCGATTGAGGGTGTGCCTGAGCCATCCGCGAGCGATTATGTTTCCGGACACCGCGAGATCAGTGGTTTTCTGGCTCAAGCCTATCGTGAGGGGCGCATGCATCACGCGCTGCTCTTTGAAGGTGCGCAGGGCATCGGCAAGGCAACGCTCGCGTTTCACCTCGCAGGCCATATGCTGGCGCATGGCAACAATGGACAGGCGCCGGAACATATTACCGCTCCGGATTTTGCAAGACCGCTCTGGCGTCAGATTGCGGGCGGCATGCATCCGGCTGTCCTGCATATCAACCGTCCGTTCGATCAGAAGACCGGAAAGTTCAAAACCGGCATCCCGGTGGAGGAAATTCGCCGTGTCACGCATTTTCTGACCAGAACGGCATCGGACCACGCCTGGCGCATCGTCATTGTCGATCCAGCCGACGATATGAACCGCAATGCCGCCAACGCTTTGTTGAAAACGCTGGAAGAGCCTCCCGCACGGGCGCTCTTTATCCTCATTTCCCACTCGTCTGGACGCTTGCTCCCGACAATCCGGTCGCGCTGCCAGAGCATCGGCTTCAAGCCGCTTGACGATAAGGCGCTTACGGACGCCTTGTCTCATGTCGGTCCTGGTGTCGGAATGGAGGCTGGTAGGGTAACGCAAACGCTGCTCCAGCGATCGGAAGGCAGTGTGCGCAAGGCACTTTTGTTGGTGGCAAATGGCGGTATCGAAATCTCCGACACGGTCGACACCCTTCTTGAAGGACAGAATTTCGACCTGCCGAAAGCACAGGCGCTTGGCGGCATATTGAATGGCCGGGAGTCGGAAGTTCAGTATGAACTGTTTCGCGACCACCTGCTGGGGCGGGTTGCAATGGAAGCTCGGCGTCGCGCCGAGACTGGGCAACTGCATGATGCAGATCGCTGGTCGCGATTCTGGAGCGATCTGTCACGCGAAACCGTGGATGCTGAAACCTACAATCTCGACCGTCGGCAAGCGGTGGTAATCCTTCTGGAAAAAACCCATCGCGCTTTTCGTTCCGGTCTGCCTCCACTTGCGTGACATGGCCGCTGACATGCGTTATGTCACCGCTGACGAATTTTCTTCCGCGTGTGCCTTGTTTTGTTCAGAGCGCGCGCTTCCAAACATCGAAAGACCGGGTCCATAATGAGCCGCGAAAAATATTACATCACCACCGCGATTGCTTATCCCAACGGAAAGCCACACATCGGTCACGCGTATGAACTGATCGCGACCGATGCGATGGCACGTTTTCAGCGACTGAACGGTAAGGATGTTTTCTTTCTGACCGGTACGGACGAACACGGCATCAAGATGCTGCAGAGCGCGCGCAAGGAAGGCATCACGCCGCGCGAGCTTGCCGACCGCAATACGACTGCGTTCCGGCAGATGGCAGACGTGCTGAACAGCTCCAATGACGATTATATTCGCACTTCTGAAGAGCGCCACTACAAGGCCAGCCAGGCTATCTGGAAAGCGATGGCTGATAATGGCGATATCTACAAGGGTGGATATGCCGGTTGGTATTCCGTGCGTGACGAGGCCTATTACGGTGAAGAGGAAACAGAAGTTCGCGAGGACGGCGTTCGTTATGGCCCGCAGGGGACCCCTGTCGAGTGGGTTGAGGAGGAAAGCTATTTCTTCCGTCTCTCATCCTATCAGGACAGGCTGCTCGATCTTTACGAGCAAAACCCCGGCTTCATCATGCCTGCGGAACGTCGCAATGAGATCGTGAGCTTCGTCAAGTCCGGGCTGAAGGACCTGTCGATTTCCCGCACGACCTTCGATTGGGGCATTCCGGTGCCGGGTGACGAAAAGCATGTCATGTATGTCTGGGTCGACGCCCTGACAAACTACATCACGGCCCTTGGCTATCCGGACACTACGGACGGCAAATGGGGCTATTGGCCTGCCGATGCGCACATCATCGGCAAGGACATCTCTCGCTTCCATGCTGTCTATTGGCCCGCATTCCTGATGTCGGCTGGCATTCCGTTGCCGAAGCGGGTTTTCGCGCATGGCTTCCTGTTCAATCGCGGCGAGAAGATGTCGAAGTCGCTCGGTAACGTGATCGATCCGTTCGGTCTCGTTGAGCGCTATGGGCTCGATCAGTTGCGCTATTTCCTGATGCGCGAAGTACCGTTTGGTCAGGACGGCAGCTACAGCCATGACGCTATTGTCAACCGCACAAATGCCGACCTGGCGAATGATCTCGGCAATCTCGCCCAGCGCTCGCTGTCGATGATCGCCAAGAATTGCGAAGGCAAGGTCCCGGTTCCAGGTGAATTCTCGGAAGCTGATAAAGCTATTCTGGATCAGGCCGAGGCGGCGCTGGATACCGCGCGCAAGGCAATGGACGATCAGGCGCTGCATCTGGCGCTCGGTGCGATCTTCGCTGTCGTTGCCGAAGCAAACCGCTATTTTGCGGGGCAGGAGCCCTGGGCGTTGCGGAAGACCGATCCGGCGCGTATGGGAACCGTCCTTTATGTGACCGCGGAAGTGATCCGGCGTGTCGGCATCATGGTACAGCCCTTCATCCCGCAGTCGGCGGAAAAGCTTCTCGACATATTGGCAATTCCTGCCGACAAGCGTCAGTTCTCTGACGTTACGGCAAGCCAACTTGTCGGCGGTACCGATCTGCCAGCTCCGCAGCCGGTATTCCCGCGTTATGTGGAAACAGAAGAGTAGAACTGAGTTCGATGATGCTTGTCGATAGCCATTGTCATCTCGACTTTGCCGATTTCGAGCCGGAGCGCGATGCCGTTGTGCAGCGCGCGCTCGACGCCGGGATCAAGCGCATGGTGACGATTTCCACGCGGGTCAGGAAATTCGATACGATCCGTGCCATAGCGGAAGCCTATGAGTCCGTCTATTGTTCCGTCGGTACCCATCCCAACAATGCGCATGAAGAACTGGACATTACGGCTGACGATCTCGTGCGCCTTGCGGAACATCCGAAGGTTGTCGCCATAGGCGAAGCAGGTCTCGATTATCACTACGACTACGCTCCGCCGGCAGCGCAGCGTCAAGGTTTTCTCGTTCACATCGAAGCCGCACGTCGGACCCAGTTGCCACTTGTTATACATGCACGCAGTGCGGACGACGATATGGCTGAAATTCTTGAGCAGGAGACGGAAAAGGGTGTTTTTCCGTTCATTCTCCATTGCTTTTCTTCCGGACGAGCGCTGGCTGAAAAAGGCATTGAACTGGGCGGCTATATTTCCTTTTCCGGCATTTTGACATTCAAGAACTCACCAGAAATCCGCGAAATAGCATCCATCGTTCCGCGTAACCGCCTGCTGGTGGAAACAGATGCTCCGTTCCTTGCCCCGTTGCCACATCGCGGCAAGCGCAATGAGCCGTCTTTCGTTCAACATACGGCCGCCATGTTGGCCGAAACGATTGGCGTGAGCAATGACGAGGTTGCGCGTATTACGAGTGATAACGTGTTCAGGCTGTTTTCCAAGATGCCTCGGCCTTCAGAGGAAAATTGAGCGTGAATTTCCCCCGAAACTGCCTGCGCTTTACGCTTCTGGGTTGCGGCTCTTCTCCCGGCGTCCCGCGCATCAATGGCGATTGGGGCAGTTGCGATCCCGAGAACCCAAAGAACAGGCGTCGTCGTGCATCGCTTCTGGTTGAGCGGTTTGACATGGACGGCAAGAGCACAACGGTTGTGATCGATACGGGCCCGGATTTCCGCGCCCAGATGATCGATGCGGGCGCACATAGCCTCGATGCGGCTGTCTACACCCACCCGCACGCGGATCATATTCATGGAATCGACGATCTTCGCACCTACGTCGTTGAAAATCGTCGTCTGATGGATGTCTACGCCAATCGGCTGACGCGTAATCGGCTCTTCGAGGCCTTCGGTTATTGTTTTGAGACACCTGCCGGGTCGAGTTATCCGCCTATCCTCAGCATGCACGATATTGCCCCCGAAACCCCGTTTTCAATATCGGGGGCCGGCGGTGCAATTCGTTTTGAGCCATTCAGCCAGGTGCACGGCGATATCGAGTCGCTCGGATTTCGCATTGGTTCTGTGGTCTATTGCACCGATGTGAGCGCGTTTCCCGAGCAAAGCCTCAACTATTTGGGCGGAGCCGATGTCCTTATAATCGATGCATTGCAATACCGCCCGCACCCAAGCCATTTCTCCCTCGGCGAAGCGCTCGAATGGATTGAGAAGCTGGCGCCCAAGCGCGCCGTTCTCACGCATATGCATGTTCCGCTCGATTATGAAACCGTCTTGCGTGAGACACCGGACAATGTGGAGCCCGGATATGATGGACTCCGCTTCGAGGTGCCGCTTTAAATTCAGGCGTGTTGGTAAAAAGCAAAAGCCCGCGATGAGATCACCGCGGGCTTTTCGCTTGCAACATGTCTGATTTTAGCCAACTGCGCCTTTGGTCGGGAAAGGCATGACGTTGCTACCTTCGATGACTTTGGTAGCCTTGTCTTCAAGCTTGAGACCACCAGCGCGCAGAAGGTCGGTAAAGCGACCGCCGCGTGCGGCAAGCTCATCGAAGCTGCCGCTTTCAACCAGATGTCCCTTGTCCATGAACAGGACCAGATCGGCCGAACGAACCGTCGAAAGACGGTGCGCGATGATAAAGGTTGTACGGTCATGGCTCAGATCGTCCACCGCCTGTTTCACCTTCTCTTCGGTTTCGACGTCAAGCGCACTGGTGGCTTCGTCAAGAACGAGGATGGGCGAATCCTTCAGGATAGCACGCGCAATCGCGAGACGCTGGCGTTCGCCGCCTGAAAGCTGCGAGCCACGTTCGCCGACAACGGTATCGTAGCCATCGCTCTTGGCCAGAATGAAGTCGTGGGCGGCAGCAGCGCGAGCGGCAGCGTGCACTTCTTCAGATGTGGCGTCTTCACGACCAACACGAATATTCTCTTCAACAGAGCGATTGAACAGTCCGGCGTCCTGAAAGACGGTCGCAATAGCATGACGCAGGGAGCGACGGCTGACGGTACGCGTATCGGTTCCATCGATGGTGATGCGACCGGCTGCCGGATCGAAGACCCGTTGCAGCAGATTGATGAGTGTGGTCTTGCCCGCGCCGGTGGGGCCGACAATAGCCACCGTCTGCCCTGGCTTGATCTCGAAAGACACGTCATAGACGCCCTGACCGGAGTTCGGAAACTCGAAGGTAACGTTGTCGAAAACGATGTCGCCCTTGACGTTGGCGAGGTCCGAAACGTCCTGCGGTTCCTGACGGTCAGCGGTTGCATCTTCCATCTGGAAAAATTCTTCAAGCTTGGCGCGTGCGGTTACGGTCTGATTGATGAAAGCGCTGATCTGATCGAGACGGCCGATCATCAGTTGGGCAAAACCGATAAAGGCGATCACGTCGCCGACGCGCATCTGGCCCTTGGTGACGAAGTAGGCGCCCAGAACGAGGACAACCACCATCGAGAAGGTCGAGGCCATCCGGTTCAGGCCGCTGGCAAGTGCCCACCAGTTGAGAACGGGGAACTGGGCCTTCTCAAGATTTTTGGCATAATTGCGCAGGGATTGCGTTTCCGACGCGATACGGTTGTAGCTCTGCACGACCGAGACGTTGCTGATCGTATCGCTGACATGCTCGAAAAGCTTGTGGTGGTGCTTTTCGACAGCTGTCTGACCGTCCTTGGTCTTGCGCATGACCAACTGCCCGATCATCACATAGATGACGCCGAGCACAATAAGCACCAGCGACATGCGCATATCCATGTTCATGGCAACCGGGATAAGCGTCGCCAGAGCAACGATTGTCGTCAGATGCTGGCGCATGAATTCGAGCCAGAGGGTGAAAAGCGAGTCCGTTGCGCGGATCAGCGTATGGAGCGCGTTGGACGTGCCGCGCTTCTGGTGCCACGAAAGCGGCATCGTGATGAGACGCTCATAGGAATCGATCATCACGCCCAGACGGCGGCGGTGTGCGAGACGGTCTGCGCCGCGGGCCACAAAGACGGCGGCAACAATGTTGAAGCCGCCGAGTGCAGCCCACATCGCCAGGGGCGAGAAAATGTCACCCTTGTCGGAGATAGCCTGAATGACCCGACCGAACAGAATTGGTTCGGCAAGTGTGACCAGGGCAACCAGGACGCTGGCCACGCACATGGTTATCGTTGCAGCCTTCTCGACCGCAAGATATTCCATGGCTCGCCAGTAGATTTTGAGCAATGACACTTTCGCACTCCCGCTCGTGTATTCACGGGCTAAATGGTATAGCCCGCTTGTTCTATCAATATCAGATGGCGACAAGAAGTGGCGATTGGGTGTCAAGACCGACCATAAATTAAAAACGTATGTAACCGAGCGTGAAGTTTATGCGTGGAAATCAAACTCTTTGAAGAAAGAGAACCGGTTTCCTTCAAAGCAGCCAAATTTCGGTTTTCGGGAATTCCGCCTAGCAATCCGCGAAACTCGCGTCTATTGAGATGACTAAATGACCGGCGGGCTAGTACACGCCGTATTAGGAAGAGTTGATCGGGTTTCTCCATGGCAGTCGTTGAACAGAAGATTGTGGATACAGGCGAGGCGGGCATGCGGCTCGACCGCTGGTTCAAGGTCCATTATCCAGGCCTGGGTTTCGGTCACCTGCAAAAACTTCTGCGGTCGGGCCAGATCCGTATCGACGGCTCCCGGGCCAAGGCCGATACACGTGTTCAAGCCGGGCAGACTGTTCGCATTCCGCCGCTCGGCGTCGATGAAAAAGCCACCGGACCGGTTACGGCGCGAACAATCCGCAGCCAGCAGGACGGTGATGTGCTTTCGCAGATGCTTCTGTACGAAGACCCGAAAGTGTATGTTTTCAACAAACCGGCAGGCCTCGCTGTGCAGGGCGGGTCCGGCGTAACGCGACATATCGACGGTATGCTGGAGGCATGGCGCAACAAAAAGGGCGAAAAGCCGCGTCTTGTGCACCGCATCGACCGTGACACGTCGGGCGTGCTCGTCGTGGCGCGCACCCGCGGCGCGGCACAGGCGTTAACCGCCGCTTTTCGCGAGCGCGATACCAAGAAGACCTACTGGGCCTTGGTAAAAGGTGTTCCACGCAAGCGCGAGGACAAGATTTCCACGTGGCTGGTCAAGGATCAGACGCCCGACGGTGACAAGATGCGTGTCTGCCAGCATGGCGAACCGGACTCTGATCATGCGGTCTCTTATTATCGCATCATCGAGAAGGCAGGGAACAACCTGACCTGGCTCGAGATGGAACCCTATACCGGCAGAACCCATCAGCTGCGCGTTCATGCGGCTTATATCGGTCATCCAATTATCGGTGATCCAAAATATTTTGAAGCTGACCAGAATTGGGAGTTTCCGGGCGGGATTCAGAAACGGCTGCATCTTCATGCACGCCGCATTCGCATTCCGAACCCGTCGGGCGGCATCATCGATGTGACGGCTCCTTTGCCGCCACACATGGTGCAGTCGTGGAATCTGCTCGGCTTTGACGAGGAAAGCGCGGTAGATTAAAAATGTCAGGCGAAGCGGGGGGATCGTCCCAAGGACGAGTTTCGTTCGATGGGCTGGCCATCATGCTGGTCGTGTTCATCATGTTCAGTTGGGGGCTTAATCAGGTTGCCATCAAGATCGGCAATCAAGGTTTCAACCCTATGCTCATGGCGGCGGGACGTTCTGCGCTCGGCGGCATGTGTGTCTTTCTCTGGTGTTGTTGGCGTCGTATCCCGCTTTTCAAGCGTGATGGCACGCTTGCGGCGGGAATAGCCGCCGGATTGCTATTCGGCACCGAGTTCGTCCTGATTTTTCTGGCGATGGAGCTGACAAGCGTGGGACGTGTAACGCTCATGATGAATGTCATGCCGTTCTGGGTCGCTATCGGCAGTCATTTCCTTTTAGGCGAACGCATGTCTGTTCGTGCGTTCATCGGCATGTGTATCGCCTTTCTGGGCGTGTTTCTGGTCTTTTCCGATCATGTCAGCCGTCCGGGACCGCATGCGATATATGGCGATATGCTAGCGCTGGTGTCCGGTGTGTTGTGGGGTTTAACCACGCTGGTCATCAAGCGGACCCGGCTTGCCTACACAGCGCCGGAGAAGACACTTCTTTACCAGTTGGTGATTGCAACGCTGGTGCCGTTGCCGTTCATTTCGTTGAGTGGCCCGCTGCTTCGCAGTCCCGATGTGTTGTCAATATTAGCCTTCCTGTTTCAGGCGGTATTCGTGGTGGCGTTTACCTATCCGCTCTGGTTCTGGATGGTACGCCGATACCCCGTGTCAAAACTTTCAAACTTTGCCTTTCTCACGCCGGCTTTCGGCGTGTTATTGAGCGGCCTCATCCTGAACGAGCCACTGAGCTGGAAAATATTTGCGGCTCTCGCGTTGATCGGTTGCGGACTGATGATTATCAGCAAGCCGGCAAAGGTATCCAACGCCCGATGAAACTTGTACTCTTCGATTGCGACGGAACGCTCGTCGACAGCGGCGACTTCATTCACAGATGCATGGCAACCAGTTTTGCCGATGCTGGTCTGGAACCTCCTGCAATCGAGGAAACGCATTCGATCATCGGCCTGTCGTTGCATCTTGCCATTGCGAAGCTGTTGAATCGGGAACCGGACGAGCAGGTCCACTGGCTGACACAACGTTACAAGCAAAACTTCGTGATGTTGCGACAGGCGCCGGACTTCGCAGAGCCGCTTTATGATGGAATTCTGCCGCTCCTGAGCGAGCTTGGGGCGAGGGACGATCTTCTGCTCGGTATCGTAACCGGCAAGTCGCAGCGCGGTGTCCGCTCTGTTTTTGAACGTCACGGTATAGGGCACCATTTCGTGGTCACACGTACCGCCGATGACTGCCCGTCGAAGCCGCATCCGGCTATGGTGCTTGAATCCTGTGCTGAAATGGGAATAGAACCCAATCGAACGATTGTTATCGGCGATGCTGTTTATGATATGCAGATGGCCCGCTCGGCGGGCGCTATGGCCGCAGGCGTCTCCTGGGGTTATCATCACCGGCAGGGACTGATCGAAGCTGGCGCCCATCATATTCTGGAAGTGCCATCTGAACTCCATGCATTGCTGCAGACTATGGACGAACAGGTCCTCTAGTTGTTGGGGCGTTCTGCCAAGTCAGCGATACAGAACTGGATAAATATATGCGTGATATTCTGAGTGATCTTGAAGCGGGAAAGCAGCTTTCCGACGAGAACCCCATCGTGCGTGCGCAGAAGCAGATGCTGGCGCAACTGCCCAAACGTTTCTACGAGAAAGCAGAAGTAGCCGAAGTTGAAGGCGGTTTTGCAGTCCATCTGGACGGTCGTCCGGTCAAGACGCCAGCGCGCAGCCTGCTGAGGTTGCCGACGAAGGCCGCTGCCGAGATCGTGGCGGACGAATTTGCTGCTCAGGAAAAGGTCATCGATCCCGGCAAAATGCCCGCAACGCGTTTGGTCAATACGGCAATCGACGGAATTGCGCAGGACCCGCAGGCGGTTTTCGAGGATATTCTACGTTTTGCGGGTACGGATATGCTTTGCTATCGCGCCGACAGTCCGCAGGAACTCGTTTCTCGGCAGACGCAGCAATGGGACCCGCTGATCGATTGGATGCAAGGGCTTGGCGCACGGTTTTCGCTCGCCGAAGGTGTAATGCATATTGAGCAGCCGCGTGAAGCCATAGCAGCCTTTGGTGTGCATCTGTCTGCCTTCAAGGATCCAATTGCACTGGCGGCTCTGCATACGATGACGACACTGACGGGGTCAGCGATTATTGCACTGGCTATAGCAAAAGGCGAAGTGACCGCGGAACAAGGCTGGCAGCTGGCCCATATCGATGAGGATTGGACCATCGAACATTGGGGAGCCGATGCGGAAGCAGTGGAGCGCCGCAGGAGCCGTGAAATCGAAATGATGATGGCTGCCCGCGTGCTCGCAGCCCTTTAAATAACATGTCTATTGCATTGGTCTAACAAAGAAACCCCGGCGTTGCCGGGGTTTCTTTTTTTGGGGGCCTCGGTAGAAGGCAAAAAACGCGCGGACTACCTGAACCGGTGTCCGCGCACTTTTTTAAACCGAGTAATACATGTCGTACTCGACCGGGTGCGGCGTCGTTTCATAACGCATCACTTCGGCCATCTTGAGTTCGATGAAGCTGTCGATCTGATCGTCGTCGAACACACCGCCGGCCTTGAGGAATTCACGATCCTTGTCGAGCGACTGCAGGGCTTCGCGCAGGGAACCGCAGACGGTTGGAATTTTCTTCAGTTCCTTGGCGGGCAGATCATAAAGATCCTTGTCCATGGCCTGTCCCGGATGAATCTTGTTCTTGATGCCGTCAAGACCAGCCATCAGCAGGGCAGCAAAGCACAGATAAGGGTTGGCCGCCGGGTCAGGGAAGCGAACTTCCAGACGCTTGGACTTCGGCGAGTTGCCAAACGGAATACGGCAGGAAGCCGAACGGTTGCGAGCCGAATAGGCGAGCAGAACCGGAGCTTCATAACCTGGAACCAGACGCTTGTAGGAGTTGGTTGACGGATTGGTGAATGCATTCACGGCCTTTGCGTGCTTGATGACGCCGCCGATGAAATAGAGGCAGTTTTCCGACAGGCCAGCATATTCGTTGCCAGCGAAGGTCGGCTTGCCTTCTTTCCAGATCGAGAAGTGGACATGCATGCCCGAGCCGTTGTCACCGAAGATTGGTTTCGGCATGAAGGTCGCCGTCTTGCCATAAGCATTGGCAACCTGATGCACGACATACTTGTAGATCTGCATCTTGTCTGCATTGCGCACGAGCGTGTCGAATTTGACGCCGAGTTCGTGCTGGGCGGAAGCCACTTCATGGTGATGCTTTTCGACAGTCACACCCATTTCGGTGAGAACGGTCAGCATTTCCGAGCGCATGTCCTGCGCGCTGTCGATTGGCGGAACCGGGAAATAGCCGCCCTTAACACGCGGACGGTGGCCGAGGTTGCCTGTTTCATAATCGGTGTCGTCATTCGACGGAAGTTCGGTCGAATCGAGCTTGAAACCGGTATTGTACGGGTCGGCCTTGTATTTCACGTCGTCGAAGACAAAGAATTCAGCTTCCGGGCCGACATAGACCGTATCGCCGATACCGAGCGACTTCATGTAGGCTTCGGCCTTCTTCGCGGTCGTGCGGGGATCGCGGCCATAGGCCTCGCCCGAAACGGGGTCGAGAATGTCGCAAAGGATGACGAGTGTAGACTGAGCGAAGAACGGATCGATATGAGCGGTCGTCGGATCCGGCATCAAAACCATGTCGGATTCGTTGATTGCCTTCCAGCCAGCGATGGAAGAGCCGTCGAACATCACGCCGTCGACAAACATGTCTTCGTCGACGAGGCCGATATCCATCGTAACGTGCTGCAGCTTACCCTTCGGATCGGTGAAGCGAAGGTCGACAAACTTGATGTCGTTGTCTTTGATTTGTTTCAGAATATCGTTGGCAGTCGTCATATTAATTCCCTGTTTGCACGACGATGGATTGTACGCAGGTATTGTCAGATGGCATCCACGCCGGATTCACCGGTACGGATACGGATAACTTCTTCGATGTTGGAGACGAAAATCTTGCCATCGCCGATGCGTCCCGTCTGGGCAGCCTTGCGGATGGCTTCAATAGCGCTGTCCACGGTTTCGTCTGCGACGATGACTTCAACTTTCACCTTGGGAAGAAAGTCGACGACATATTCGGCGCCGCGGTAAAGCTCGGTATGACCCTTCTGTCGTCCAAAGCCCTTGGCTTCGATGACAGTGATCCCCTGCAAGCCGACTTCCTGAAGGGCTTCCTTCACTTCATCCAGCTTGAAGGGCTTTATGATGGCTTCGATCTTTTTCATCAGAGAATGGTCTCCGCTCTTCTTCGGAAATGAGCATTGTGCCCGCTTCACCCATAGAGAAGCATGAACTGTGCCAGTTTGAATGGGGTGTGAAAATTTTCTCCCACTTCCTTCATCTGGAGGCAGATTGGCACTAATCATGATGCTAGTGCAAGCGCCACTCTGGCGGCGCGCAAGAAAAGCGGTTCTATCAACTGGGCCTTCTGGCTAAAAAATAGCCATTTCGCCTTAAAAGAAGGCAAGCTTGCATAAAGCCCGCTGCCGCGTATTTAATCACTCCAATCACCCATGTTCAAAAGGTACGCGATGTACGAGTTGCTGACCCCGCAGGAAATGGCAGAAGCGGATCGCCAGACGATAAAGGCTGGTATCAAGGATGGCTTTTCGCTGATGTTGGTGGCAGGACGCGCCGTCGCGGAGGTTGCGCAGGGGATGTTCGCCCGCAATTCGCCGGTCGCGGTTCTGTGCGGACCCGGCAATAACGGTGGTGACGGCTATGTCGCGGCCCAACTTCTGCTGGAAGCCGGTCTGGAGGTCATGTGTTTTGCATCGGCTCCTCCGCAAAAAGGTTCGGATGCCATGCGCGCATCGCTTTTTTACAAGGGGCCTGTCTCGAATCTGGGTGAGTTTTCAGCCGTCAGTTTTGGGGGCGTGATCGATGCTTTATTCGGTGCCGGGCTCGCCCGCGATATTCATGGGTCCGAAGCCGTTGCGATTGATGCGCTGAACAGTTCGGACGTACCGGTGGTGGCTGTTGATTTGCCGAGTGGCATATCGGGTGAGACCGGAGAGGTTCTGGGAACAGCGATCCGGGCGCGCGCCACAGTTACTTTTTTTCGAAAGAAGCCCGGCCATCTGCTGCAGCCGGGAAGGGCGCATTGCGGGGTGCTTCACGTCGCGGATATCGGCATTCCCGATCATATACTTGCAGCCATCGAGCCCCATACTTTTGAAAATGCGCCCGAGCTTTGGGAAGGTGCCCTTCCTGTGCTGGGCGTTGAAACTTATAAATATAGTCGCGGCCACGCAGCCGTGTTTTCGGGTGGCCCTCATTCGACTGGCGCTGCGCGTCTCTCGGCTCTCGCCGCAGCACGCATTGGGGCAGGGGCGGTTACGCTTTTATCTCCGCCCGATGCGATGGCGATTAATGCTGCCAATCTGACCAGCATCATGGTTCGCGAAACCCGCAGCTTGAAGGATGTTCGGCAGTTTTTCGCCGAGCGCAAGGTTGGAGCGGCGGTCCTCGGTCCGGGCTACGGGAATCCAGCATTTGCGCGTGAGCACGCACTATTTCTCGCCGCTGGCGGACTAGAGGGGTGCCACGGACTGGTCCTCGATGCTGACGGAATTACGGCCTTTGAGCAGGACCCAAATGAGCTTTTCGATCGCCGGCAGGATGCCCGGTCTGCACTTGTGCTGACACCACATGAAGGTGAATTTCGACGGCTTTTTCCCGATATTGCAAAGGCTGCGGTCTCGAAGATTGAAAAGGCGCGTGAGGCGGCAAGGCGCGCCAACGCTATCATTGTATATAAAGGGCCTGATAGCGTGATTGCGGAACCGGGCGGGGTGGCCGTGGTCAACGCCAATGGAACTCTTTTGCTCGCAACGGCAGGATCAGGCGATGTTTTGACCGGAATTGTATGCGGCCTGCTTGCGCAGGGCATGCCCGCATTCGCGGCAGCCTGTGCTGCTGTGTGGATACATGCCGACGCAGCCCGCCGTTTCGGTCATGGGCTTATCGCCGAAGATTTGCCCGCTCAACTGCCAGCCGTCCTGTCGGCGCTGGCCCGAGCTTCCCGAAATTAGCGACGGGACGAGCGACTGTTTCCGGTGCCGACATCGACGCTAATGCTGCCCGAAATCGACACGTCGGTGTTACCAACACGAAAATTTCTCCAGTTGCCGCTTTGTGCCTGATCCGGTTCGGGAGCGGGTGGTGGAGCGGACACTATTGGTTTTTGCGGGTGCACGCCGGGCAAACCCGGCGATCCATCATTCGCAGACGCCGTTGATAATGCGGCTAAGAAAATCGCGCCCGATACTAGAATCCGCAGCGTAGACATTTTCTGCTTCCCGTTACACTGGATCAGTTACGGCAGCGATGAGTTCGCCAGCCATTTCGAGAGTGAACTCGTCAAAATGCGAGATGACGCGGCTAGGACCATAATGCTGCACGGGCAGATCAGTATATCCGAAATCGACGGCAACAACGGGGATGCCAGCCGCTTTCGCAGTGTCGATGTCGGTGCGGCTGTCGCCAACCATTATGGCCCGTTCGCGATTGCCGCCTGCACGTGCGATGGTGTCAGTAAGGTGACGCGGGTCAGGCTTGCGATAAGCGAATGTATCTGCCCCGCAGATCGCTGCAAATCGCGTGGCTTCGCCCATCGAAGTCAGGAGTTTTACCGACAGGGCCTCGAATTTGTTCGTGCAGACCGCCAGTTCGTAACCGCTCGCGGAGAAGCGGTCCATTGCCTCCAGTACGCCTGGAAAGAAAGTGGAATGCCCCGGCATATTATTCGCATAATGCTCCCGGAACTCTTCTACGAGGTTATCGAGTTGCGCTTCGTCTGCCTGTTTCTGCTGCGCGGCGAATGCGCGTTCGATCATGACGCGTCCGCCTTGTCCCACGAATCTGCGCAACGATTCACGGTCGGCTGTTTTCAGTCCGGATATCGCCAGGCAGTGATTGAGGCTATCGAGAAGGTCTGGTGCTGTATCGACGATGGTTCCGTCGAGATCGAAAACGATGATGGGCTTGGGATTAGCAGCAGACATTAGCTTCTCGTATGTGAAAATAGGGAATAGAGAACTCCTATCTGATTGTCGTCCTCGGCTCAACCTCGCGATCAGATTTGCTTAAAATCCGAAATTCTGCGTCATAGTTCGAATAGAAGCTTTGTTGCGCCGCGCCCGCATGCTAGAGGCGAACCGGATGACAATGAGAATCCGCTGGGATTTCGGGGAACTTGGTATGGATGAAGCTCGCAAGTTAAAAATTGCAGCCGCCGCAGAAGCACTCACACACGTCAAGGACGGAATGCGTCTGGGAATTGGTACCGGTTCAACTGCCGAGGAGTTTGTGCGACTGCTTGCTGAAAAGGTAAGTGGTGGCTTCAAGATCATTGGCGTGCCCACTTCCGAACGTACCGCCAAGCTTTGTGAGGAACTCGGAGTTCCGCTTACAACGCTTGACGAAACGCCCCATCTCGATCTCACGGTTGACGGTGCGGACGAAGTCGATACCAATCTCTCGCTCATCAAGGGTGGCGGTGGGGCGCTTCTTCGTGAAAAGATCGTTGCTGCCGCCTCTGATGCAATGATCGTCATTGCCGACAGCTCCAAGGTGGTCGAGACGCTCGGACGTTTTCCTCTGCCAGTGGAAGTCAACCGCTTCGGTCTTGGCGCGACCTTCCGCGCTATCGAGGAAGCAGCTGCAAAGTGTGGCCTTGCAGGCCCGCTGGCACTGCGTTTAAAAGATGGCTCACCCTTCGTAACAGATGGTGGGCATTATATCGTGGATGCATCTTTTGGCCGCATTCCCGATCCAAAGACACTATCTGACGCTCTCTTCGCAATTCCAGGCGTTGTCGAGCACGGACTTTTCATCGGACTCGCGCGTGCGGCAGTGATTGCCGGCAACGACGGCATCCGCACCATGAACCGGTCTTGAACTGATTGAACGGAGTACTGACTTATGATCCCGGCAACTGGCTTTCGCCGTCTGATTGCACCGTTTTCCGCGCTCGTACTGATGTCGGGCATTCACGCAGCATCGGCACAGGAAATCTCTGAAGCCCATCTGGAAGCTGCCCGCGCTGCTATTTCTGCAATTAATGCCACCGAGCAGTTCGACGAAATTCTTCCGAATGCGGCGCGCTCCCTGAAGGGCGAGCTGATTCAGAAGGACCCGAATCTGGAAGCCCTCATCACCAAGACAGTCGATGACAAGGCTTTGGCTCTTGCTTCCCGCCGCGCAGATCTCGAAACCGAATCCGCTCGCGCTTACGCAAAGGCTTTTTCGGAAGACGAACTGAAGGCTATCGCAGCATTCTATACGTCGTCTGCAGGCAAGAAGCTTTTGTCGGAAGGCCCGATTGTAACACGTGAAGTCGTCAAGGCCGCCAATATCTGGCAGAACGGCATCGCCCGGGATCTGGCAACCAGCGTGGCAGAAGTTCTGGCCGCACAGGCCGGCGCCGCTGCCGCTCCGGCGCAGCCTGCACAGCAGTAATTTTAGCGATAACAGGGAATTTGAAAGCCCGGTCACTTGGCCGGGCTTTTTCTTTTGCCTACATATCGGCCAACCTAATGTTTTTTGGAGAATCCCATGTCCGGCTTCGATTATGATCTTTTTGTTATCGGCGGCGGGTCCGGCGGGGTCCGGGCTGCCCGCCTTGCCGGAGCGATGGGTAAGAAAGTCGCCCTTGCTGAAGAGTATCGCATGGGCGGAACTTGCGTTATCCGTGGGTGTGTCCCGAAGAAGCTTTTTGTCTATGCCTCGCAGTTCCCCGAACATTTCGAAGATGCTGCTGGCTATGGCTGGAATGTGGGCGCATCGGCATTCGACTGGAAAAAGCTGATCGATGCCAAGGACAAGGAGATTGCACGGCTAGAGGGGCTCTACACCAAGGGGCTCCAGAATTCTGAAGTCGAGATTTTCGCCAGCCGTGCTGAATTGATCGATGAGCATACCGTCGAACTGAAGGCGGAGGGTCGCCGCATAACGACCGACCAGATATTGATTGCGACGGGCGGCCACCCCACGATGCCGGAAACCATGCCGGGCCATGAATATTGCATCAGTTCCAATGAAGCGTTCCATCTCGCCGAGCTGCCGAAAGCGATCGCCATCGCAGGTGGCGGTTATATCGCTGTTGAGTTCGCGAACATATTCCATGGTCTTGGCGTCGAGACCACGCTCGTCTATCGCGGCAAGGAGATTCTCTCCCGTTTCGATCCCGACTTGCGCCATCTCTTGCACGAAACCATGGAAGCAAAGGGCATCCGTATCATTTGCGAAGCGGTTTTCGAGAAAATCGAGAAGCAGTCCGACGGCAACCTGAAGATTTCGCTGAATAACGGCGACAGGTTGGAAGTCGGTCAGGCAATGATGGCTATCGGGCGCAAAGCCAACACGACTGGTCTCGGCCTGGAGAGGGCTGGTGTAAAGACGGATGAGCTGGGTGCCATTCTTGTGGACGATTATTCACGCACCAATATCGCGAATATATGGGCAGTGGGCGACGTCACGAACCGTGTCCAGCTGACGCCCGTGGCAATCCATGAAGCAATGTGCTTTCTCGAGACAGCCTTCAAGGACAATCCGACGAAGCCGGATCATGAACTGATCGCGACGGCCGTCTTCTCGCAGCCGGAAATCGGTACTGTCGGCCTGCCCGAAGATGAGGCTGCGAAGAAGTATCCGGAGCTTGAAGTCTACAGAGCACTGTTCCGTCCGATGAAGAACACGCTTTCCGGTCGAAACGAGAAAATGCTGATGAAGCTCATCGTGGATGCAGTAAGCCGCCGTGTGATCGGAGCCCATATCATGGGGCCGGATGCTGGTGAGATGGCCCAGCTTCTGGGCATTTCGCTCAAGGCTGGCGCGACCAAGGATGACTTCGATCGCACGATGGCGGTTCATCCGACTGCGGCCGAAGAACTGGTCACCATGTACAAGCCGACCTATCGGGTTGTACATGGTGAGAAAGTCGCCGGATAAATCTTTCGCAGCCGGTTTCTTCGGTTAACGAATATTGCTGGCATAAAGTTTCAGCCTGCATTATATCAGCGCGATCACGCACGCCGGTTTTCCGGGATATGCTGTCATCTTTGTCAGATGGGGCTGTCCGTTAAGGAATTCCGGCTTTCGTGCAAGGAGGATATAATCCGAGAGAAATCGAGCGGATAGAAGCAAACAGGTGCTCAAATGACGAAGAACTGGACCCCGCATTCCTGGAGAAGCAAGCCGATCAAGCAAGTGCCGTTTTATCCGGACGCACAGGCTCTGAACGACGTTGAGGCCCGTCTTCGCACCTATCCGCCGCTGGTTTTTGCAGGTGAAGCGCGCAAGCTCAAGCAGCAGTTGGCCGAGGTTGCGGAAGGCAAGGCATTTCTGCTTCAGGGCGGTGATTGCGCCGAAAGTTTTGCGGAACACGGCGCAGACAATATCCGCGACTTTTTCCGTGTATTCCTTCAGATGGCCGTCGTGCTTACATTTGGCGCATCGAAGCCTGTTGTGAAGGTTGGCCGTATCGCCGGTCAGTTCGCCAAGCCGCGTTCGTCCGACATGGAAACGCTGAATGGCGTAGAACTGCCATCTTACCGTGGTGACATCATCAACGGTATCGAATTTGATTCAGCTTCGCGCACACCCGATCCTCAGCGGCAGGACATGGCATACCGTCAGTCGGCGGCGACGCTCAATCTGCTGCGCGCTTTCGCTCAGGGCGGCTACGCAAATCTGGAGAACGTTCACCAGTGGATGCTCGGCTTTGTCGGCAAAAGCCCACAGGCAGAACGCTATGCAGCTTTGGCCCAGCGTATTTCCGAAACCATGAACTTCATGCGTGCAATCGGGATTACGGCTGACAGCAATCATTCGTTGCGCGAAACCGATTTCTACACCAGCCATGAAGCGCTGCTTCTTGGGTATGAGGAAGCGCTGACCCGTGTCGACTCGACCTCTGGCGATTGGTATGGCACGTCCGGTCACATGATCTGGATCGGCGACCGCACCCGCCAGGCCGATCACGCGCATATTGAATACTGTCGCGGCATCAAGAATCCGCTCGGTCTCAAATGCGGCCCGTCTTTGCAGCCGGATGATCTTATCCGCCTGATCGATCTTCTGAATCCCGAAAATGAAGCAGGTCGCCTGACGCTGATTGCGCGCTTTGGCTACGATAAGGTCGGCGATCACCTGCCGCAGCTTATTCGTGCTGTCGAGAAGGAAGGCCGTAAGGTCGTATGGTCATGCGACCCCATGCACGGCAACACGATCACCGCTGGCGGCTACAAGACCCGTCCGTTCGACCGTATCCTCAAGGAAGTGGAATCTTTCTTCGCGATCCATCGTGCCGAAGGCACGCATCCGGGCGGCATCCATGTCGAAATGACCGGTAAGAACGTAACGGAATGCACAGGCGGCGCACGTGCGATCTCGGCCGAGGATCTGCATGATCGCTACCATACGCATTGCGACCCACGTTTGAACGCCGATCAGGCGCTGGAACTGGCGTTTCTGCTGGCTGAACTCCTCAAGAAGGAGCGCGATGCTGGAACTGCCCAACTGGCGGAAATCGCCTGATCCTGCAAAGATAGTGCGTTTTGATTTTGAGCATCAAAACGCACATCCATTATTATCTTCTAAATACTATTAAAATTACTTGCTCATGCATTCATTGTATTTTTGATCTATACATTGTGCATGAATGGGACTTTTCTCGAAAGGTTTGCACTGTATGGTGGCGTATTTCATGCAGGATTGTGATTTGCTGTCGCCGAATTGCTGCCCTTCATTGGAGTAGCTTTTTTCGACGGAAAGAATCGTCAATGTGGAAACGAATGTAAGAAATAATGCTCTTTTAAACATAAATCTTTCCTTGAAGTTGACATTCAATACATACGAAACTTTGTAGTTTTGATATAATCCAAAAATATTCCGGCAATTATTTTGATGATCGGTCGCTATTAGTTGATTATATTATCCCTGTTTAGATGTAATGACTTATGTAATCAGAACAACATCGAAGATGCACGCCTGTGGGCAGCTAACGTAGCGATTTCGATCTCCGCCCTGTTGCTTTTCAGGAAAACTCGCCTATTGATTGCCGTGACCGATCATATTGGGGGTATTCATGCAGCGCATTTTTCTGGCTTTTCTGAACTCCATGCGGGCACTGAAATATCTCGCGGGACATGAAAAGGCCGTCCAACAGGAATTGGTGCTGTTTCTCCTATCGTTGCCGGTGGCGTATTTTCTTGCGCCGACCTGGCTCACTTTCCTCTTCATGGTCGGCTCGATCCTGTTTCTTCTCCTCGTGGAAGTATTGAACACCGGTATCGAGGCAACTTGCGATGCCGTTTCCCGGGATTTTCACAAGGAGATCCAGATTGCAAAGGACTGCGGGTCGCTCGCTGTCCTGATTTCCATTGTGTTCGTCGTTGCCGTCTGGGGCTACATTCTCGCCAATACCTATCTGGCCTGACAAACAAAGCGTTGATTGATTGCATCCGTTGCATTTGCTTGCCCAAGCGCGCTAAAGCTTGGACATGTTAGCCTCTCACGAGAATCTCGCCATGCTCCGTATTGCCGTTGCGCAACTCAATCCCGTCATGGGTGATATCGCCGGAAATCTGGCAAAGGCACGTGCCGCGCGCGCTGAAGCCGCCAGAATGCAAGCCGATCTCATTCTTTTTACGGAATTGTTCATCTCAGGATATCCGCCGGAAGATCTGGTTCTGAAACCATCTTTTCTTGCTGCGTGCGAAAAGGCTGTTCGTGATCTGGCGAACGACACCTCGGACGGAGGGCCGGGCGTCATTATTGGTACGCCGCTCAGTCGTGAAAGTGGTCTGCATAACTCCATTGTCGTTCTGGATAGCGGCGAGGTTATTGCGGAACGGTTCAAGGTGGATCTGCCGAATTATGGCGAGTTTGATGAGAAGCGGGTATTTCAGTCCGGCCCAATGCCGGGCCCGGTCAACTTCCGTGGTGTTCGCATCGGAATACCGATCTGTGAAGACATTTGGGGTGAACTCGGTGTAGCTGAAACCCTGGCGGAGAGCGGCGCCGAGATCTTGCTTGTGCCGAATGGTTCGCCCTATCACCGCGCGAAGATGGATCGGCGTCATCAGGTGGTTCTCAAGCAGGTGATCGAAACCGAGTTGCCGATGGTCTATGCCAATCAGGTCGGCGGGCAGGATGAGTTGGTCTTCGATGGTGGATCGTTCGCCTTCAACGCCGACCGGTCGCTCTGTTTGCAAATGCCGCAGTTTGCGGAGCAAATCGTACTCACCGTATGGCATAGGCATAATGACGGCTGGCGCTGCGAAGAGGGCGAGAAAGCTAATCTTCCAGAAGGACTCGAAGCTGATTATTCCGCCTGCATGCTGGGTTTGCGGGATTATGTGAACAAGAATGGTTTCAAGGATGTGGTGCTTGGGCTTTCGGGCGGCATCGACTCGGCGATCTGTGCGGCACTGGGTGTAGACGCCCTGGGCAAGGATCGCGTGCGCTGCATCATGCTGCCTTACCGCTATACATCCGACGAATCGCTGAAAGACGCAGCTGACTGTGCAAAAGCGCTCGGTGTTCGATACGATGTTGTGCCGATCGCTGCACCGGTCGAAGGCTTTCTTGAAGCGTTGCATCCGCTGTTCTCGGGAACCGAAAGCGGTGTCACCGAAGAAAATCTGCAGAGCCGCGCACGTGGAACCATTCTGATGGCGGTTTCGAACAAGTTCGGTTCGATGGTTGTTACCACGGGCAACAAGTCCGAAATGTCGGTGGGCTATGCCACGCTTTATGGCGACATGAACGGCGGGTTCAACCCGATCAAGGACGTCTACAAGATGCAGGTCTATGCAATGTCGGAATGGCGCAACAACCATGTACCGACTGGTGCGCTTGGACCATCAGGAGAAGTGATCCCGCAAAATATCATTTCCAAGGCGCCATCGGCCGAACTGCGCGAAAACCAGACCGATCAGGATAGTCTGCCGCCTTACCCGGTTCTAGACGACATCCTTGAATGCCTTGTCGAAAACGAAATGAGCAACACCGAGATCGCTGCGCGGGGGCATCCGCTCGAAACAGTCCAACGGATTGAACACCTGCTCTATCTGGCTGAATACAAGCGCCGCCAGTCGGCGCCCGGTGTAAAAATTACCAAGAAGAATTTCGGACGCGATCGCCGCTACCCTATAACGAACCGCTTCCGCGACCGCTGAAAGACAATAAAATGACTGTGACCGTTCGTTTTGCTCCGTCACCAACGGGCTATATTCATATAGGCAATACGCGTACAGCGCTGTCAAACTGGCTCTTCGCGCAAAAGAATGGCGGCAAGTTCATTCTGCGCTATGACGACACTGATGTTGAACGCTCCAGGGACGAGTATGCGCAGGCAATTGCAGTCGATCTTGATTGGCTGGGCGTTAAACCGGATCGCGTGGAATATCAGTCGAAACGTTTCGATGTTTATGGCAGGGCGGTCGAAAAGCTGAAGCAGGCCGGGTTGCTTTATGCCTGCTACGAAACGGCGGATGAGCTGGAGCGTCGTCGTAAGCTTCGCCTCGCGCGTCGCTTGCCACCCGTTTATGGCCGCGAGGGCCTGAAGCTCACGGACGAAGAGAAAGCAGCCTTCCAAGCGGAGGGGCGCAAGCCCCATTGGCGTTTCCTGCTGCCAAATTTCGATGCCGATCCTTTTAACACCAAGCGTACTGAGGTGCATTGGGACGATCTGGTCCGCGGCCCGCAGACGGTGGATCTTGCCTCGATGTCCGATCCGGTACTGGTGCGCGAGGATGGCACCTACCTCTATACGCTGCCCTCTGTGGTCGATGACATTGATCTCGGCATCACCCACATTATTCGTGGTGATGACCACGTGACCAATACGGGTGTGCAGATCGCGATTTTCGAAGCTCTTGGTGCCAAAGCGCCCGTTTTTGGTCACCACAATCTGCTGACGACGATTTCAGGCGAGGGGCTTTCAAAGAGAACCGGGGCTCTATCGGTAGGATCGTTGCGCGAAGCTGGATTCGAGCCTATGGCCGTAGCTTCGCTTGCTGTTCTGATCGGCACATCGGAAAGTGTTTCGGCTTCCCCAAACATGGAAAGCCTAGCTGAGAGGTTCGATCTGGCTTCGATATCGAAGTCGTCGGCGAAGTTTGACCCCGCGGAACTCGATACACTCAATCGCGCCCTGCTGCACGAGATGCCGTTTTCAGAAGCCAAGTTGCGCTTGGCGGCATCGGGTATTTCCGGCGACAAGGCCGAACCCTTCTGGCTCGCGGTACGGGGAAATCTCGACCGCTTCAAGGATGTGGCTCATTGGTGGGCTATCGTTGACGGCGAGTTACCAGAAACGCCGGATTTCTCGGAAGAAGATCGCGCTTTCCTGGGAGAGGCTTTCACTCTTCTGCCACCAGCGCCCTGGGATCATCAAACCTGGAAAATCTGGGCTGATTCCGTGAAGGCAGCAACAGGTCGCAAGGGCAAGAATCTTTTCATGCCGCTACGCCTGGCACTCACGGGGCAGGCGCATGGTCCGGAATTGGCTGACTTGCTAGTGCTGCTTGGTCCGGAAAGAACTCTGAGCCGACGACCCTGACTTTTGTGTTTGCGGTATAGGCGCGCTCAGCAGGCGGGGTGGATGTGACCGGCGCAACATAGGTCGGTGCGTTTGACGTTTGCGTTATCGGGGAGGAGTTGTAGTTCACTTCCTCGGCTTTGACGGGAGCGACCGTTTCATAGACCGGTAATGTAACCGTGGCGACGGATTTGGTGATCGGCCTGGCGGGGGTCTTGATCTTCCGCTGCGGAATGTGAGCGGCTTTCGGCTGAACTTTTTTGGGTACGACGACCCAGGAGGCTTTGCATAATTTGACATGCTTGGACGGCGATGGGCGTCCGGCAATTGCCATATTCAACTCGTGAACGCGCTCGTGCAAAGTTCTTGTTTCCGTTGTCAGCCGATCCATCTTTGTCAGCAATTTGGTGCACTGGGCTGATTTTGCCGCTGGAGCAAACAAAGTTCCCAGGCAACGATCCTGAGTTGCTGTCTTTCGCAAAACCGAGAGATTGGTTTCGTTTCGATCCAGAAGTGACTGGGTAATGAGAAGTTGCTTTCTAAGCTGTTTCTGTTCCTTGGGCGAGCATAATTCTGCGGGAGGTACCGTTGTGCAGCCGGCCAACGCTCCCGAAACTATCAAAAGTACTGAGTAAAACAAATTTCTATTAGAACACTGTGAAATAATAGACATGATTTCCTCGTGTGTGATAGCGATTAAAACATGTTTGAAGAATATAGTAAATTAAATATTAATGGCGAGTATACCTAAATATACTCGCCACCAACTGTACTTATATTAAGTAATTCTAACTTAGTTTTGGATGATTAACCTCTTTTGCGAAGAGTTTCTCCGGATTTCTGCAAAGCCTCAACCACTGCCAGAGCGGTCATATTGACAACGCCACGTGAGGTGACGGAAGGGGTCAGAATATGAGCTGGTCGAGCTGCTCCGAGCAGAATTGGCCCCACATGCAGCGCGTCTGTAACCATCTTGACCACATTCAGCGTAATGTTTGCAGCGTCGAGGTTCGGGAACACGAGAAGGTTGGCTTCACCTTTCAGACGCGAGTTCGGGAAAACGCGGTCGCGAAGGGCCTGCGAGAGTGCCGAATCGCCATGCATTTCACCATCAGACTCAAGTTCAGGCGCCTTTTCGGCGAGAATTGCCGCTGCTTCGCGCATTTTTTCCGCGCTTGCTGATTCTTTCGATCCGAAATTCGAATGCGACACCAGCGCCGCTTTCGGTTCGATACCGAAGCGGCTGATTTCTTTAGCGGCAAGAATTGCCATTTCGGCGACTTCGTTCGCGCTCGGTTCGACGTTGACATAAGTGTCTGTGAGGAACAGCGCGCCGCGTTGCGAGATGAGCAGGCTCAAAGCCGAATAGTCGCGGATGCCGGGAACCTTGCCGATAATCTGGCGCACGACACGAAGATGGCGTTCGAAGCGGCCTTCAAGACCGCAGATCATGGCGTCAGCTTCGTCACGCATGACGGCCAGGGCGGCAATAGCGGTCGAATTCGTACGTACGATGGTGCGCGCGGCTTCCGGTGTGACGCCTTGTCTGCCAGTATAGGACAGATAGAGATCGACGTAGTCGCGATAGCGCGGATCGTCTTCGGGATTGATGAGTTCGAAATCCGTTCCCGGTCGGATTTTCAGGCCGTAGCGGCGCAGGCGCGTTTCGATAACCTGCGGGCGGCCGACGAGGATCGGAGCGGCGACGCGCTCTTCGATCACAACTTGGGCTGCACGCAATACGCGTTCATCTTCGCCATCGGCATAAATTACGCGCTTTGGCTTTTCCTGTGCGCGAGCCGCGGCAAAGACCGGCTTCATGATGAGGCCGGACCGGAAAACGAAGCGATTGAGGCGATCGAGATAAGCTTCCATGTCTTCGATCGGACGCGTCGCCACGCCTGTTTCCATGGCGGCCTTGGCCACTGCCGGGGCGATGCGGAGAATCAGGCGCTGATCGAATGGCGAGGGGATGATATAGTCAGGTCCGAAAGTGGGCGTATCGCCGGAATAAGCGCGTGCGGCGACATCGGAAGGCTCTTCGCGGGCGAGCGCGGCAATCGCGCGAACCGCCGCGAGCTTCATTTCTTCGTTGATCGCAGTGGCACCGACATCGAGCGCGCCACGGAAGATATAAGGGAAGCAGAGGACGTTGTTGACCTGGTTCGGATAATCCGAACGTCCGGTGCAGATCATGGCGTCGGCGCGGGCAGCACGGGCCTCTTCCGGCATAATTTCCGGCTTCGGGTTGGCGAGTGCCATGATGAGAGGCTTTTCGGCCATCTGCTTGAGAAGTTCGGGCTTCAGCACGCCTGCGGCCGAAAGGCCGAGGAAAACATCGGCTCCGCCGATAACGTCTGCCAGCACGCGCGCGTCGGTCTTTTGGGCGTAAACTTCCTTCCAGCGATCCATCAGCGTGTTACGGCCTTCGTAGACGACGCCTTCGAGATCGCAGACCCAGATGTTTTCGCGCTTTGCACCGAGATTGACGAGCAGATTAAGGCAGGCAAGGGCCGCTGCACCTGCTCCTGAGGTGACAATCTTGGCGTCGCTGATTTTCTTGCCAGCGAGTTCCAGGCCGTTCAGCACTGCGGAAGCCACGATAATCGCCGTGCCGTGC
Organism: Brucella sp. NBRC 14130; assembly: GCF_040371715.1. Lineage (NCBI taxonomy): Bacteria > Pseudomonadati > Pseudomonadota > Alphaproteobacteria > Hyphomicrobiales > Brucellaceae > Brucella > Brucella sp. NBRC 14130. Next base: position 138,847 of record NZ_BAABTE010000002.1, read on the forward strand.
TGGTCGTCATGGAAGACAGGGATGTTCATTTTTGCGCGAAGCTGCTCTTCAACTTCGAAGCACTCAGGTGCCTTGATATCTTCAAGATTGATACCGCCGAAAGTTGGCTCCAAGGCAGCGACTACATCGACGATGCGATCGATTTCGTGCGCGTCGATTTCGATATCGAACACGTCGATATCAGCAAATTTTTTGAAAAGGACGGCCTTGCCTTCCATGACCGGCTTGGAAGCAAGTGCACCGATATTGCCAAGGCCAAGAACCGCAGTGCCGTTCGATACGACGGCGACGAGATTCCCCCGGGCGGTGTATTCGGCAGCCGTTGCAGGGTCTTCGTGGATCGCGAGGCAGGGAGCGGCTACACCGGGCGAATAGGCGAGCGCCAGATCTCGCTGGTTGCCAAGGGGCTTTGTCGCCTGAATTTCCAGCTTTCCGGGCTTCGGATAACGGTGAAAGAACAAGGCTGCTTCATCGAAATCCGAACGGGAAGTGGAAGGTGTTTTCTTGGTCATGGTCGCATCGCTTTCCAAAATTTCTTGTGCAGGGCAAAAGCTTGTTTGCACGTGGAGGAAACGGTGACATCCCGTTTCTGCACGCAGCTTTCGCTCACAACTTCCGCACGCTGGGCCATTATTGTTCTTAGTCTATCGGCTCAAGTCTCAGTAGGCCCGTTTTCGAGAATGAGTTTTTCCAAATTTGCAGATCTATCGTTTGGTGCTGTTAAAACGCACTCTGATAAGCGCCGCCATCGATAACGAGATTCTGCCCGGTAATGAACCCGGAATGTTCCGAGCAAAGGAAGGCGCATGCCTGCCCGAATTCCTTCGGCTGGCCAATTCGCCCGGCAGGAATTGCCGACGCTCGCTTCGCAGCTTCCGCATCGGGCGTTGTGCCATTCTTCTGGGCGGAAAATGCAAAGCCGCTGCGAAGCCGGTCTGTGTCGAAAGCGCCGGGGAGAATGTTGTTGATCGTCACGTTGGAGGCTGCGACCGTCCGGGCGACACCGGCGAGAAACGCGGTAAGACCGGCGCGAGCCCCGGATGAAAGATCGAGGCCAGGAATAGGCGCGTATACAGACGTCGATGTGATGTTGACGATACGACCGAACCGGCGCTCGACCATTCCGTCGATCACGGCTTTGATCAACTCCAGAGGAGTAACCATATTCTGCGTTACACCTCGAAGGATCGCATCGCGATCGAGAAGGCGGAAATCCTTGAAGGCCGGTCCGCCGTTATTGTTGACGAGAATGTCAGGCGCAGGACAGGCGGAAAGCAGTTCAGCCTGTCCTTCAGCGGTGGATACATCCGCGGCAACAGCGTCAACCCTTACATTAAATGCCTGCCGAATTGCTTTCGCGGTTTCTGCGAGGGTTTGCTCATTTCGCCCATTGAGAACCAGGTCGCACCCGGCCTCGGCGAGTGCCTCTGCACAGGCTCGTCCGAGCCCCTTGCTGGAAGCGCACACAATTGCTTTTCGACCTTTCAGGCCCAAATCCACGGCTTCATCCTCGCAATTCATTCAGTTTTCAAGACATGCCACCAAGCAAGCAGTCTGATCAACCGGATTCTGGTTCATCGGCTCATATGTCCACCTTTTAGGGCAGAAACCGTGTTACTCGAGAACAAAATTTGGTGAGTTCCGCTATTCAAGCGGAGGCGTAAACTCTGCTCTTGGCCGTATCAGCGATCCACTATCCGCCTGTTCCAGCGCATGAGCAAGCCACCCTGCGATCCGCGCGAGCGCAAACAACAACAGTGGCGCATCTGACGGAAGTCCATAGATTTCAGTCACTGCGGCGAGGGCGAAATCGACATTCGGTTTCTCACCAAGAATATCTGCAGCGGATTGTTCAAGATCGCGATAAGGCGCGGGTAGTTCCAGATGTTTCAGCAGGGCGGAAGCACGGATATCCCCGGTTTCGCCGTAAAGCGGATGACCGAACAAATGAAGTTGGGCACCTTGCCTGAGCAGGTCCTTGATGGTGGCTTCGGCGCCTATCTGGCGGGCTTGTGCGATGATTGTCGTTGCGGCAGTTGCGGCACGTCCATGTCGCGGGCCGATCAATGTAGATAACCCGGCAAGAACTGCTGCGGAAAGTGGCGCTCCTGTCGAGGCCGCAACGCGGGTGCCAAATGCTGATGCGTTGAGTTCATGATCAGCCAGAAGCACCAATACACGCCGGATCACATCGCTCGCCCGCGGCTTTTGCCAGGCTGACGCAATGCGTTCATGCATAGGGGCGCTGGATGAGGGAACGTCAAGGATCGTATTGTGGAATAACTGCAGCAGAGCGAAAGCCTCTTGCTGCAGGATTGCCGTGGAACGTCCGGAACTGGGCAGATCATTCGCTGCCCGAATGGCAAAGACGGTAAACAACCTTTCCAACGGTGAAGATTGTGGCTGATGTCTGCGGAGCTTCGTCTCGTCGAGATTGCTGGCACTGGTATCGAAATTCATCTGCCATAGCAGGGCGGCCACTTCTTCCAAGGTTGCTGTTTCGGACAGTTCGACCGCGTCACGACCGCGATAAAGCAGGCGACCGTCGACAATGGTCGAAATGCCCGAACGCATGATGGGAAGCCCCCAACGAATAGTATCGGCTGCAACAACACTGTCTCTTTTACGACCGGGACGCCTCTCGGCCAATCGATGAACGTCCTCCGATCTGTAGAGGCTGCGTCTGGGGTCGTCGGGCAGGGGCTTGGAACGAATGCGGCCGCGGCTGACGTTGGCATAAAGGGTTTGCGGCTTTGTCTGAAGAATGGAAAGCGCTTCCTCCGCTGTGAGCCAGTTCATTGTTGCTCCCAACATTGATCGATTTCATCAAGATTGACGTCAATTATACTTGGAACCAATGTCGAAAGGCAAACAAGGAGAAATACCATGAATAGCGGACTTGAAGATGTGGTTGCTGCCGAAACCGTGCTGTCTGATGTTGATGGGCTTGCAGGCAGGCTGGTCATCCGCGGTCGATCGCTGGATGATCTGGTCCCCCACAGCAGCGTCGAAGATGGAATTGAACTTTTGTGGGACGGATTCTTCGAACAACTCCCGACAGGAGAAGAGCTTCAGAAGGCGCTCGGCGAAGCCCGCTTGCAGGTATTTCATCACACGGATGCTCTTGATGACGCACTGATGGAGTTGTCGCCGCTGGAAGCACTGCGTGCCTTGATGGCTCGCATCCCAGACGAGAACGATTTGACAGCCGCCTTGCATCTGATGGCCGCACCGGCAGTTTTCACAACCGCCATTTTGCGTGAACGCAAGGGGCGGCGCCCCATCCGCCCTGATCCCACACTGCCGCATAGTGCGGACATACTCCGCATGATGAATGCCGGAATGCCTGACGAAGTGGAAGTTGCCGGGCTGGATACTTATCTCATGGCGGTTTGCGATCATGGATTGAACGCCTCGACATTCGCCGCCCGCGTCGTGGCATCGACACGTGCTGGCCTGACTTCTTCCCTGCTCGCCGCCATCAGTGCGCTGAAAGGACCGTTACACGGTGGAGCTCCGGGTCCCGTACTCGATATGCTTGATGCCATTGGCAGGCCTGATAACGCAGAGTGGTGGCTTGAATCGGCAATTGCCGACGGAGAACGGTTGATGGGCTTCGGTCATCGGGTCTATCGCGTGCGCGACCCGCGTGCCGACGCCCTGAAAGGCGCCTTGAAGCGTATAGAATCCCTTGGGCATGAGCGTGGAAAACACCGGGTTGAGTTGGCGGAGGCGGTGGAAAAGGCAGCCATAGCAATTCTCAGGCGCCACAAGCCGGATCGGGCTCTCGAAACCAATGTCGAGTTCTATACCGCCCTTTTGCTTGAGCAACTGGGTTTCCCTCGCGAGGCATTCACCTGCGTCTTTGCAATGGGCAGAACCATGGGGTGGATAGCTCACTGCCGAGAGCAGATCGCGACCAACAAGCTCATTCGTCCGCAATCGCGTTATGTTGGTCCAAAGGTGGAGCTCGTAGCTTGAAACATAGTCAGCGCATTCGAAGCTGTGTGAAGTTGCTCATCGCACCATAAAAACAGCTGTCATATCGCTGTGACAGGAATCGGGTTTTCTGCGCTCAGATCAGGTTGCCATTGAAGGGGACAACCAATGAGCGCAGATGCTCCGCAGCCCAGAAAACTCCGAACGCTATTCATTTCGGATGTGCATCTCGGTTCAAAAGCAGCACAGGCTGAACTGCTTTTGGATTTTCTCCGTTATCATGAAGCGGAGACAATCTATCTCGTAGGGGATATTGTCGATGGATGGCGCCTGCGGCGCAATTGGCATTGGCCGCAGGAACACAATGATGTGGTCCAGAAACTGCTTCGCAAAAGCCGCAAGGGCGCGAATATCATCTACATCGCCGGCAACCACGACGAATTCCTGCGAAATTTCCAGGGAACGCATTTCGGCGGCATCGAAGTGATGAACCGGGCGATCCATGAGACGGCAGACGGTCGGAAGTTTCTGGTCATCCATGGCGACCAGTTCGATGTAGTTGTCCGCAATGCTCGCTTCATCGCTTATCTCGGCGATTGGGCATATGACAGTGCGATCTGGATAAACACCGTCATGAGCCGTGTCCGCTCGCTTTTCGGATTGCGCTACTGGTCATTTTCAGCCTGGGCGAAATTCCGGGTCAAGAAGGCGGTAAATTTTATCGGCCAGTTCGAGAATGTGGTTTCTGAAGAGGCGCAGCGTATTGGTGTTGATGGAGTGATCTGCGGTCATATCCATCATGCGACAATCGAAAGCATGAATGGCGTCGAATACATCAACACGGGTGACTGGGTGGAAAGCTGCACCGCTGTGATCGAACATTTTGACGGTCGGATGGAACTCGTCGAATGGACCGAACGCCGTGACCACCGCCCGAAGGCAGGACGCGTCAATTTCGACAGCGAAGAGCATGACGAGGGCAGGATAATCCAACTGCCGCGCCCCGTTCGCGAATTGGCGAACCTTCGCCAATGAAGAAAATTGTCATCGTCACCGACGCCTGGCATCCACAAGTCAACGGCGTCGTGCGCACGTTGACCAAGTGTCATGATCTGATGATCGAACGGGGATATGACGTCACTGTCGTGTCCCCATTAGACTATAGATCAGTTCCGTGTCCGACATACCCGGAAATCCGGCTGGCCTTGACGACACCGGGCGCGCTCAAGCGGCGCTTAAAAACCATGCAGCCGGATTTCGTGCATATTGCAACTGAAGGCCCGCTTGGATTTATGGCTCGACGTGCCTGTCTGAAAATGGGGTGGTCCTTCACGACGAGTTTCCACACACGGTTTCCAGAATATCTGCAGGAACGCTTTCCGGTCCCTCCGAGTTGGACCTACGCATTCCTTCGGCGTTTCCACAATGCGGCCCGGCACACGCTCGTGCCTACCCAATCCATACTGGATGACCTCAAGGCCCGTGGCTTTACGCAACTGGATCTCTGGACGCGCGGTGTCGACCGTACATTGTTCTACCCCCGACCCGAGGTGCCGAAGGAATTGCCCCGACCGGTGTTTATCTGCGTGGGACGAGTCGCGGCAGAAAAGAACCTGCCTGCATTTCTGGAACTCGATCTTCCCGGCACAAAGCTGATTGTCGGAGACGGGCCCTCCCTTAATGATCTGCAGGCGCGGTTTCCGGAAGTGGTGTTCGTCGGGAAACGCGAAGGCGAAGCGCTGGCCCAGACTTATGCCGCAGCAGACGTGTTTGTCTTTCCTAGCCGAACGGATACGTTCGGTCTCGTTTTGCTTGAAGCGATTGCATCCGGCCTGCCGGTCGCAGCCTATCCGGTCCCCGGATCACGAGATGTTGTCGGTGTTACCGGTGCAGGCGTTCTTTCCGAAGACCTAGGCGAGGCATGCTTGGCCGCCCTGGAGATGGAGCCGTTTGAGCCTGCAACAGTGCTCAAACAATTCACCTGGGATGCCTGCGCCGATATCTTTGAAAGTGCGCTCGCTCCGGTCAACGGGACAGGGAGCGAGAGCTATCAACGCGCAGATCAGCCCCAGACGGCAGCTTCCGGCGGATAGACCAAAGCGCCTTCATAACGCAGGCCGGGATTGCGGTCATGGGCCAGAAGCAGCGGTCCATCTAGGTCGACCACATTGGCTTTCTGGGCAAGCAGGACTGCCGGCGCCATACCGAGCGACGTGCCGACCATGCAGCCGACCATGATCTGAAGCCCCAGGTCGATCGCCTTGTCCCGCATGATGAGGCCTTCCGTCAGCCCTCCTGCTTTATCGAGCTTGATGTTGACAGCGTCATAGCGTTTGGCAAGTTCTTCAAGGCCCACCGACGTATGAACGCTCTCATCGGCGCATATAGTGACCGGTCGTTCGATTTCACTGAGAATCTGATCGTTGTCGGCTGGCAAGGGCTGCTCGATAAGGACGACACCTGCTGCGGCGGCGGCGCGCATGTTCTCGGCAATATTGTCGGCTGTCCATCCCTCGTTCGCATCGATGATGATCCGGCTGTTCGGAGCAGCATCTGCGACGGCGCGGATTTTCTCGATATCGTTTTCACCGCCCATTTTCACCTTGATAAGAGGATAATGAGCGACTTTTGCCGCTGATTCCGCCATTTCGGAAGGCGTGCCAAGCGAAACGGTGATTGCCGTTTCGAGGGGGTGTGGCGGCATACCGAGCATATCGGCAACGCTTTTGCCCGATTGCTTTGCTTCGAGGTCCCATAGAGCGCAATCGACTGCGTTGCGTGCAGCTCCAGCAGACATCAAACTCTGAATATCCTTTCGCGTCGCGCCGTTCTCGATAGCGGAGCGGACGGCCTCTATCTGGGCGCTTACGCTTTCGATACTCTCGCCATAGCGTGCGTAAGGAACGCATTCGCCACGTCCTTGACGAGAACCGTTGCTGATCGCACACACAACAACAGCGGCCTCTGTCTTGGAGCCTCTGGAGATTGTGAATTTTCCGGCGATGGGATAGCGTTCTACAGTGATATTCAAGGTATTGTGCATAGAGATGCCCTCTGGGACGCAGTATTTCGGTCGTTCAACGACTCGTATATGAGGTAGGCCATGTTGACCGACACTGCCGACAAAGCAAGAGCCACCGACAACTCTGCGCCGAAGATTGATCTGGCGGAGCACGACGGCGTGCGCCATATACGGATGAACGGTCGCTGGGTATCGCAGAGCGTCAACCTTGTTGATGACAAGGTGCGCCGCCTGGAGAAGGCGGACAAGAGAGAAGCCACGATCATTGATATTTCTGGCGTTTCCGGTCTCGATACGGCCGGCGCCTGGCTCATTGAACGCTTGCGGCAGCGTCTTGTCGCGCAGCAAGTGGAAGTGCAGCTGGAAGGTGTGCGTCAATCCTGGCTTCCTCTGATGGAGGAAGTAGGGCAGGCCGTCGAGCGTACCCTGGACATCCCACGCCAGAAGAAACCGTTCTTCCTTATTTCGTTTCTGGCCGCGCTGGGCGGTGGCGTTGTTTCCTTGGGTAGTGACTTCAAGATGGCGATGCACATTCTTGGTGCCACGATCCGTGGAGCCCAGTTGAAATACGGACGCGGTAGCGGCATCCCCTTCGCTGCGATTGTCACGCAGATGGACCGCATGGGGGTGGGGGCAATTCCCATCATCATTCTGATGTCGACGATTGTCGGTGCTATCATTGCCCAGCAGGGTGCGTTTCAGTTGCGATATTTCGGCGCTGAAATTTTTGTCGTCGATCTGGTCGGCATTCTGGTGTTGCGTGAGCTCGGCGTACTTCTGACGGCTATCATGATCGCGGGGCGCTCAGGAAGCGCCATTACTGCCGAGATCGGCTCCATGAAAATGCGTGAGGAGACCGACGCTCTTACGGTCATAGGTCTCAATCCGGTCGGCGTTCTGGTCTTTCCACGTCTTGTGGCGCTGGTCATAGTGCTGCCATTGCTCACCATCGTTTCCGATCTCGCTGCGCTGATTGGGGCGGGTGGTGTTGCCTGGTTCTATTCCAATATTTCGCCAGATGCTTTCATCAGTCGCCTGCATGACGCCGTGGCGCTGAATACTTATTTTGCAGGGCTTATCAAAGCCCCGTTCATGGCGATGATCATCGGAATTCTTGCTTCGGTAGAAGGTATGAAGGTTGGAGGGAGCGCGGAATCTCTGGGCCGCCGCGTGACTGCTTCCGTTGTGAAGGCAATCTTCGTGGTTATTGTCGTGGATGGTCTGTTCGCAATGTTCTATGCGGCTATCAATTTTTAAATGCAGCTTATGTTCTTTATTTTTAATGGGTTCTTTGAGACACAGTTGCACAGAAAATTGAACCCTCAATCCTGTTCACTGGTTCAGTCCGAAGCCAAGCTCAGCTAAAGAATGGTTATGGAGAACGGCATCGACCATCGGTCGCAACCGCAGGATGAAGACATTCGCCAGACGGCCGTGCCGATGATCTCGGTGCGCGACGTAACGGTTTCGTTCGGACGCCAGACGGTGCTCGATAAGTTGTCTCTCGAGATTTATCGGGGGGAGGTGCTCGGTTTTATCGGCCCTTCCGGTTCGGGCAAATCCGTCTTGATGCGAACCATTCTTGGTCTCAATAAAAAGCAGTCCGGGGAAATCGAGATTCTCGGCCGCAATATTGATCAGTTGAACGAGCTGGAAAAGATGTCCATCGATATGCGCATGGGCGTTCTGTTTCAGCATGGGGCGTTGTTTTCAGCATTGAACGTTCTTGAAAACATTCAGGTTCCGATGCGCGAGTATCTTGACCTGTCACCGAAACTGATGGACGAGCTGGCGCGGCTGAAAATCGATCTGGTCGGCTTGAAGCCGGACACAGCGGAAAAATTTCCATCCGAGCTCTCCGGCGGCATGATCAAGCGCGCTGCGCTGGCACGCGCGCTGGCCTTGGACCCGGATATCTTGTTTCTTGATGAGCCCACATCGGGACTGGACCCCATTGGCGCAGCCGAATTCGATGACCTGATCGCCAATCTGCGGGATACGATGGGGCTGACCGTTTATATGGTCACTCATGATCTTGATAGTCTTTTTGCAATCTGCGATCGGATTGCTGTGCTTGGGGGCAAGAAGGTGCTCGTCAGCGGCACTATTGAAGACATGCTGACGGTGGACGATCCGTGGGTTAAATCCTATTTTCGGGGCAAGCGTGCGCGTCAGATCGATCCGTCGGCGCCAACGAGACGGCGGCCCGGCAGCCGCTTGCAGACTGGATAAGATATGGAAACTAAAGCCAATTACGTACTGGTGGGTGTCTTTACGCTGATCGTCAGCCTATTGGCTTTCGCTTTCGTGTTCTGGATCGCCCGTTTTGGGGAAGCACGCGATTCTCTGGAACTCGACGTTCGTATTCCAGGTTCGGTCACAGGCCTTTCGGTCGGAAGTCAGGTTCTGTTCAACGGTATCAAGGTTGGCGACGTTCGAGGACTGCAGCTTGATCCCAGCAACCCGGAAATGGTGATCGTCAAGACCCGCGTCAACGCGACAACGCCCATCACCCGTTCGACTACGGCAACCCTTGGTTTTCAAGGGCTGACGGGGATTGCTTATATCGAACTGAAGGGCGGCCGCCTCGATGAACCCAATCTCCTGACAGAGGCCGAGAAAGACGCAACGGTTGCCCGCATTGATGCCGACCCATCCTCAATCAACAATCTTCTCGCAACCGCGCAGGATATCGCTGCCCGCGCAAATTCGGTGCTCGGTCAGTTGGAAGGCTTTGTGAAGGATGCGCGCGGCCCACTGACAGATACCATCAATAATACGAAGACGTTCACCGACGCTCTGGCGAAGAATGCCAACATTATCGAGGAACTTGGCGAGAATACCGGGAATATCAACCAGATCGTCACCGACGCCAAGGACATGATGGCACGTTTGAACGCCGCGTCTGTGCGCGTCGATGCCATCCTGGCCAAGACCGACAAGCTTTTGTCCAGCGATGACAAGGATGGTGTTGTTGCCCAAGCGAAGGCGACATTGGAGTCCATTCGGCAGACGTCAGACAATCTCGACAAGCGACTGGGACCTATCGCGGACAATCTGCAGCGTTTTTCCGGACAGGGACTGCGGGATGTCCAGTCCGTCGTGGTTGACAGCCGCCGTTCCATTCAGCGCATAGAACAAGCTATCACCGATCTTGAGCGCAATCCCCAGCGTCTTATCTTTGGCGGTCAGGGGAATGTACCTCGTTATGACGGGAGGACGCGTCATTGAATTTCAAAACCGGCTTTAATGATATGAAATCACGTCGCGTTGTTCTCCGCACAGCTTCGGTTCCTTTTATTTTTGGCCTGCTTCTTGCCGGCTGCGGGACGACAACACCGCTCGACACGTTCAATCTGTCTGCGCCTCAGCCTGGTGTGACTTCACCGAGCCGCAAGAATGTGCAGTTGCTGGTTCCGACGCCAACAGCTCTCAAGGCGCTTGATAGCGAGAATATAGTCGTCAGTTCCGCACCGGGTTCCATCGAATACCTGAAGGGCGCTCAATGGGGCGACAGGCTGACAAACATCGTGCAGTCTCGTCTGGTGCAAGCCTATGAGAATACCGGTGTATTTGGCGGGATTGGCCGCCCGGGAGACGGACTGGCGATCAACTATCAGATCCTGACTGATCTTCGAATGTTCGGTATTCAGGCTTATGCCTCGCCAAAGCTCGCAGTTGTCGAACTGGCCGTGAGGCTGATGAACGATAAGAACGGGGAGGTTCGTGCGACCCGTGTTTTCCGTACGGCCATTCCCGTCGGTGGCGCGACGAATGCAGCCTATGTGAAGGCGCTCGACGCCGCCTTTGAACGGACTGCCAGCGAAATCGTGAGCTGGACGGTAACGACGCTCTGAGCCCGCGAAAGTTGATTGATGAGGAGGGCCGGCGATTAGTTGCCGGCCCTTTTTCTTTGGATTGACGCAGCCTGTTGCTGGCCGATAGTCCAGCCAACAAAAAACGCGGCCCGAAGGCCGCGTTTTTCTTCATTTCTGTTTCTTAGCGGAGGCGACCGCTTGCGTGAGCAAGCATTGTGTAGACTTTGCCGGTATCTGAAGTGAGGTAAGTCCGCGTTACCATGTTATCACGGTCGTTGCGGGCGACATCCTCGAGAAGACGCTGGAAGTCATCCATGTAGCGGTCCACGGCGCGGCGGAATTCGCCATCCGTCTGATACTTGCGCTTGATATCGTCAAAGGTCTGCTGACCTTTCAGCGTATAGAGGCGACGGGTAAAGACGTTCCGCTCACCACGACGATAGCGGTCCCACAGTTCCACAGAAGCTTCATGGTCGATAGCGCGCGCAATATCCACCGATAGCGAGTTCAGCGATTCAACGACATGGCTTGGCGAGCGAGGCGTTGCTGTCGGCTGTGCCTTGGGCTGCGCGGCCTCTTCTTCCTCACGGGATGCGCGGGCAAGGAGATCAGATACCCAACCACGCGGCTTTTCCGGTTGCGCAGCTTCGGATGATGCAGGCTGTGCCTTCGGCGCTTCGTAGACGCGCTGACGGAGAGCGACATCTGCCTGCGCCACTGGCGCCTGAACGGGAGCCGGACGAGCTGCAGCCGGTGTAGGACGCGAGACCGGGCGATCTGCACGGCTTTCGCCGACATCTACCAGGCGACCGGACTTGTTGACGATTTCGGCCAGTTCCTTGAGCGCATTGATCTGCTCGCTCACGGCCTTGCGCATCGCCGTCGTTGTTTCCTTTGCCTCAGCAGGCATGTCGAGAACGCCGCGCTTCAGTTCACCACGGGTCGTGTTGAGCTCGTTGCGGATTTCGCTGGCCGTGCGACGGATGTCGTCGGTTGCCGCAGAGAACTTCTGTGCAGCCTGTTCGACGATTTCCGAAACGCTTTCGCGCATCTTTTCGGCAGAAGAGCGGGTCTGGCCTTCGGCGCGCTGGAATGCAGATGCCACCAGCTCTTCGAAGGATTGCATCAGCTTTTCGACGCCTTCCGACTTCTCGACCAGGCCGGATGCCAGCTTATCGAGCGCCTGATGGCGATCTTCAAGCGTGCTGACGAGACCGTTCTGAGCCGAATTGATCATTTCGGAAGCAGAGGAAAGAACCTTTCCATGCTCTTCGAAGCGGTCGGCGATGTCTGCAATCTGAGACAGCGTGCTGTCCGAGATCGCCCGCAAAGTACCGATATTGCCGTCGATCAGGCCTGTGGAGGCCTGGAACATCTGCGCAGCGCGGTTGGTGTTCTCGACAAAGCTCGATGTCGTGTCGACAAGACGACCATCAATGTCGGTAAGATTGCGCGTAGCTGCGTCGATCAGCTTGCCCAACTCGCCGTTCGATGCGGCGAGACGGTCGATCAGTTCGCTGACATTATCGGAAAGTCCGGTTTTGGCCTGCTGGACAGCAGCAATTGTTTCTGCAGTCCGGCTCGCGAGTGCATTGACTAATGCGGCATTTTCCGAACGGAGTCTGTCGGTTGCGGCGTGCGTTGCTTCTTCAAGCTGTTGTGCCAGCCCACGACCGCTATCAGCGAGCCGCTGCACGAGCGGCTCTGCCGTATCGTTGAGAATCTTGGTGATTTCCTGCGAACGGGCAGCAAGAACGGCGTTGAGTTCGCGGGTGCGTTCCTCCAGTGTAACTGCAGTCGTGTCGGTTACCTGTGCGATGCGTGCTTCGACGGAGCCGAGTTCCATCGTTATACGCGAACCGATGTCGCCCAGACGGGTAGCGATTGCATCGGCACGTTCTGCAAGACGGGTTTCGGTGCCAGCGAGATTGTCGGCAACGCTGGCCGAGAAGGATTCGCTGTGACCTGCGAGCGTCTCGCTCGTCTTGGACGCCGTATCTGCGATACGAGCTTCAATCGTACTGAGTTCGCTGGTGAGGCGGCTCTCGATTGCTTCAAGCCCGCTGGCGATGGCATTGGCGCGTTCGCTGAGACGGCTCTCTGTTCCAGCCAGATTGTCGGCGACGCTGGCCGCAAAGGCCTCGCTGTGACCGGCAAGCGTTTCACTGGTTCTGCTGGCCGTATTGGCGATGCGGGCTTCGATCGAGCCCAACTCGCCAGTGAGGCGGCTTTCGATCTCGCCGAGGCGACCGGCAATCGCATCGGCGCGGTCGCCGAGGCGGGCTTCCGTGCCAGACAGGTTATCGATCAGGCGTGCGCTGAATGCCTCACCGAAACCGTCCAGAGCTTCACCGGCCTTGGCTGCTTCAGTTGAAAGCGTGCTTGCTGCTTCGCCGATCTTTTCACGTAGCGTGCCTGCAACGATGCCGGCGCTTTGTTCCAGTGCCCGGCGGACATTGTCGACGCCGATGGTGAGCGCCTTTTCCATCGTCTGGGTGCGTTCTTCGATAATGCCGGTCTGGCCTTCGAAAGCGCGGCTGATAGCGGAGCTGCTGTCGGCAATTGCATTGTGCAGGTTGGCCGTGCGCTGTTCCAGAATGTCGCTGTGATCCTGAAGCGTCTGGCTCAGCGAGGCGGTGCTTTCGCTCAGCGTCGAACGGATTTCGGCGGCACGGGTTTCAATCGTGCGCTCGTGACCGTCAAGAATACCGGAAAGGGCATTGTTGTGGTCATTCAGAACCGTGTGCAGGCCGCTCGTCCGTTCTTCAACCTGACGGATATGTTCACCCAATGTCGCGACGAACGTGTCGCGGCTGGCGCCGATGGACGCGTTCATGCTGCTGGCGCGCTCATCGAGAATACGCGCGAGCGTATCCTGATTGTCGGCGATAAGTGCCTGAAGGGAATTTACGCGTTCGTCAAAGGTGCGGGCGAGAACTTCGCGATTTTCGTTGAAGTTATCCCGCATTGCGGCAGCGCGCTCATCCATCAATTGAGCAAGCATAGCCTGGTTGCCTGCAATGATGCCATGAAGAGTGGAGGCGCGTTCTTCGAGCGAACGGCTGTGATCTGCGAAGCTCGCATCGAGCAGAGCAGAGTGGCTTTCCATTGTCTGGCGCAGCGCATGGGTCCGCTCTTCCAGAATTGCCGCATGGTTGTCGGCAACAGAATTGAGCGCCGATGCACTCGCGTTAACGGCATTTTCGATGTCACTTGTGCGTGCCGCAAGCGTGTCGGCGTGTCCGCGGATAACCGCGGAAACCCGTTCGGTTTCGCCTTCCAGCGATGCAGCGAGAACATCGCGGCTTTCAGCAAGCTTGCCGGCAAAGGCATCCGCCTTTTCGCCGAGGATGTTGCCGACGCTTTCGCCGATAGACGTCAGATCTTCACCGATCTTGGTCTTGGTTTCATCGATCATCGTGCTGAGCGAAGCGCGACCGCTGGAGAAGGTCTCTGCGATTTCGCGGGTACGAGCGATGAGATTTTCATTAATCTGACGCGAACGGGTCTCGAGAGCCGCGTTGAGTTTTTCAGTGCTGCTGTCGAGTGCATGTGCGCGAGCTTCGAATTCGGACAGAAGCGACCGGCCGCGCTCGGAAAGCGTGCTTTCGAGGTTGGCGAGGCGAGTGTCGAATTCGCTGACCATGGACTGCGTTGCGCCGCCGAGCAGATTGGCAATACCGCTCGTACGTTCGTCCAAAGCCTCAGCCAGACGGCCCGATACAGTGCGGGATTGCTCATCAAGTGTCGCGATACGCGTGTCCAGCAGGTTGGCAAAGGCTTCACCGGAAGTCGTGATGCGCGAGCCTATGTCTCCGGTGCGGGTTTCGATGGCTTCGGCAATAGCGCCACCGCTTTCATTGATGCTGCCGATCAGTCGTTCGCCAGATTCGGTGAGCAGGGTGCTCAACTGTTGCGAGGCAGAAAGAACATTGTCGCGGATGATGTTGGAAGCGCTCGAAAGTTCTTCCTTGAGCTGTTCGTGCGCACCCGAGATCGACGAACGCACGCGCTCGGCATGGCTGACGACAGCTTCACGCTCGTTGCCGAGGTCGCTAACCAGCGAACGAATACGAACTTCATTATCGCTATAGGCGCGTTCCAACTGATTGACTTCGGACTGAACCAGCGTTTCCAGCTCGACGGCCCGCGCCAATGTGCGTTCAATGCCTTCGTTCATGGCGGCGACTTCGCGACGCACAGCCTGTCCGAGAGTAGAAACGCGATCACCGGAAACAGCTTCCGGCTGGAGCAGCCGCATGGCAGCTTCCGACATGCTGCGTGCAGCCAGATGCATTTCCTGCGCACGCTTTACAAGCTGCGCAAATCCCCAGAACATGGCGACGGGCAAGGCTACACCAGCCACGACGCCGAGACCGGCGGGCGAAGTGAAGAAGTCCTTGGTGGCCTGCATGCTCGAGAAGACATCAGGATTGATGGCCTTGCTCAGCGCAACACCGCCAGCAGCCCAAAGCACGCTGATTGCGGTCGTGGTCCAGAACAGCTTCGACGAGTTTTCGGTCACGCGGCGTGGAGCTGCGATTATTGTTTTTTCACTGCGGGAATCGTCGTTTGCTGGCGTGAAGGTAGAGGAAGCGACATTGGCAGTCGTCGCAACAGACGGAGCGGAAACAGGCTTGCTGACCGGCTCTGGCGTGGGTGCTGCTGACTTCGAGGTATTGGCCGGCTTGTGCTGCACATTGGCCACGGCTTGCGCCACGGGACCCGCAGCTTTCACGACCGGGGGAACCGGTGGCGCCGCAGGCGTCGCAATCACCGAGGCTGTGGTGATGGTAGCGGCTTTTGCAGCGGTTTCCACTGGAGAAACGGCAGCGGGCTCAGCCGTTTTGGTCTTCTGTTCGGCAACCAGTTCTTCAGCCGCGCGCGAAATCTGCTCTTCCAGATCATCGACCGAGAAGCCTTCATCGAACGCACTCAAGTCCATATCCATATCAAGATCGTCACCGAAATCGATATCGAGTGCCTGTTCCAGTGCCTTTTCAACCTCAAGGTCGAGCTTCTGTGCCTTGGATTTGGAAGCCATTGTTCGCCTACCTCGTACTCATTACTGCGACGGCCGGACCATGAAAGAGCCGTTACAAAACTTTCTCCGCCATTTTGCATCGTATCGGGTCGTGCCTGTTAAGGAAATAGGCGTCTTTTGCCGATACCTAAAACTTTAAATACAAGGTTAACGGAAACCGGCTCAATTCGTGAAAATTCGACATTTCCGGCCTTCTGGCATTTACCAGCAAGTTGTGGAAATTGATCTGGACCATTGGGACTGCCTGAAAGAGCACTGCAAAGTTATTAACAAAAATACTCTCTTTGCGTGCAAATCCTTTCGCGGTCCGCTCCATGATTGCATCGTGTCGGCTCGGGATTCTATCCGCTTTTTCTCACAACCTTTGCTTCTTATCATATGATGCACTTTTGGCTGACGGCAAGGAAGAGTTTTACGGTCGTGAACGCAACTGTCGGATTTGCCAGGCGAGGAAACCTTCAATCGACGCACGGCATATTGGCGCAGTTGCGGACAAGTGCGCGGTCAAGGTTGAAACTGTTTCCAGAACGCCGTATCTGCGATTTCGAGTTTATTTGCGTTTTCAAGCCGGGATGGTGCGAACGCTGAAGACAAAGATCGCGCGAAATTTGCGCGTTTCAAGGAAATAAAATGACGAAGATCGTATTCGTATCTGCTGACGGCGCTACCCGAACCGAGGTCGAAGCCGACAACGGTTCCAGCGTGATGGAAGCTGCCATTCGCAATGGCATTCCTGGCATCGATGCGGAATGTGGCGGCGCTTGCGCCTGTGCAACCTGCCATGTCTATGTTGACGAGGATTGGACGGACACTGTCGGTGGGCCGGACGCTATGGAAGAGGACATGCTGGATTTCGCTTATGAGGTCCGCCCGACCTCGCGCCTCTCATGTCAGATCCGGGTGTCGGACGATCTTGAGGGGCTGGTCGTACAGGTGCCAGAACGCCAGAACTAGGCTTTTAAAGAAGTAGGAATGCGATGGGTTATGAGCCGCAGAACGATATTGTCATTATCGGCTGCGGACCCGTCGCACTCTTTTCCGTCTTTCAGCTTGGGCTTTTTGGTTTCAAGTGCCATCTCATAGAAGCCTGTGATCGGCCCGGCGGTCAATGCACGGCACTCTATGCTGACAAGCCGATCTATGACGTACCCGGATTTCCCGAAATCATGGGCGAGGAACTCGTTGAACGGCTTCTCAGGCAGATCGAGCCGTATAATCCGGTTTTTCATTTCAAGAAGATTGCAGACAGCATCTCTGTCGATGAATACGGGGTGACCATCAGCACTTGCGATGGTGAAAAGTTCCACGCCCGCGCTGCGGTGATTGCCTCCGGTCTCGGCGCGTTTACCAGTAATGAGCAGGTTATCCGTCCTGACCCGCTTGCAAAGCTTTCGCTGTTGAAAACGGGTAACATGCTGGCTGTAAGTTCAGAGACCTTCAGAACTTCGAGTCCAAAGGTCTATGCCATCGGGGATGCCTGTCATTATCCGGGCAAACTGAAACTGATCCTGTCGGGGTTTCACGAAGCCGCTTTGATGACGCAGGCCGTACGACGGGAATTGGCCTAGCTTCGGTTCGCTATTTGGAAGCCTGCTGGGCGCGCTCCATGCGATAGGTCAGCAAGCGCGCGAAACGATCTTCGAAATTGATTGTCTCAACCCGGTCGAACCGCTGCTGCTCCTTGTCATGTGCTTCCATGAGGCGGGCTGTTACCTTGTCTATGTCCGCGCGCAGCACCACGCAATCCGGGCGGCTGCGCAGACCACGTATTTCCCGTTCCATCCGGCTCGCAAAGCTTCGGGCGATCACGATGTGGCTTTCTTCATGCCGACGAATATCCTGCACCAGCGTATCCCAGATCAACGCGAGTTCCGGCGTAGCCTTGCGACGCTGCTTCCAACGGGGCAGGGAGACCTTTGCGTGAACATTCACGTAAACATCCTGCACCTTGCAGTCTTTTCCGGGTGCACGACCATAGCGCACTTTCGCGTCGAAACGGATTTCAGCGGCACCGGGGTGATGCCGGCCTGTCTTCTTGAGGAAGGGGCCGCTGCGGGAAAGTGCCTTGTCGAGGTCCGCCGCCGTTTTACCGCTTACGGTGTAATAGCTGAATTCGCGAAAGATCGACGCGGCTTCGGCCTGGGGAGCTACCATGGCAAGAACTGCACCGAGGGCCAGAACCTTCTTTCTCAAATTCATGTCCTGGCACCTCTTTCTAAAACCAGCAGGAAATTCGCTTTTTGCTGCCACAAGCATGGCATGCAATCGTCAAGAGAACTATAACGCCCTTCAAAATGACTTCAGGCGAGGTTGGTTGCAACCTCGCCGCAATGAAAAGTGGCACGGAGAATGGCAGAGGAACATTTCGCTATGACGAAAGAATGGCACCTCGCGCATGGACGAAGCATCCATGTGGGGACCAAGGCCATTATAATGGGCATACTAAATGTCACGCCTGACTCTTTTTCCGATGGCGGCCAACATGAAGAGTTGGAAAAGGCCATTGAAGCGGCTGGCCAGATGCTCGCTGATGGAGCGACAATCATCGATGTGGGCGGGGAATCGACCCGTCCCGGAGCCGCCGCCGTCGATGCCGAAACTGAAATCGCACGCGTTGTTCCCGTCATCGAGGCATTGGCAAGGAGATATGATTGCATCATCTCCATCGATACTTACCGCGCTGCAACGGCGCAGGCCGCGGTCAATGCCGGAGCACATATCGTCAATGACGTCTGGGGGCTCCAGCGCGAACCGGAAATTGCTCATGTAGCTAGATACAGCGGCGCGGGACTGGTCATCATGCACACCAGCAGGGATCGCCCCGTTCTTGCCGATGTCATTGAAGATCAGTTCTCGTTCCTCAATGTCTCGCTGAATATAGCGAAAGACGCAGGTATTGAAGAATCCCGCATCGTGCTCGATCCCGGGTTCGGCTTCGGCAAGAACAAGAATGAAGACGTTGCGCTTTTGGGCAGGGCGGATGAATTGCAAAAACTCGGGTTTCCGTTACTGGTCGGTACATCGCGCAAACGTTTTATTGGCGGTATGACGGGAAGGGATAATCCACTTGACCGTGATATAGGAACTGCGGCAACGTCGGTCGCACTGCGTTTGGCAGGTGCCGACATCTTCCGTGTTCACAATGTCGCTTTTAATAGAGACGCACTTGCCGTTGCAGATGATATCCTGCAATCAAGACGCAGCGAAAACAGAAAGTGAAGCCGTGTATACGATCCGAATGATGAATTGCGCGTTCTTTGCGCACCACGGCGTTTTCGATGAAGAGCATAAGCTCGGCCAGCGTTTTTATGTCGATGCCATTCTCGATGTCGATCCGGGCAACGCGCTGGAAAACGACGATATTGACGGCACTGTGCATTACGGTATCGCATTCGCCGTCATTCAGGACATTATCACGGGGCGCCAGCGCTATCTGATCGAAACGCTGGCTCTCGACGTTGCAAAAGCGCTCGCCGCCCGGTTTCCGCAGGTAAAGCGCGCGGAAATCACCGTACGCAAGCCGAACGCGCCAGTACCGGGTGTCCTGGACCATGTTGAAGTGACCGTGGTCTACCCGCAGTGAACACGAGCAAATCTTACCGCGCCTGGCTGGGGCTCGGCGGAAATATCGACGATCCCGTCGCCTCGATGGGCAAGGCCTTGCGCATGCTGGACGCACGTGCCGACACGAATATCGTCGGCGTTTCGGCAGTTTATCGCACGCCGCCATGGGGAAAGACGGACCAGGCGTGGTTTCACAATGCCTGCGCCGAAGTCGAAACTTCGTTGCAGCCATTGGAGTTGATTGCGACCTGTCTCGATGTTGAACGCTCTTTAAAGCGTGTCAGGCTGGAGAGATGGGGACCGCGCATTATCGATATAGATATACTGGCGATGCAGGATGAAGCGGGCAGGGCTGTCATTATGACTGACGCCGCTCTGGTATTGCCGCATCCACGTATGCACGAGCGCGCTTTCGTGCTCGTGCCGCTGAACGATATCGCGCCTTCTCTCGAAATCGGAGGCAAGACGATTGCCGACTGGAATGCCGGGATCGAACAGTCTGGAATAGAAAAAGCCCGCACAGATGCGGGCTGGTGGCGGGAATAGGGTCGGCTCAGTTCTTGGCGATGCTGCCGACAGCGATATTATCGACGCGCTTCAAATTCATGCCGATGACCGGAACCAGCTCCTTGTCGACGCGAACGGAAACCGTCACGTTCATCGTGTTCGGATCAGAGATGCGCGCGAGCATCGCACCGTTGAGCTGCTTGCGGTTAAGGCCGAAGACGACCTTGTTGCCGCTGACCGAACCCGATGTAACGTCAAGCCCCTTGCCTTCGGCGCCGTCGTTGAACTTCCCGGAATAAGCCGAGCCAACGCGTGTAACGGTGGCCTTCATCGGCTGCGAGAAAACGCCGACGCGGCAAGTGCCATCCAGCGTCATTCCAACGCTTTCATCCGGCGTCGATCCAGCGAGATTACAAACGAACTTCGTGCCTTTGTATTTTCCGGCAACGATTTCGCCCGGGCCCGACCATTGGCCTTCGATCGTTTGAAAGAACTGTTTGTCCTTGTCGGCGGCCAGAACCGGCGCGGCAGAAAATGACACGGGCAGCAGCGTCAGGCAGGCGGCGATGCAATTCTTCATATTCAGCTCTGTCCCGGATTCACGACCTTGATTGGACGTCATTCCTAATCGTTGTTTTTCAGCATGTCACGACCAAAACTGGCCGCACCTCGCAAACCGTCGGATATTCCGAGGCTGCCAAAAGCCGATTGAAGGGGAAGGGCACGGATTGAAGGGGAGTGTGCCGATACACCGGATCGCTCGATTCTGGCGCAGATTTCTATCTGCCATAATCGGCGGGAATGGTTAATGCTTCGGAAATAAACTGCTATTTTCCAGAAGGCTTCTTATCGGTGCGTTCACCGCTGATCCTTGCAAGATCGCCAATAAAGTCGCCGATACCGGGCCGTTTTTCGGCATTGAACGGGAATGGACGCACCACATCCATAGCTGCAATTCCGATGCGTGCCGTCATCAGCCCGTTGACCACGCCTTCGCCCAGTTTGGCCGACAGGCGGGAGGCAAGACCATGGCCGACAAGCTGTTGGATCACACTGTCTCCCATGGCGAGCGTGCCCGTCACGGCCAGATGAGCGATGACCCGGCGGGCAAGTTTAAGGAAACCCAATGTCCCGGGCCGACCGCCGTAGAGTTGTGAAAGCCTGCGGATCAGCCGGGCGGATTCAAAAATTACATATCCGATATCGACCAGCGCCCGCGGGCTGATCGCAGTGACAATCGAAACGCGTTTGGATGCATTCAGAATGAGTGCGCGCGCCTCTCGGTCGAGGGGGCGGAGAATTTCCGTTTCGGCAAGCTGGATCAGATTTCGCCCGTCAATGATATCGTCCGTGAGGCCGTCCAGAAGCTGTCGTCCGCGCGCAGTTTCAGGCAAGCCTGCCGCAATCGAGCGCAGCGCGTCCACGGCTTTTCTGGCCGCCGCCATATCGTCACGCTCAGCTGCATCTGCCGCGTCCTTGCGAAGATGCTGCACTGAAGCGAGGCGGCGGAGTGCTGCCAGTTCGCGAACGACGATGGCAATAAAGGCGGCAAGCGCAATTATAGCGACGCCCAAGGCGGTCCAGCCCAACCAGTCAGCGCGCGAAAACAGTGCTCGAATAAGGTCTTCAATCCAGATGCCGACGGCGAAGGAAACAAGTAAGCCGAGCGCGCCGAACAGTATTTTGCTGAGGGACCAGCCCTTGCGTTCGGGCGCTTCATAGGATGGGTCGAGGATCTCCAACTCGGCTGCCTCGTCGTCGCTCAAGGCGAAAACATCCGGTTGCGCGATAACCGCATCCAGGTCACGGACCGCGCGGGGACGGCGGGGCGCTTCATCCACCGTCTCGGGATGGATTGTGGGCTGATTTACCGTGAATGAAGCCGGTCTACGTGGTGTCTTCTCAGTCATGCGAGACGATCCCCAATCAGAAACTGCAAGGCGCGATCCAGCCTTATATGAGGCAGTGAAAGTGTCAGTCCTTCGGCGGTATGCTCAAGCCGCGGAGGGCGAAAACGGACGAAACGGATGGCCGGATCATCCTGCGCAAAAGACTTTTCAAAGATCGCATTGGGATTCTTCGGTAAGTCTCCGGGAAATATGGCTGTTTCGGTTTCACCATCGAACACTTCCCCGTCGATCTTCTCGCCCTTCAACGGGGTGCCCACGATGACCGGGAGAGTTTCCTTGCCCTGTGTCACGGTTGCCTCGCTGGTCGCGCGGACCGCAGCCATTGCGAGGACATCAATATCCGCGCCCGAAAAGTCAGCGCGTTCGATAGCTCGCTCGACCAGACGCCGCACGATGGCTTGCAGGCGGTCATGACTTTCATGGTGCAGATGATCGGCCTTCGTTGCCGCAACAAGGATACGCCCGATCCGGCGCTGGATCAGACCCGTCAGCAGATTGGCGCGCCCCGGCCGGAAACACGACAAAATATCGGTGAGCGCGCGTTCCAGATCGGCGACGACGGCGCCGCCTGCGTTCATCGCCTGCATGGCATCGATAAGCACGATCTGCCGATCGAGCCGCGCAATATGCTCGCGGAAGAATGGCTTGATGACGTAGGTTTTATAGGCTTCGTAACGCCGTTCCATCATTGCGCCCAGCGAGCCGGCCCTCAGATCGTCCGGTTTCAGGTTTGGAAGTGGCGCGAATGTCAGCGCGGGCGAGCCCTCAAGGTCTCCCGGCATCAGGAACCGTCCCGGCGGCAGGGTGGATAATGCGCGTTCATCGGCTTTGCCAGCACGCAAATAAGCCGTGAAACTTCTGGCGAGGCGCTGTGCCGTCAGTTCGTCTGCTTTTTCAGTAGGGTCAACGAGAGCGGCTTCACTAATCCACTCCTGGGCCAGATCCTTGTGTGTTGGCTCGTGGGCCAGAGCAAAGGAGTCCGCACTGAATTCCGCATAAGATTTGCCAAGCAGAGGCAAATCGAGCAGCCATTCGCCCGGGTAATCGACAATATCAACCGACAGCTTGCCCGGTGACAGCCAACGTCCCCAGGCGGAAGCGGATTCATATTCGATCGTGAGGCGCAGTTGGGAGATGGCGCGGG
Source organism: Brucella sp. NBRC 14130 (assembly GCF_040371715.1). Lineage (NCBI taxonomy): Bacteria > Pseudomonadati > Pseudomonadota > Alphaproteobacteria > Hyphomicrobiales > Brucellaceae > Brucella > Brucella sp. NBRC 14130. Next base: position 161,795 of record NZ_BAABTE010000002.1, read on the forward strand.
TGGAGTCCGGCCAGATACGCTCATCGATCAATGCCGACAGATGTTCTTCATATTGAAAGCGGGGGACAGCATCGTCCGGTTGCGGTTCGAGCAGGGCTCGTGAAATGCGGCCTGATTTATAGGCTTCGAACATCGGAAGCCTGCCACCGTGCAGCATGTTGTGAACGAGAGCCGTGATGAAGACCGTCTTTCCGGCGCGCGACAGACCCGTCACGCCGAGCCGCAATGATGGAGACAAAATCCCGGTCGCACGATCTGCCAACGTATCCAGTGCGATCTTCGCTTCGTCGCCAATACTTGTCAGCTTAGCCAATTAATCCTCGCCCAATTCACTGATCTGTCAGCGGTATAGATAGGGTGGCCCCAGCGGCCTTGGCAAGGAATGCCGGTTGCTTCGGGGAAAATCTACTGGGGCAGTATGAAGCTTTCCAGATAACCGGCGCCACGCTCAAGATCGGTGAGGGAGGCGGGAAACGTGATATTGGCCAGTGCGGCAGTAGGAAAGCCAGCGCGCAGTTTCAGAAGGCTATCTTTGTTGCCATCGCTACACAAGGCGAGTGCCAGGTCTTCGATACTGGGGTTATGTCCTACAAGCATCAGCGTCGCCGCATCCCCAAGTGTGCGTATGGCTTCCATGTAGTCAGCCGCGCCACCGCTGTAGATCGTATCGTCTACGATTGTTTCGACCTCGATACCCAGACGTTCAACAATGCCGAACGCAGTTTCTCGGGTTCTGCACGAACCGGAAAGAACCACCCGATCGGGATAAAGCCCGGTTGACTTCATAGCCCTTGCGAGCCGGTCGAGTGCGGCTTTGCCTTCCTGATCAAGAGGGCGATCGAAGTCCTTCATTCCCGGTCTGGCCCACACGGCTTTCGCGTGTCTTAGAAGAAGCAAGCGACTCATCTGTAACGTTCCAAGCTGTGTTTCTCCTGCATTTTTCGCCATAATCCGAGAGCGAATGAACGCTCCGGTTGCCTATTCTCCCGATTTTTTGATGGCTGTCAGCATTATTTACAGGTGGCATTTGGCTAATTATTGAGCTTCATGAACTTCTCCCGAGGGAGAGTGGTTTCGACTGAAAATATACCGATGTTTTCCGCAATTGATTGAAGTTATTCTGAAAGTGGCAAGAGCAAATTTTTGCGTTCAGCTCTATGTTGCATCATTTTTACGCATAATCATACAAAATTGATGCACTAAAAAGTAGTGAAGTACGCTTGTTTGATGTTGTGTCCTTGTTGCTATGGAACTATATAACCGCTCGCGTCTCCTAGATGTGGGGTAATTCAGAATGAGTGAATTGATTGACCTTGACTATAGGCCCACTGAAGACGAGCCGTTCATGAACGAGCGGCAGAAGTCTTATTTCCGTGCGAAACTGATCGCATGGAAGAATGATATTCTGCGTGAAGCGCGCGAAACGCTTGAGGCGCTGCAGCAGGAAAATGCCAACCATCCCGACCTGGCGGACAGGGCATCCTCCGAAACGGATCGGGCAATCGAGCTGCGAGCTCGCGACAGACAGCGCAAACTGATCTCAAAAATCGACGCGGCCCTGAGCCGCATTGATGAAGGAACATACGGTTTCTGCGAAGAGACGGGAGAGCCTATCAGCTTGAAGCGGCTTGATGCGCGTCCGATCGCTACGCTTTCAATCGAAGCACAGGAGCGTCATGAGCGTCGAGAAAAAGTCTATCGCGACGACTAACTGCGCCTTCCGGAACGTGTGAAACAGAGCGTCGACCTAATTCAATCTGATCGCAATATGCTCTAGGTCCGAGACGGTTTGAAAATTATAGGCTGCGGTTTCCGCAGCCTATTTTCTTTTATCGATATGACTTCGGCGGGAAATCAATCCCGGCGGATTCCATCCTTGGTCAATTCACCGAGGAGCTTTTCCATTTCGTCCTCGATATCGTCCTTTGTCTTGTCTTCGAGCCCATCGTCGGTTGCCGAAATATCAAGCGAACTCAGAAGCTCATTCTCGAAGAACTCGGTATCGAATGGGGCCGCTTCCTTGCTCTCCTCGCTGGTAGAGCTCTGCGAATTGATGTCTGCGGTGATGGCGTCCTGCAATGCATTGCCGAGGTCCGCCAGGTCATCACCGGGCGGTTCAGGTGAAACTGGCCCGGATACCGCCGGCTTTGACGCTGCAATCGGGATCTCAGGTTCGATGCGCTTCGGTTCGGAAGGCGTGGAGAATGCCGGCGCTGCCGTTGTGGATACCGTGGGACCCGTTACGTCGAGCGATGGAGATTTGTCCGCGACCGCTGTTTCACGCTCAGGAACGATACTGCCGAGATTTGCCGAGGCGACCGACGTAACGGCAGCAACGCCGGTAGCGGTGACACCACCTGAGGAGGTTGAACTCACCACTCCGCGCGAAACCTGGCTTAATGGATAGGCAGGGTGGGCGCGTGTTGACTGTGGCTGTGCCTGCGCGGGGCGGGGCGGCAATACTGTGCGCGGTTGTGGGGGATAATTCGGTGCGGGCCGTGGTTGTGGTCGAGCCTGCACCGGCTGAGCGGGTTTCGGTTCGACGGGCGATTGCGACGAGTGGGACGCCACAGCCGGAGCCTGGGGCGGAACACGAACCGGCGTAGCAGCCTGTGGGGCCGGTTCATCTCGTGCTGGCTCGGGTTTGCGGTAAGCCGGTGTTTCGATTGCGGAACTGATCTGGATCGCTTCGTCCTTCTCGTTCGCCGGAGGGGTCTGCAGCGACAGAGCAGGGGTCTTTTCATTGGTCAGCACTTCGTGCTGCTTGAAGCGTTCGATGTGCTCCGGTTCTATCCGAGAAGGCTGCACCCGCGCATGGGCCCGCGATTCCATGACGATATTCTGCTCCACCACAACGTCTGTGGGGCCGCCGATGAGCAACAGATGCTCCACATCGTCACGGCGAATAAGGACCAGCTTGCGCCTGCTGTCGACTGCCGCCGCATCCATCACGGAGAGCCGCGGTTGCCGCGTACGTCCGTTGGATACGTAAGTACCGCCGCTGAAACGGCGGATAATACTGAGAACAACGAAAATTCCGCAAAGAATGATCGCAAATATTAGGATGAAGCCGACAATATTAGCCGCGCTCTCTCCAACGATGCCGCTGAGCCATTCCTTCATGCGGATACCCTCTTATACAATAAACGAAAACCTACGATGAATGGAGACTGCGCTTCCCCCGACACTCCACATCATCGTGTTGTTCATACAGTAGATGAATTTCTAGGCCTTGGGAATGTTTCTTGGGAATGCGAGAAATATATGATCCCCAGGCAAAACAGTGCAAAAAAGTCCAATTTGCACCGTTTCAGTGCAGCAATGCTTGTACTGCTCGCCGAATAAAGCATTCTGCGAATCGGGTATACCCTGACATATCGGCTGCGCGGTCCCACGTGATAGCTGAACCGCGCGGAAAAGTGCATTCGAGAAAATCGGATATGCAGATGATTGAAATGACGTCTTGGCTGATCAAGAAGATGCACGGCACTTTGATGCCCGTTGATGTTCAGCCACGCAACATGAAAGGGCAGCTGGCTTGATGTCGCGACAGACGGACAATGCCTACCCGAAACCGCTCGTCATGCCCAAGCGCAATCGCAGTGGTGCCCTTCGCCTCCTGATCGTAGGCATATTGCTGACGGTTGCAGCCATCGCCTATTTTGTGTTTCGCGACCAGTTGGGAGATGGATTTGCCCTCGTTCTCATGGGCATTCTGTCAATGGTCGGCGTATTCTATCTTTTCGGCGCAGCGACAGGCCTCATTCAATTCAGCCAGAAGAACGGCGAGCAGGACCTCGCGCATTCCTTCATGGATTCGCAGCCGGAAGGGACAGTCATTTCTGACGCGCGCGGCCAGATCGTTTATGCCAACCAGGCTTATGCCATGATGACTGGCGTGGCGAATGCCGAAGGCGTCCGCTCCCTCGACAATGTGCTGACGGCGGAACCGGCTGCATCGGACGCAATTTACCGTCTGACGAATGCCGTGCGTGATGGCCTGTCGGCGCAGGAGGAAGTGCGTCTTTCGGGCGGTCTTTCCCGCGAGGGACGTGGTTCACTGGCACCGGTCTGGTATCGCATCAAGGCGCGTCCAATCGAGGCAGGGCAGGAATTCAAAAGTCCGCTCGTCGCGTGGCAGATTGCCGATATTTCCGACGAGCGTGCCGAGCAGGAGCGCTTCTTTCAGGAACTGCAGGAGGCGATCAATCATCTCGATCATGCGCCGGCTGGCTTCTTTTCGGCTGATCCTTCGGGCCGGATTATCTATCTCAATGCGACCCTCGCCGAATGGCTCGGCGTCGACCTGACCCAATTCACGCCGGGATCGTTGACGCTCAACGATATTGTGGCCGGCAGCGGAATGGCGCTCATCAAGGCAGTGAAGGCAGAGCCGGGCACAAGCCGCAATACCGTCATTGATCTGGATCTCATCAAGCGCAACGGGCAGAGCCTTGCCGTCCGGTTCTATCATCGTGTTCAGGCCGCGCGTGACGGAACGCGCGGCACGAGCCGCACCATTGTTCTTGATCGTGCGGAGGGCGAAGATTCGTCAATGGCGCTGCGCTCCGCCGAAGTGCGTTTCACGCGCTTCTTCAATTCGGCTCCGATGGCTATCGCTGCCGTTGATTCCGCCGGACATATATTGCGCACCAATGCGCGTTTCCTCGATATTTTCGCGCCTGTCGTTGATCGCGATGCGATTGACGGAAATGCGAAGCTCGAGATCGTCGTGCATGAGCGCGACCGCGAGACTTTCAACAGGGCGCTTACCGCTGCTTTTGCAGGACAGGCGAGCATTTCGCCCGTCGATACGGTGTTGCCGGGCAATGAAGAGCGGCATATCCGCTTCTACATGAGCCCCGTAACCGACCTGGGTGGCGAGCGCGCCGAAGAAGCTGCGATTATCTCTGCGGTTGAGACGACGGAGCAGAAGGCCCTCGAAAACCAGATGGCGCAGAGCCAGAAGATGCAGGCCGTTGGCCAGCTTGCAGGCGGCATCGCGCATGACTTCAATAATGTGCTTACTGCCATCATCATGTCGTCGGATTTGCTGCTGACCAATCACCGCGCATCCGATCCGTCTTTCCCAGACATCATGAACATCAAGCAGAACGCCAATCGGGCCGCCTCGCTTGTGCGCCAGTTGCTCGCATTCTCCCGCCGTCAGACGCTGCGTCCGGAAGTGCTCGACCTGACGGACGTTCTGGCGGACTTGCGCATGCTTCTGGCACGTCTGGTTGGCAAGGACATCGAGCTGAAAATCGATCATGGTCGCGATCTATGGTCGGTCAAGGCCGATCTCGGGCAGTTCGAACAGGTTGCGGTCAATCTGGCGGTGAATGCGCGCGATGCCATGCCGGAAGGCGGTGAAATTACGCTGCGCACCCGCAATGTGCCGATGCAGGAAGCCGCGAAGCTTCATTATCGCGATCTGCCGGAGGCGGATTATGTAGTCTTCGAAGTTGAAGACACAGGAACAGGCATACCCGCAGACGTGCTTGAAAAGATTTTTGAGCCGTTCTTTACCACGAAGGAAGTGGGCAAGGGCACCGGCCTTGGCTTGTCGATGGTCTATGGCATCATCAAGCAGACCGGTGGCTTCATCTATTGTGATTCCGAAGTCGGAAAAGGCACGACGTTCAAGATATTCCTGCCGCGTCACATTGAGGAAAAACGCGCAGATGACGCGCCTGTCGTCGTGAAGGAAAAGAAGGTGGAGAAAGCCACCGATCTTTCAGGTTCCGCGACGGTTCTTCTGGTGGAAGACGAGGATGCAGTCCGCATGGGCGGGGTGCGTGCACTCCAGTCGCGCGGCTACACGGTGCATGAAGCGGCGTCCGGCGTCGAAGCGCTTGAAGTGATGGAAGAGCTGGGCGGCGAGGTGGATATTGTCGTATCGGACGTGGTCATGCCCGAAATGGACGGCCCGACATTGCTGCGTGAACTGCGCAAGACGCATCCGGATATAAAGTTCATCTTTGTATCGGGTTACGCTGAGGACGCCTTTGCACGTAATCTTCCCGCGGACGCCAAGTTCGGATTCTTGCCAAAGCCGTTCTCGCTCAAGCAATTGGCAACGACAGTTAAGGAAATGCTGGAGAAGCAGGACTAATGCTTCGTTGGCTTTGAACATGAAGGGCAATATCGCCATTATCGGGGGCGGGCCATCGGGTTTGATGGCCGCCGAAAGACTATCCGCTCTGGGCCACCGGGTGACGGTTTACGAGCAGATGCCGACGGTTGGCCGCAAGTTTCTGCTTGCCGGAAAATCCGGCCTGAACATCACGCATTCAGAAGATTTTACAGCTTTCGCCAAACGGTTCGGCTCAAGCAGCGAGCTTTTCTTGCCAGCCTTGACGGCCTTTGGTCCCATCCAGTTGCGCAAGTGGGCCGATGAATTGGGGGCCGACACGTTCGTCGGCTCTTCTGGCCGTGTTTTTCCCAAAGCGATGAAGGCATCGCCGCTTTTACGCGCCTGGGTAAAACGTCTCGAAAATCAGGGCGTTCGTATTCTTACCCGGCATCGTTGGCTTGGTTTCGAGGGCAAGGGCCTGCGAATTGAAAAGCCGGATGGCGTTGAAGTCATCACATGCAACGCTGCGCTCTTTGCCTTTGGCGGCGGAAGCTGGCCGAAACTCGGTTCGAACGGGGCTTGGATCGACGAATTTCGACGCAAGGCAATCGACATGGCGCCGTTTCGCTCCGCCAATTGCGGTTTTGATGTCGTGTGGAGCGATTTCTTTGCCCAACGTTTCGCCGGTGAACCGGTAAAGTCTGTCACAGTCACGTCTGATGCAGGCACGACACAAGGCGAGTTCGTCATTACCCGGGGCGGTGTCGAGGGGAGCCTCATCTACGCGCATTCCGCAGCCCTGCGCGACAGCTTGGAGGAAAACGCGCAGACGTTCCTGACCCTCGATCTTGCGCCGGGACGAACTGTCGAGCGCTTGGAAAGCGATATTGCCCGGCAGGATGCAAAGCTGAGTTTTGGAAACCTGTTGCGCAAGGCAGCGGGGCTTACAGGCGTAAAAGCCGCGCTCGTGACCGAGTTTACGCGTGACAGAAGCCCGAAAGCGCTGGCCTCCACCATCAAGGCGCTCTCCATTCCGCTTATTCGTCCGCGCCCGCTTGAGGAAGCGATTTCGTCGGCTGGCGGCATTCGGTGGCATGAAATCGATGGGCACTACATGCTGCCGAAGCTTCCCGGCGTTTTCGTTGCCGGAGAAATGATCGATTGGGAGGCGCCCACTGGCGGTTATCTTCTGACTGCCTGTTTCGCGATGGGCCGTGCGGCGGCCGATGGAATCGACGCATGGATCAAGGCTGGCAACGCGCTTGACGCGAGATGACGCGAGACTGGCTTCTTCAAGTGGAAATCAGCATAGGCGGATATGCGATGTGCTCACTACAGGTTAAGCTGGTGGAGTTGGATTGAATGTTTGCCGTCTGAGGGGAAGGTACATTCGCATGAATACAGCTTCTGCCACCGCCGCACATCCGCTTCTGAGAGAAAGAGACGGGCACCATGCCCGGGTAACATTCGAGGAACTGTTCTTCGATCTGGTCTATGTTTTCGCGGTTACGCAACTCAGCCATGAGCTTTTGCACAATCTGACATTAACCGGCGTGGCGGAAACGCTTATCCTTTGGTTCGCCGTGTGGCTCGGCTGGCAATATACGTGCTGGGTGACAAACTGGTTCAACCCGGAGACGCCGCAGATACGCAGCCTTCTGTTTTGTATCATGCTGCTCGGTCTGGTGATGGCTTCTTCTATCCCAGGCGCATTTGCAAAGAAAGGCTGGATATTCGCGCTGGCTTATGTGGCCATGCAGCTCGGCCGGACCGGCTATATCGTTTTTGTCCTTGGGCAGAAGCATCCGCTTGCCGCCAATTACCGGCGAATGCTCGGCTGGCTCACCATTGCAGCCGTCTTCTGGATCGCCGGTTGTTTTGTTGAACATGAAATCCGCATGGCTTTCTGGCTGATCGCCGTGCTTTGCGAATATCTATCGCCGATGTTCGGCTTTGCATTGCCGGGCCTCGGGCGTTCCCATACGAGGGACTGGACCATCGAGGGAGGGCATCTGGCGGAACGTTGCCAATTGTTCGTGATCGTCGCGCTTGGCGAAACACTGCTCGCTACCGGTGCATCGCTGTCCAATGCCGATGTCTGGAATGTCGCCTTGATATCCGCTGTGCTTGCAACCTTCGGCGGCACACTCGCGATGTGGTGGCTATATTTCGGAACTTCGAGCAAGGACGCGACAGAAACGATCACTCACTCCCCAGACTCAGGGCGGATTGGCGCATATTTCCATTATGTCCATGCAATACTGGTCGCCGGCATTATTGCGACGGCAGTGGGAAACGATCTGGTGATGGAACATCCACATGATCCGCTGAAAACTGCCTATGTTCTTATTCTTGTCGCTGGACCGGCAATCTATCTGATGGGCAGCGCGATCTACAAAAAAGTTGTCTATGGCCTGATCCCGGCGTCGCACATTTTTGGCGTGCTGGCCCTGCTGATAGCCATTCCCATAGGTTACGCGGCCAATCTCTTACAGATGGGAATCCTGACGACGGTAATCATGCTGGTCGTGAGTGTCTGGGAAGGGCTCAACAAGCGGCTGCGCGCCCCTGCAATGATGAGTTAACTGGACTTCCAGCTCGTCTGTCCAATCCCTATCTACGAAGTCAGACCCGTGTTTTGGAACTTGTAGCGCACCATGTCAGATATGCAGCCCGCCGATGAACCAGCAGCCGAAAATACTCATGTCAAAGTTGCCCGAAAGGTCGACATCGTAGTCATTGGCGCCGGGCAGGCAGGGCTTTCTTCAGCCTATCACCTGAACAGGCTCGGTCTTGCCGGAGAACGGCAATTCGTGGTTCTCGACAAGGCTCCAGGGGCGGGCGGGGCCTGGCAATTTCGATGGCCTTCGCTGACGCTCAAGACTGCAAACGCCATTCACGATCTGCCTGGCATGAAGTTTGAAGATATCGTCGAAACGGAGAATGGCGAAGTGCGCGCGTCGGTGGCCGTCCCGCAATATTATCGGGCTTATGAAGAAAAGTTCGATCTTCCCGTGCATCGTCCCGTAACCGTAAGAGTTGTCTGTGATCGTGGCGAGCGGATTCGGGTGGAGACCGATCAGGGCAATTACTCGGCTCGCGGGGTAATCAACGCGACCGGCACATGGGAGAGGCCCTATGTTCCGCCTTATCCGGGTGCGGAACTGTTCAGAGGCCAGCAGCTACACACTCATGATTATCAGACAGCGGGGGAGTTCAGAGGTAAACGTGTTCTGGTGGTCGGCGCTGGCATCTCGGCCGTGCAGCTTCTGGACGAAATATCGCGCGTGACGGAAACCGTATGGGTGACGCGGAAGGAGCCTGCATTCAGGGAAGGACCATTTACGCCTGAACTGGGGCGCGCTGCGGTGGCCCTGGTCGAGGAGCGTGTGCGCCGAGGCTTGCCGCCGGGATCGGTCGTTTCTGTGACCGGCTTGCCGCTGACTCCGGCCATTGAAGCAGCGCGGGCTCGCGGTGTGCTCAACCGGCTGCCAATGTTCAAGGAGATTACGGAAACCGGGGTTCGTTGGGACGACGGAAGTGAACAATCTTTCGACGTGATCTTGTGGTGCACCGGATTTCGCAGTTCGCTCGATCATCTTGCCCCGCTGCAGTTGCGCAACTCCGAAGGCGGCATTCTCATGACCGGGCGTCTGGCGACACAGGTGGCTGCCGATGCCCGCATTCATCTCGTTGGATACGGTCCGTCAGCTTCGACCATCGGTGCAAACAGGGCAGGTGGCGCGGCAGCGCGGGAGTTGGCAAGCCACCTTGGACTGATATGATCTGATGCAACCAATTTTGCGAGGGGCAGCATGCGGCGAATTCTGAAGTTTGCAGGGGGGCTTCTGCTTGCCACCCTGCTTGGAGCAATCGTGTGGCTGGCTGACAAACCGCCTGAACTTTTGCGTGTCGGCACGGGCTACGCCGCCAAGATCGTCTGTTCAAATGTCTTCATAGCAGGACGTGATGCTGCCAGTGTTCTTGCAGACGATGTTCAGGCACCGGGGAATCCGTTGCTCCGGTTTCTCAATGCATCCGTCGACAAGGATCGCGGCAGCGTAACAGTGCGCATTTTCGGCTTTTTCGCGCCAAGTACCGCAACCTACCGCCCGGCGCTTGGATGCGCGAATATCCACCAAAGTGATTTGCGGCTTGAATTACCGACGGGGCCGCAAGTGCCGGCAGAGCCCATCCAAATCGAGAGCGACCCGGCGATACAGGCCGTAATCGAAAACGATGCCCTGGCTGGCCCCGGCATGCGGGCGATTGCCGTTATCCGCGACGGCAAACTGATCGCGGAGAATTATGGTCCGGGCTTTAATGCTGATACGCCCTTGCTGGGATGGTCGATGACCAAATCCGTCATGGCAACGCTGATCGGCATGCGCATCGCAGAGGGACGCATGGCGACGGAACGTACGGACCTTTTGCCTGAATGGAAGAATGACGGCCGGTCGAAGATTTCCCTGGCAAACCTTTTGGCGATGAACAGCGGCCTGAGCTTCGATGAGGATTACGGCACCGTGGCGGATGTCACGCGTATGCTTTTTCTCGAACCGGACATGACCCGATTTGCCGCTTCGTTGCCGCTGGAGGAAGCACCCGGCACGAAGTTCAACTATTCCAGTGGAACGGCGAATATTCTATCAGAGCTGTTCATGGATAGTTTCAACAGCCGCGAAGAGGCGCTGGCCTATCCTCGACTTGCGCTTTTCGGCCCGCTTGGCATGCGCAGCACCATTCTGGAGGCTGACGCTTCGGGCGTCTTTGTCGGCTCCTCTTATATGTACGCGACGGCGCGCGAATGGGCACGTCTGGGTGCATTTCTCGCAGATGGCGGAAAGCTTTACGGAAGACCGGTACTGCCTGCGGACTATGTTTCGTTCATGCGCAAGCCCTCGCCGGAGTCGCAGGGGCGTTACGGTTCTGCGCAGGTCTGGCTTCAACTGGGCGGCGTGAAAGCAGGTGAAGACGGTATTCCCGAAGATGCTTTCTGGATGTCGGGACATGACGGGCAAAGTGTCATGGTCGTTCCGTCAATGCATCTTGCCGTGGTTCGCCTTGGCCTGACACCGTCCCGCACTGGCTATAACGTTCAATTGCTGAACGCCAAAATCATTGAGGCTCTCCGCAGGGAGCGTTGAACGTCAGTTTGCGAAAATCGTTGCCGCTCGGATTTTGGAAAGCGCTCAGGCCGAATTCTGGCAGTACCGCATAGAGGTGATCGAAAATGTCGGACTGGATCTGTTCGAATGATGCCCAGACCGTTGTGTTGGCGAAACAATAGATCTCCAGCGGCAAACCTTCGGGCGTAGGGTCCATCTGGCGCACCAGCAGCGTCATACCCTTGTGCACGCCGGGATGGTTGCGAAGATAATTTTCTACATAGGCCCGAAACGTGCCTATATTGGTGAACTGACGCCGGTTGACCGGATTGTTGGCGCGGTCGCCCAGCTTCTGGTTCCATTCGGCGATTTCCTTGGCTTTCTTAGGCAGATATTCCGCCAGCCAATCGACTGTGCCCAGTCTGGCGCGCTCTTCTTCCGATAGAAATCGAATGGTGTTCTGATCGATGTAAAGAGCACGCTTGATCCGCCGCCCACCAGATTCCTGCATGCCGCGATAGTTCTTCATCGGCTCCGTGATGAGCTTGCGGATGGGGATTGTGGTGATCGTCTTGTCGAAATTCTGCACCTTGACCGTATAGAGCGCGATCTCCGTGACATCGCCATTGGCGTCGAGGTTCTTCATCTCGATCCAGTCGCCGACACGCACCATGTTGGAGGAAGCGATCTGCATACTGGCGACGAGGGAAAGCAGCGTATCCTGAAAGACGAGGATCAGCACTGCCGCCATGGCACCGACACCGGAAAGCAGGATAACCGGCGATTTGTCCAGCAAGGTGGCAATGATGAGAACCGTCGCGATGATATAGACCGCCAGCTTGGCGACCTGGATATAGCCCTTCATAGGGCGGAATCTCGCCTCTGGACGACGGTGATAGAGCGTATCGACAAGCCCAAAGGCCGAATTAACTGCCAATGCCAGCGTCAGAATGATGAAGGCTATGGCCACATTCCGAATGACGGTGATCACGCCCTCAGGCAGACCCGGCACGGCCATGATCCCGGATGAAATAATCAAGGCAGGAACGATATTGGCAAGGCGGCTGATGACCCCGTGCCTCTTAAGCTCTTCGTCCTGTCCGAAAGATGTCTTCTCGACAATCCGATCGAGCAGCTTCAGCAAGATGGCCTTGATGAGAAAATTCGCGATGAATGCCGAAAGGAATAATCCGCCGAGCGCAGCAAGCGTCTCGGCCCAAGGATGAGCGAGCAAGAATTCCGACAATATTCTTTTCCGGGACCTGTTTTCGATACGGAGTTTTATTGTGCGTAGCGTGGTTGAGCGCTGAATTCAACCGTGGGGCGTGTTTTGCCTATGAAAACCCCGGCTGGGTCGCCGGGGTAATTTTCTGTTCCATTTTCCGTGACGGAATTTGCCAGCTCTACTGAGCGGGTGCCGGGGAGGCTGGCGCAGGCGCGGTCCCGCTTGCGGGAGTGTCAGTCGCTGGCGCGTTGGTCTCCGTTGCCGCAGATGGATCCGCGACACCATCAGCAAAGAATTTTGAACGGTCGAAGGCCGGTGCGTCATTCAGCTGCTGCTTGTTGGCCTTGATGACCAGCCACGTTTTTCCGTCACTGCGCGTAGCAAGCTGAAGTTGGTCAGGGCTGACCGCGACGTCCTTTTCACCAACACCGAGGAAACCGCCGACACCGATAATGGCCGCTTCGATCTGACCATCGGGGCTGGCGATCAGGTCATTCAGTTTGCCCACTGACTGTGCGTCAGGCGCATCGCTTTCATAAACGCTTCGCCCGATGAAGGACGAAACAAGCAACTGCCCTTCTTTCGGTTCCACAAAGCCGACCTTGCCCGCTTCGCCCGTTATGGGCTTGCCGAACATGTCCTTGGATGAAACCGGCATGTCTTGCGTGGTTGCGGGCGCTTCTGCCGGAGCAGGCGAGGGAGTTGCTGTTTGGGCGAAAGCCGATCCGCCGATCAGCAAAGCACAGGTCGTCGTCAGAAGTGTAGTTCTGAACATAACTATCTCCTTTATACGTTCCGGTTATTCAATCCAAACGCTGAAATTGCTCCTTCGTTCCAAAATTCATTGCAATCTGCCAAGAGTTACAGCTCTGCCTACGGCGGAATATCTATCCCCGCTACCATTCGACAAACAAAAGCCCGCGCGAGGCGGGCTTTCAGTATTACTGTTTTTACCGACGACCTTTAGCTGCAGCCGCTCGTTGCGCCGCAAGTGTCGCACTTCAGGCAGGTGCCGTTGCGAACCATGGTGAAGTTCTGGCACTCGGTGCAGCTGTCGCCCGTATAGCCCTGCATCATCGATTTGATGCGGCGATCAGCTTCCAGCTTCTTGGCGGCATTTGCGCTTTCCGCACGGGCCGAGGCAGCATCTGCGGCGGCCTTGTCAGAGAACAGCTCCGTTGCCGATGTGCTGTCCTGCTGTTGCGCCGGTGCAGGCTGTTCCTCGAATTCGCGTTTGAAAGCCGTTGCGCCATCCGTGACCAAGCCGATTGTTGCCGGGCGATTACCCGCCGGAGTGGTCGACTTCAAGGTGGTGACGTTGGAGGCCTGCGGCGCAGAACTCGTCGATCCCTTGGCTTCGTTGTTCGAATTCGTCACGAGCGTGGGCTTATATCCACGCGTCCAACCGGTGGAAACCAGATTGGTCTTGCCTTCCTTGATGCCTTTGCCCAACGCCGTATTGCCGAAATCGCTCGTATCGACATGGGCGAGGTCATTGCGACCGAGATAGGACACAGCCAGTTCACGGAAGACATAATCGATGATCGACGTCGCGGTCTTGATGGCATCGTTGCCGATAACCATGCCGGCTGGTTCGAATTTCGTGAAAGTGAAAGCCTCCACATATTCTTCAAGCGGCACGCCATACTGCAGGCCGAGGGAAACGGCGATGGCGAAGTTGTTCATCATTGCGCGGAAGGCGGCGCCTTCCTTGTGCATGTCGATGAAGATCTCGCCGAGACGTCCGTCGCCGAATTCGCCAGTGCGCAGATAGACCTTGTGTCCGCCGACGACTGCCTTCTGGGTATAACCCTGACGACGGTTCGGCAGCTTTTCGCGTTCGTGGACGATCTTCTCGACAACCTTCTCGACGATGCGTTCGGTAACCTGAACGGCACGAGCGGCTGCCGGTGCTTCAATCAATGCCTCGATTGCGTCGTCTTCATCCTCATCGTCCGCGATCAGCGAGGCGTTGAGCGGCTGGGAGAGCTTGGAGCCATCACGATAAAGCGCGTTGGCCTTGAGCGCCAGCTTCCATGAAAGCATGTATGCGTCTTTGCAGTCTTCGACGGTTGCATCGTTCGGCATATTGATCGTCTTGGAGATCGCGCCCGAAATGAACGGCTGCGCGGCAGCCATCATACGGATGTGGCTATCCACCGAGAGATAACGCTTGCCGATCTTGCCGCATGGATTGGCGCAATCGAACACGGCGTAGTGTTCTTCCTTCAGGAAGGGAGCGCCTTCGAGGGTCATCGCGCCGCAAACATGAATGTTGGCAGCTTCGATTTCCTTGCGGGTAAAGCCAAGCGCAGGCAGCATTTCGAACGAGAAATCATTGAGCTGCTCGTCCGTGAGCTTCAGCACATCCTTGCAGAAATCTTCGCCCAGCGTCCACTTGTTGAAAGCGAACTTGATGTCGAACGCACTCTTGAGAGCCGCATTCAGGGCTTCGATCTTCTCATCGGTGAAGCCCTTGGACTTCAGGGAAGAGGGATTGATGCCAGGCGCCTGATTGATGTTGCCGTGGCCGACAGCATAGGCTTCGATTTCGGCAATCTGGCTTTCCGAGTAGCCGAGCGTGCGGAGTGCTTCCGGCACGGCGCGGTTGATGATCTTGAAGTAGCCGCCACCGGCAAGCTTCTTGAACTTCACCAGAGCGAAGTCCGGTTCGATGCCGGTTGTGTCGCAATCCATGACGAGGCCGATTGTGCCGGTCGGCGCAATAACGGTTGCCTGTGCATTGCGATAGCCATGCTTTTCGCCCAGTTCCAGCGCCTTGTCCCAGGCCGCACGAGCATGGACGATCATATCCTGATCCGGGCAATCTTCGGCAATCAGCGCGACCGGGTTGACGGCGAGGCCTTCATAACCTTGGGTTTCACCATGTGCGGCGCGGCGATGGTTGCGAATGACGCGCAGCATGTGCTGTGCGTTCGGCTCGTAGCTCGGGAAGGTGCCCAGTTCCTTCGCCATTTCGGCGGAGGTCGCATAGGCCACGCCGGTCATGATCGCCGTCAGCGCACCGCAAATAGCGCGGCCTTCGTCGGAGTCATAAGGAATGCCGGAAGTCATCAGCAGGCCGCCAATATTGGCATAGCCGAGGCCGAGCGTGCGGTATTCATAGGAGAGGCGGGCGATTTCCTTGGACGGGAACTGCGCCATCATTACCGAGATTTCGAGAACGATGGTCCACAGGCGCGCCGTGTGCTCGTAAGCTGCAATGTCGAACGAACCGTCCTTGTTGCGATAGGTGAGCAAGTTGATCGACGCCAGATTGCAGGCCGTATCATCGAGGAACATATATTCCGAGCACGGATTGGAGGCGCGGATAGGACCAGCCGTCGGGCAGGTGTGCCAGTCGTTCATGGTCGTGTTGTAGTGCAGGCCCGGATCGGCGGACGCCCAGGCGGCGTAACCGATCTTTTCCCAAAGGTCGCGCGCCTTGAGCGTCTTCATGACGCGACCGTCGCGGCGTGCGGTGAGGTTCCAGTCACCGTCATTTTCGACAGCGCGCAGGAATTCGTCCTTCAGCGAGACGGAGTTGTTGGAGTTCTGGCCCGAAACGGTGAGGTAGGCTTCCGAATCCCAATCAGTATCGTAGGTCTTGAACTGAATGTCGGTGTAGCCCTGACGTGCGAACTGGATCACGCGCTTGACGTAGTTTTCCGGGACCTGGTTCTTCTTCGCGGCCCGGATTTCACGCTTCAGGGCAGGGTTCTTCGCCGGGTCGAAGCAATCGTCCCGAGTCGCTTCAGACCCGGCTTCGCAATTGACGCAAGCCTTCATGATGGCCGTCAGATGCTGCTTGACGATCTTGGAGCCGGTGACGAGCGAAGCAACCTTCTGCTCCTCCTTCACCTTCCAGTCGATATATTCCTCGATATCCGGGTGATCGATATCGACAACGACCATCTTGGCGGCACGGCGGGTCGTGCCGCCGGACTTGATGGCGCCCGCAGCGCGGTCGCCGATCTTCAGGAAGCTCATGAGGCCGGAGGACTTGCCGCCGCCAGAAAGCTTTTCACCTTCGCCGCGCAGATAAGAGAAGTTGGAACCGGTGCCCGAACCATATTTGAACAGGCGCGCCTCGCGGACCCAAAGGTCCATGATGCCGCCTTCATTGACCAGATCGTCGCCGACGGACTGGATGAAGCAGGCATGTGGCTGCGGATGTTCGTAGGCCGACTTGGACTTGGTCAGCTTGCCAGTCTGCCAGTCGACGTAAAAATGGCCCTGGCCGGGACCATCGATGCCATAGGCCCAGTGGAGGCCGGTGTTGAACCATTGCGGGCTGTTTGGCGCCACGCGCTGCGTTGCGAGCATATAGGCAAGCTCGTCCCGGAAGGCGAGGGCATCTTCTTCGGAGGCGAAATAGCCGCCTTTCCAGCCCCAGTAGGTCCAGGTGCCTGCGAGACGGTCGAAAACCTGGCAGGCATCCATCTCGGAGCCATAGCGTTCGTTTTCCGGCAGCTTGGCGAGTGCTTCCTCATCGGCGACCGAGCGCCAGAGCCATGAAGGGACGTCGTTTTCCTCAACCTTTTTCAGCTGTGCGGGGACGCCGGCCTTGCGAAAATACTTCTGGGCGAGAATGTCAGCGGCCACCTGGCTGAACTGCGCGGGCACATTGATGTTCTCGAGGCGGAATACGATGGACCCATCGGGATTCTTGATCTCGCTGGTCGCAGTCCGGAACGCGATGTCCGCATAGGCCGACTGATTCTCTTTCGTGAAACGGCGTTCGATCTTCATCTGTCCCATCCAAACGTTCTATATATAGTAGCTTTAGTGACGGTTTTCAGCCACGGCCTGTCTGTATCGCGTCTCTGTCAAAACAGCTCTTCTGCGGGGAGGAGCGTCTTGTTGGGGAGAAAGCTCCCGGAAATCCGCTTCCGCCTCTTTCAATCCCACGAAAAAAAACGCCTCAGGGGAGCTTGATTGCAACCTTGCTAACGCTATTCGCGATTAAAAATCAGCAGAACGAAAAATACATTATCTTGTAAGGAGTGTGAGCGCAAATACTAAATCTAGTGTTAACGCTGTTTCTTTCCGACGCTGCATCTGCTTCTCCAAAGACCGGAATGCCCAGAATACGGGCGCAAGAAAGCACCGAGCGAAAAACACACTTCCAAAGCGCGACGCTCGTTCGATACTCAACTTGACCGAAAAAAGATCGACGGATTTACAACGCCCGACCACGCTACTTACGCAACGATAGTCTCATAAAAAACGACTCGGCTTCGAGCGTCAAGCAATGGTTTGCTGCAACGCTCCAGCATCTAGATATTGTGCGTAACCAGTTGGGGCAAATGTGGATAACGGGGAGAAGCGACAGTTTTAAGAAACAAGCCGGCTAGAGAACGAAGGGGCCTGGAACCTCGCCTTCTCGTGGCGCTTCCTGGAGCAATTTCGGTAGGATTTTCTATAGAAAGGGGAAATCCCGGCAAATAGGTCGCAAGCCGGGACAAATTGCGGTGGCGGGGCGGCTAGCTGCCTACTCGGCGGCCGCCGCTATTCCCGAATCACCAAACTGGTTCAGAATCTGCTTCAATTCACTTTCTTCGACACGACGTGCAGCTTCCTGCGGCGATACCCACTCGCTGATGCGTTGGTCCCGCTCAGGCCAGTCTTTTTCCTGACCTGTGAATTGCACGGCAAATACCGCAGCCACGAACTGGTTTATGCGCTCGGGCGGCAGGTCCGTCTTGCAGTAGCAAAAACTGCCAATCGGTATTGGAGAGACTTCGCCGCGAATGCCAGCTTCTTCATAGGCTTCGCGAAGAGCGGTTTCTGCAAGGGTACGACCCACTTGCGGCCAGCCCTTGGGAATGATCCATCGCCCTGTGCCGCGGCTCGTGATGACGAGAACCTTGAGTGCGCCCATGTCGCGACGATGCACAAGTGCTGCAACCTGCTGCAAACGACCCGAAGGCGTAAGAATACGCTTTTCGGTTGCAATAAGTTGTTTGGCTTGCGACTTCACCGCGAAAATCCCCTCTTTCTTTATAGCATGATCCGATTCGCCAAAATAACAACTGATTACTTAGACTGCGAACCTTCGAAAATGTTCCAAAAAATCTTTTAATTTAAAGGCATTACTGAAATTACGAGATGGGATAGCAGCTTAGGAAAGGCATTTCGCCCTTGGTCGGCGTTATTTCGGTGGGGTTTCTATAAAGTGCGATTGCGGCGGAAATATCACCGCAATCGCATTCGTTTATTTTCGTTTGGTAGCGTTATGACCCGGCAAAGCGGAAAGCCACCAGTTCCAGCAGAAGTGGAATCCCTATGGATTTAGGGCAAGTTCTCTCCGGATTTAGCCGCGCTTTCCGCCTGCAATCGGTTCCTGATAGGTGAAGCCCATATCCCACGGGAAGTAGATCCACGTGTCCTGCGATACTTCCGTCACGAAGGTATCGATCAGCGGGCGGCCTTTCGGCTTGGCATAAACGGTTGCAAAATGGGCCTTCGGCATCATTTCGCGAACGATGGCGGCAGTCTTGCCCGTATCGGTCAGATCGTCGACGACGATGACGCCTTCACCGCCATTTTCAAGAAGCGTTTCGCTTACGCCCTTGAGAATCTGCATGTCTCCTTGCGATGTGTAGTCATGATAGGAGGCGATGCAGACGGTTTCGATGAGGCGAATGCCGAGTTCGCGGCAAACGATGGCCGCTGGAACCAGTCCGCCACGCGTAATGGCAACAATTGCGTGCCAATCGCGGTTCATGCCGGCGATCCGCCAGGCGAGGGCGCGGGCATCGCGGTGGAACTGGTCCCAGGAAACGGGAAAGGCTTTATCTGGCAAGGACATCGAAACGCTCCGTGGAACGATCCGGAGTTTGTTCTCCGGACCTTTTAAAACCAAAAATGCGCTGTGACGGTTGCCAAGCGCTGTAACTGTCAGGATCTGCGGCTTTTCCACCCGCGCCAATTTAGGCAGGCGGCGAGTAAGGAAAAGGCTCTCCACCCGGCACAGTCAGCGCCGGGTGATGCTGATAACCGCAAAAATGGCGTTCTTGCAAGCGTGTCGTGCGATCACATGGGGGCTGAACGACCAAACTGGTCCTCAGCCATGACTTTTAACGCGAGAAAAGTGTGAGGATTGGCAATTCGTTCAACATGGAGCGCGTCACGCCGCCAAAGACCAGTTCTCGCAACCTTGAATGACTATAGGCGCCCATCACGAGAAGATCGGAACGTTGCGCAATAATGTGCTCCCGCAAAGCATCCTGGGCGTAGCGTCCGTTAGAGGCGATTGCCGTCGGCGTTACTTCGATGCCGTGGCGCGAAATTGATTCTGCGATATCGTGACTTGCCAGCGCCTGATCCTCGCCTTCGATTTCCGGTGGATCAACCCAAACGATTTCCGTCCTGTCCGCATGTTTCATCAGGGGCAGGGCGTCGAAGGCAGCGCGGGCGGCTTCACGCTTGCCGTTGAAGGCGACGACAATACGATCCAGTGAAACCATAGGCAGCACCGGTGCATAGGGTACGAGCAGAACAGGGCAGCTTGAATTGAAAACGATGGTATCGGCGGTCTCGTCGTTGGTGGCCGGATCGTCCGGGTCCGGTTGTCCGGCGATCAGCAATTCCGCGCCAAGACAAGCCGTCAGCACACCGTCTGCGGCTGTGCCCGTTTCCGAGCGCGTGATGCGATACTCATAATTGGTGCCCTGACGGCGCATTTCCTCTTCAAAGACATGTTTCAATCTTTCGGAGAGTTCCTTGTGCTGCTTGTCATGCAGTTCGAACATTCCGGGATCGATGAAGCCGTTCGGGTCGGC
This sequence comes from Brucella sp. NBRC 14130, assembly GCF_040371715.1. Lineage (NCBI taxonomy): Bacteria > Pseudomonadati > Pseudomonadota > Alphaproteobacteria > Hyphomicrobiales > Brucellaceae > Brucella > Brucella sp. NBRC 14130. The sequence continues at coordinate 181,991 of NZ_BAABTE010000002.1, forward strand.
ATAGACGATGGGCGAAGGAGTGGCATACAGCCCGATGACATGAATATCGGGCAGCTTCTGCTTCAAAAGTCCAACGGCGGACAAAACCCGCTTCAACTCGGATTCACTGCGAGAATAGGCAACCACCGTCTTGTAGGACATGACAGAACTCCTTCCGGCTGTGTATCTATTTTAGCATATAATGCAACGAGTTGCGCAGGCAAAAGGTTGCAGGCGATCAAGCAGCGCCCATCTTTTCGAGTGAAGAGATCATTTTCTCGATTGCGTCGATCGCCGTATCAATTTTCACAGGATCGCTGCCCCGGACGACAAGTTCGGTGCTGAAGCGCCCGTTCTCGAATTTCGGGTAGGAACCGATGATCGTATCCGGGTTTTCTTTCTGGATTTCGGTCAGGGGCGCACCGATCACGCCTTCGCCAAAGGGACAGCGCACGGATTTCGACAGAAGCTTCCGTCCGGTCTTCAGCGTGGGCAGTACGTTGTCGAGCATCGCCTGAAACACGGAGGGTACGCCAGCCATCACATAGACATTGCCGATATGAAAGCCGGGAGCAGCTGAGATGGGATTCGCTATATGCTCCGAGCCTTGCGGCATGCGCGCCATGCGCTTGCGCGAGTCGGTAAATTCCAGCCCGCGCTTCGCGTAATTATCACCGAGCAGCCTCATGGCTTTCTCGTCATAGATGCAAGGTACGCCGAACGCCGTCGAAACAGCATCGGCAGTGATATCGTCATGGGTGGGACCTATCCCCCCTGACGTGAAGACGTAATCATAATGCGGTCGCAGCGCATTGAGAGCGTCTACGATGGCCGCTTCCTCGTCCGGAACAATCCGTACTTCCTTCAGATCGATGCCGGCCGCTGTGAGCACATCGGCAAGATGCCCGATATTCTTATCCTTGGTGCGGCCAGAGAGAAGCTCGTCGCCAATTGCCAGCATCGCGGCCCTGACGGCTTGCTGCGGATTGTTGGTCATATCCAGACTCCATTTTCTAGCGTCAGTTAAGCGCCAGCAGGACGAGGCTGCAACTGCTTTATTTCAGCATTTCATTCGTTTGGCTGCGGTTGCGCCTTTCCAAAGGAGGCCGCTCCCCTAATTGAAGCTTTCGAGGTCGGGGCCTCGCAAACCGGGATAGGGAGAGTCACATGGTTAAGGTGTTGGTGTTGTATTATTCGGCCTATGGTCATACCGAGAAAATGGCCAAGGCCGCTGTGGAAGGCGCGCGCGAAGGCGGCGCGGAGGTCACTCTCAAGCGGGTGCCTGAACTGGTTCCGCCCGATGTCGCAAAAGCCTCGCACTACAAGGTGGATCAGGATGCGCCGATTGCTACGCCGGCGGAACTTGTAGATTACGACGCCATCATCATCGCTACTGCTACCCGCTACGGCATGATGGCAGCCCAGATGAAAAACTTTCTCGACCAGACCGGCGGGCTTTGGGCAAAGGGCGCTCTCGTCAATAAGGTCGGCTCGGTGATGGTTTCCACAGCCACACAACATGGCGGTGCGGAACTCGCGCTGATTTCCACGCAATGGCAGATGCAGCATCACGGCATGATCATCGTCCCGCTTTCCTATGCCTATCAGGGCCAGATGGGTAACGATGTGGTGCGTGGCGGTGCGCCCTACGGAATGACGACGACCGCCGATGGCGACGGTTCGCGCCAGCCTTCGGAGCAGGAGCTGGAGGGAGCCCATTTTCAGGGCAAGCGCGTTGCGGAAATTACCGCCAGACTGCACGGCTAATCAGGTTTCAAGCATGGAGGAGCCGCAGACCTGATCTGCGGCTTTTCATGTTTTATGTTATGTATCTCAATTAGTGAATTGTATTTTATTGTCTTTTTCTATTGATGGAGTCTAACCGTCCGGTAAAGGTACCAGCGATGGATAACGACAACAGTGAGCAGAGGTGGTGCGGTCGGCGGGACTTGAACCCGCAAGTCTAAAAGACGACGGATTTTAAGTCCGTTGCGTATACCAATTTCGCCACGACCGCAGCAATTGCCATTGTCTATGTCATGATTTGTATCACGATTTCAAGCCACAAAGCCTGTTAACATCAACAGTTAGAGCTACCGAATATATGCCTGCTCCAGATCGCTGATTTGGCATCCGGCAAGGCTTCAACCTTGTCTGTGAGGTCAAAGCCATGTAGCGATGGGCAAAATTCCGTTGGAAATGCAGAAAGTCCAATAATGACCGCCTTCGTCAAATCCGTATCCGAGGCCGAAAAGGCAATGCGCGCGCTGTTTCCAGAAACGCCGTTGCAGCTTAACGATTACCTGTCGCGGAAATACGGTGCGGAGATTTGGCTCAAGCGTGAGGATCTGACGCCTGTCCGTTCCTACAAGATTCGTGGCGCCTTCAATTTCATTTCCAAGGCTGTCGAAACGACCGACAAGAATGTGGTGTTCGTATGCGCTTCCGCAGGCAATCACGCACAGGGCTTTGCATTTGTCTGCCGCCATTTTGGCCGCAAGGGCGTCGTGTTCATGCCGGTCACAACGCCGCAGCAGAAAATTGACAAGACCCGCGCTTTTGGCGGGGAATTCATCGAAATCAAGCTGGTAGGCGATATTTTCGACGTTTGCTATGCCGCGTCGCAGGAATTTGCAGCAAGCAACAAGGGCGTGATGGTGCCACCTTTCGACCATCCCGGCATTGTCGAAGGACAGGCCACGGTGGCGCTGGAGATCGAACGGCAATTGCCCGACGAAAAGAAGCCTGACTTTATCCTGTTGCCCGTGGGTGGCGGGGGACTGTCCGGCGGCGTTACGCAATATGTTTCGGATCGCGGCTGGAAGACGAGTTTCCGCTTTATCGAGCCACAGGGCGCGGCGAGCCTGAAAGGCAGCCTTGAGGCAGGCAAGCGCATCAAGCTTGCCCATGTCGACAATTTCGTCGATGGCGCGGCTGTTGCTGAGATCGGCAAGGAAAACTTCAAGCTTCTCAAAGGGTTTGATCCGAAAACTGTCATAACGGTTCCGGAAAACCGGCTTTGCGCGACCATCATCGAGATGCTCAATATCGAAGGTGTCGTCCTTGAACCGGCCGGCGCACTCGGCATCGATGCGCTCAAGGATTTCAAGAAGAGCGATCTCAAGGGCAAGCGGATCGTCATTGTCGTTTCGGGCGGTAATTTCGATTTTGAGCGCCTGCCGGATGTTCGCGAACGTGCTCTTCGATTTGAAGGTTTGAAGAAGTATTTCATTTTCCGTTTTCCGCAGAGGCCGGGCGCGCTTCGCTCGTTCCTTGATCTGCTGGGGCCCGAGGATGACATTGCCCGTTTCGAATATCTGAAGAAGTCGGCGCGCAATTTCGGTTCGGTCCTGATCGGCATCGAAACGAAGAATGCGTCTAACTTCAAGCTTCTGGAAAAGAAGTTCGCAGAGGCGGGCTGGGCTTATCAGGACATTACGGACAATCAGGTTCTTGCCGACTTCATCATCTGATTTTGGTGGTTTAAGCAAAATCGGTTGCTTTTCTGGCGAAAACACCCCATATGCCGGGGCAGGCGCATGGGCCGACGTGTTCGTCGGCTTTCCCGGCATTGGACTTGTTGCGTCTCGCCTCTGTCTTCCGGAATGGTCCGGAGGCGGGGAGACCCGAGAAATGTTCGGGCACGGCAGCGCAAGTCGCCAGGAGTTTAAAGTTCCGGCGTCCCGTCGTTATCATTGAACAGATAGAGTTCGGCAAGTTGCGCTTGACCGGCATTGGATGTGGACCATGACAGCATGGTGCCACTGAGAGAGATTGAATTGACAAAAGAAATTACGGGCGGCTTTGCCGCTCTTGGCGTTACCGGCATTTTGCTCAAGGGCGTTGAAGCCGCTGGTATGACCGAGCCAAAGCCGATCCAGTTGCAGGCGATCCCGCATCAGCTTGAAGGTCGCGATATTCTGGGCATTGCGCAGACGGGCTCCGGCAAGACCGCTGCTTTCAGCCTGCCTATCCTGCAGAAGATCATCGGGCTCGGCGACAAGCGCCGTCCCAAGACCGCACGTGCGCTGATCCTCGCGCCGACGCGTGAACTGGCCGTGCAGATCGAACAGACGATCCGCAATGTTTCCAAACATGCGCATATCTCGACCGCGCTTGTTCTTGGCGGCGTTTCCAAACTGTCGCAAATCAAGCGCATCGCGCCGGGCATCGACGTTCTGATCGCTACGCCGGGCCGTCTCACTGATCTGATGCGTGACGGTCTGGTAGACCTTTCGCAGACGCGTTGGCTTGTTCTCGACGAAGCGGACCGTATGCTCGATATGGGTTTCATCAACGATGTGAAGCGCATCGCGAAGGCGACCAATTCCGAACGCCAGACCGCGCTGTTTTCGGCGACCATGCCGAAGGAAATCGCATCGTTGGCGGGAAGCCTGCTGCGTGACCCGGTTCGCGTCGAAGTTGCTCCGCAGGGAACGACTGCTGCTGAAATCACGCAGGTCGTGCATCCTGTGCACACCAAGGAAAAGCGCCGTCTTCTTTCCGCACTGCTCGGTGACAAGGCCATGCGTTCGGTCATCGTCTTCACCCGTACCAAGCACGGTGCAGATGCAGTGGTGCGCCATCTGGAGCGGGATGGCTACGAAGTCGCTGCGATCCACGGCAACAAGTCGCAAAATGCGCGCCAGCGTGCGCTGAACGGATTCCGTGATGGATCGCTGCGAATTCTGATCGCAACCGACATTGCTGCACGCGGCATTGACGTTCCGGGTATCAGCCATGTCGTGAACTACGATCTGCCTGACGAGCCAGAAACCTATGTGCACCGCATTGGCCGTACTGGCCGCAATGGCGCCAGCGGCGCATCGATCACGCTCTACGATCCGGCGGCGGAGGAATCCAAGCTGCGAGCGGTCGAGCGCGTGACGCGCAGCAAGCTTCCGATCAAGGATGCCCCTGTGGAGCTTGCACCGGCTCCGGCACCCCGCGCGGCAACTCCCGGCGAACGCCCGCAGAAGACCCATCGCAAAGGCGGAACGCCACAGAAACCGCGCCGCGCAGCCCCGAAAGCTGGCGATCATCGCGGAGCCGCCCACGCAACGGCGGAAGCCGCTCCCAAAGCGAAGCGCCCGTTCCGCCGTAAGCGCCGCAATGCCAACGGCAATGGCGGCCAGCGCGCGGCATAATTCCGCTTCTCAAACATTTTTCCAAAAAGCCGCCCATTTCGGGCGGCTTTTCTATTTATGACCGGGAAGCGGGTTTCGCTTTGCGTAATGGCGGGGAAAAATATTCCCTGCTTGCTTGAAGGGCAGAGCTGTTCCTCATAGTTTCCTCTGCGAAACAGGAAGGACGGATGCCATGTTCCAATCGGTGCTCGACGCAATCGGCAATACGCCACTGATCCATTTGAAGAAGGCTTCCGAACTGACCGGCTGCGCAATTTACGGCAAGGCCGAGTTCCTCAATCCCGGTCAGTCGGTGAAGGACCGGGCAGCGCTCTATATTATTCGCGATGCGGAAAAGCGCGGGCTGTTGAAACCCGGCGGGGTTATTGTCGAAGGCACGGCTGGCAATACCGGCATTGGCCTCACGATGGTTGCAAAAGCGCTTGGCTATCGCACTGTCATCGTTATTCCCGAAACGCAGAGCCAGGAAAAGAAGGACGCCTTGCGCCTGCTTGGCGCCGAACTGATCGAAGTTCCAGCCGCGCCCTATCGCAATCCGAACAATTATGTGCGTCTCTCCGGACGCCTGGCCGAACAACTCGCCAGAAGCGAGCCGAATGGTGCTGTCTGGGCCAATCAGTTCGATAATCCAATCAACCGGCAAGCTCATGTCGAAACCACTGCACAGGAAATCTGGCGCGATACCAATGGCAGGGTCGATGGGTTTGTCGCGGCAGTCGGATCGGGCGGAACGCTTGTCGGTACGGCATTCGGTCTGAAGGACCACAATGCCGATATCAAGATCGCACTTGCCGATCCGTATGGAGCTGCACTTCATTCCTTTTACACGACAGGCGAGCTGAAAGCCGAAGGCGACTCGATTACCGAAGGCATCGGGCAGGGGCGTATCACCGCCAATCTCGAAGGCTTCACCCCCGATTTCTCCTATCGTCTTTCCGATGCGGAAGCGCTCGATATCGTATTCGATCTCGTGGAAAATGAGGGGCTTTGCCTCGGCGGTTCATCGGGCATCAATATTGCAGGCGCAATCCGGCTTGCAAAAGATCTCGGTCCGGGCCACACAATTGTGACGGTGCTTTGCGACTATGGTAATCGCTATCAGTCCAAGCTGTTCAATCCTGCTTTCCTGCGCGGCAAGAACCTGCCCGTACCGGGCTGGCTGGAGACGAAAACCGAGATAGACATACCGTTCGAGGGATAATCATGGCATACGAGACCGAAGCGCTTTTCCGCGAAGATTCCTATCTTTCAACGGCGGAGGGCACGGTGCTCGCCATTACCGAAACGGGCGGGATTATTCTCGACCAGACCAATTTTTACGCGACCTCCGGCGGTCAGCCGGGGGATATCGGCTTCTTCGAACGCGCTGACGGCTCTCGTATAGAGATCGCGGCGACCGTTACCGGTGAAAACAAGAACGAACTCATTCATGTGCCGGCAGAGGGGCAGGCTGCACCCGCAATCGGCGAAAAACTGGTGCTGCATGTAGACTGGCCCCGGCGCTACAAGCTGATGCGCATGCATACGGCCTGTCACCTGCTGTCTGTTGTCTGCCCTTTCCCGATTACCGGCGCCGCTGTCGGCGAGGACGAAAGCCGCGTTGATTTCGATCTTCCCGATCCGACTTACACCAAGGAATTCGTGACCGAAAAGCTCATGGAGCGGGTGAACGCCAACGATGCTGTCGCCATTCGCTGGATCAGCGATGAAGAGTTTCTTGCCAATCCGGATATAGTGAAGTCGAAGAATGTTCGCCCCCCGGTGGGGCTCGGTCGCATACGCCTCGTTCTTATTGGTGAAAACGGAGTGGTGGATTCGCAACCTTGCGGCGGCACACACGTTTCCGAGACGCAGGAAGTGGGTGAAATCCACATCGGCAAGATCGAAAAGAAGGGCAAGGAAAACCGCCGTTTCCGCATTCGTTTCGGCGCCTTGCCGGAATCCTGAGCCGTAGGGGAGTGATTGTCATGGCTGATAAAAGCGCTTTCGTCGTTTCGCGTGACTGGTTGAAAGAACGGCTCGGCAAGCCGGGCATCGCGATTGTCGATGCATCCTGGTATCTTCCGGCTGCTGGGCGCAATGGACAGGAAGAATACAACGCGGCGCATATTCCGGGCGCGGTTTTCTTCGATCAGGACAAGATCGCCGACAAGGCATCCGGTCTGCCGCACACTCTGCCATCGGCAGAGCTTTTTGCCCAGCATGTCGGCGCCATGGGGATTACAGCCGACGAGACAGTCGTTGTCTATGACGGGCCGGGCATGTTTTCCGCGCCCCGGGTCTGGTGGATGTTCCGTGTCATGGGCGTGAAGAATGTCTTTGTGCTCGATGGCGGCTTTGACGGCTGGAAAAAGGCCGGATATCCGGTTACCGGTGAAGCCACAAAGATTGCATCGACGCTTTTCACGCCATCCTTCAATAAGGACGCTTTGGTCGATTTCGCCGAAATGCGCGATATCGTGGACGAACGGCGTTCGCAGATCGCCGATGCACGTGCTGCCGGACGGTTCACAGGCCGCGATGCGGAACCGCGCGCCGGAATGCGATCCGGCCATATGCCCGGCGCACGCAACGTTCCCGTCGGGACTCTGTCCGAACACGGCGAACTGAAGGATCTGGACAGCCTGCGCAGGATTTTCGATGAGGCCGGGATCGATCTTTCCAGGCCGGTTGTTACAAGCTGTGGATCGGGCGTAACGGCTGCGGTCATCACGCTGGCCCTCACATCGCTCGGTCATACCGAAAACCGCCTTTACGATGGCTCCTGGAGTGAATGGGGCAGCAGGCAGGATACGCCTGTGGTGACTGGTGAAGCCGAGTAAGCATGTCGGAAAAGCTGGTTGCCCGCATCACCCATCTGGAAATGTCTGCCCGTCAGGCAGTCGCGGTGCCGGTACCTTCCGGTATCCGGCTGGCAATCATGCGTGCGGGCGACATGCCCGTCCATTATTACCGCTATCTCTATGAACGGGTGGGGCGCAAGCATCACTGGATGATGCGGCGCGTTCAGACGGACGCACAGGTTGCGGCTGCGATCCACGCCGACACCACCGAAATCCACGTTCTCTATGCGGAAGGATGTCCGGCGGGCTTTGTCGAATTGGACCTGTCGGCATTACCCGCCACCGCAGAAATCCTTTATTTCGGCCTCATTGATGATTTTCAGGGGCGGGGGCTGGGCAAGTTCTTTCTAAGCGAAGCTATTTCAGCGGCCTGGGCGCATGGACCGCAAAAGGTGACGATCCATACCAATACCCTCGACAGCCCGCGCGCATTGCAGCTTTACCAGAAAATGGGTTTCGTCCCGGTTGGTTGGTCCGAAGAGGTCATCGAACCTTGGGAGTAGGGGCTGGCGCTAGAGCGGTTGCTGATCTAACAGAATCGCCGGAACCGTTCTAACTATTTGTTTTATCGCATTATCCAACGCATCGAAGCGGATAAGAAATCAGTTCAGTGAACTGATTTCCCCGCGTAGACGTTTCACGCTTTTGCTGGAAATGCTCTAACCGCGTGCCACTTCCCGAACACTCGCGATGGAAACGATGGACGCGCTGGCCAGACGTCCGCTTTCCTCATCGAAGACCACACAATTGCGCCCGCGCTGCTTTGCCATATAGAGACAACGGTCCGCACGGCTTAGCACCTGCGAGTTCGTCTCGTTCTTCGGCGCAGACGCAACACCGATACTGATCGTCAACGGATAGACCTGATACTCGGTCGTATGAAACGGTGTGTTCTCCACTTCAGCGCGTATACGCTGTGCAACGCGCATGCCGGTTTCTCCGCTTGCGCCCGGCAAGAACACGCAAAATTCTTCCCCGCCGATCCGGCCGACCAGATCACCCTTCCGCGTCACATTCTGAAGCGCGAAAGCGATCAGCTTCAAGGCGCGGTCGCCGACGCCGTGGCCAAACGTATCGTTGATCGCCTTGAAGTGGTCGGCATCGATAACGAGCAGGGTGCCGGTTTCGATACGGGAACGGCTGATCTTCATGGCTTCAAAAAGCGCCTCACGGTTGAGAAGACCGGTCATGTGGTCGATCCGCGACCGTGCCTGTAGTTCAACATGGGCCCTCTCCAGCTGAAGATAAGCGTCTTTCAGCTTCCCATGCTGGTGGAAAATATAGGCAAGGGAAGGGAAGGCCGTTGCTGCGGGAATGCCCGCGCTGAGGCTAAGCGCAATGATGCCAGGAGTGGCGCCAGCGGAAAAGGCCACTATCGACGTTGCCCCAAGCGAGAACGCAACGACAGACAGCGTTATCAGTGCTGCTTTTACAAGAGCAGTCTTCTTCATTCCCTCGCACTCCCAACCCTGAGTGAGGATGATCAACGACCCCGCCTTAACCCAGAATGAACGGGCTATATTTTGCGGGCCTTATAAAAGGAACGCCGGAGAGGGGAAAGGTATCACCATGCGCGTCCTACAATTTTTTGTTTATGAGTGCCATTAATGACACAATCATAGGTAGCATGATGGTTATATATTACGAAGAAATGTAAATAAGCACAACTATGTTTAAAAGAACGATCCTGACAGGACATAAATCGTCAATAGCTAATATAAGTATGGAGCGCCTCTCGCAAAGCGTTTTGGAAGATCCCGGAGTTGCGCAAAGCCACAAACTCCGGGATCGTAGCTGCTGAAGGCTTTAAATCAGAAGACCGCCAGATATTTCAGAAGCGAAATGATGCCGATGATGATCACGATAACTTGAGCGATCTGTTTGACCTTGGCATCCAACGGCAGCATGTTGATCAGATAAAGTATGAGGAAGATAACGAGAATTGTTATCAGCAGGCTGATGAGGATGGACATGGGCGGTCTAATCCTTCCCGGAACTTGGGGTTGCATTGCCCACCCGACGACCGTTCCTCCGCGTCGCCCGGTTGAGCCGTTCTAACCGGAAGAAAGAGCAGGGCCCTTGCTGCCGGCACATCGTTTCCAATCCAAAAACAATGTGCCGGTTAACGTTCCAAGAAAAAGAAGGTTCCGCTTTATAAGCAAGAACTTAAAACGCAACACGCTGTTCGGTTCTGGAGTTTCCAACTCGTCATTTGCGCATGCTGCCCGTTTCGCGGCGACGCTGATGCCAGCTGAAAGCTTCTTCGATCAGGTGAGGGGTATGTCCGCCACGCGCACAGGCCCGGTCGAAATAATCGTTAAGCTGGTCGCGATAGTCCGGATGCGCGCAGTTGTCTATGATCGCGCGCGCCCTTTCGCGCGGAGCGAGGCCGCGGAGGTCTGCAAGGCCCTGCTCGGTCACGAGAATATCCACGTCGTGTTCGGTGTGATCGACGTGCGTAACCATCGGTACGACGGACGATATGGCGCCATTCTTGGCTTCGGATTTGGTCACGAAGATCGAAATGAAGGCGTTGCGGGCGAAGTCGCCTGAACCGCCGATGCCATTCATCATATGGGTGCCGTCCACGTGCGTGGAGTTCACATTGCCGTAAATGTCGAATTCCAGCGCGGTATTGATGCCGATAATGCCGAGACGACGGATGACTTCCGGATGATTGCTGATCTCCTGCGGACGCAGAATGAGCTTGTCGCGGTAGCGGTCGATATTGTTGAAAACGCGCTCTCCGCAAGCGGGGCTGAGCGTGATGGACGATCCCGATGCAAAGTCCAGCTTTCCGGCATCGAAGAGATCGAAGGTGCTATCCTGCAGCACTTCGCTATACATGCGCAGATTGTGAAACGGGCTGTCGGCAAAACCGTTCAAGACTGCATTGGCAATGGTGCCTATACCCGCCTGAAGCGGATTGAGCGTCAGGTCCAGACGCCCGGCCGCTACTTCCTGCATCAGAAACGCGATGAGATGGCCAGCGATGGCAATGGTTTCACTGTCGGCCGGTTCGACGGTCGATGCGCTGTCATTCTCCTTCGTGATGACGATGCCCGCGATCTTTTCCGGCGGGATTGGAATGTAGGGCAGGCCGACGCGGCTGTCGCAGGCCGTGACCGGTATCGGGTCGCGGGAAGGGCGCTTCGTTGGAATATAGATGTCGTGCAGACCTTCAAGCGCCATGGACTGGTTGAGGTTCACTTCCACGATGACCTTTTCGGCCAGAATGGCAAAGCTCGCGGAATTGCCGATCGATGTCGTGGGAATGATCCCGCCGCTCTCGGTTATGGCAAGCGCTTCAACGACGGCATAATCAATGGGGCCGATCTGGTTCGAGCGCAATTGCTCGACGGTTTCGGAAAGATGCTGGTCGATGAACATCACTTCGCCGCGATTGATGGCGGCCCGCAGGGTTCTGTCGACCTGAAATGGCATGCGCCGCGAAAGCACATGGGCTTCGGTGAGCAGCTTGTCGACATCGTGACCAAGCGATGCGCCGGTAATCAGCGTGATCTTGAAAGGGTCCGTCGCAGCGCGCGCAGCCATGGCCACCGGCACGGCCTTGGCATCGCCAGCGCGGGTGAAACCGCTCATGCCGACAACCATGCCGTCTTGAATCAGGCTCGCGGCCTGTTCCGCGGTGATGATCTTGTCCCGAAGCGAAGTGTTGCGAATACGTGCTTCCAACATCTTTAAAACTACCTTCCTCGCCATTCCGGGCTTGAGCCGGAAATGGCGCTCCCTGCGTCCAACGCCGGATACTGCCACCGTTCGATTTGCGGATCACGGCGCCGCCTGCGTATTAGCGCATATGGACGAGCAGTACACGCATGCTTTGGTCTTAGAAGCCAAAACGGACGGCTGTGAACCCCGCCGTGTCTCCCATGGTCCGCGATTCTAAGGAATGATTGAAATCAACGACGCAGAGCGGGCAGGTGCACGGTCGATCGGTACAAAACGCACGACGCAAAAGGCAGCTCATCTGCAACTCGCATTTCAAGCTGGAACTCACCGGCTGGGGAATCTAACCCAAGTGCATCATTGCCGTTTATAGGGTAGGGGATCAGTCTCCCTCATGCAAATGCGCCATGAATACCTCGGTCGGCGTCTTGTAGCCGAGGCATTTTCGTGGCTGATCGTTGAGATGGCGAGCCAGATAGGTCAGGTGCTGTTGCGAGACCGCCGTCAGGTCCGTATCGCTTGGCACGAAGCGACGGATGCGCTTGTTGGTGTTTTCCACGGCGCCTTTTTGCCATGGGGCGCTGGGATCGCAGAACCAACTGCGTGCTCCGATGCCATCTTCCAAAGCCCTGAAGCCGGCAAACTCCGTGCCGCGGTCGAAAGTAAAGCTCTGACGGGCAAAGGACGGTAAGGGCGAGAATGTTTCGATGATCTTGTTCATGATCGGACCTGAGTGGCGGCTCTGGTTTTTGATCATCACGGTGTAGCGGCTTTTGCGCTCGACCAACGAGGTGACATTGGCGGGACCCCTGTCGCGTTGGAAGATCAGAAGGTCGCCCTCCCAATGGCCGAACTGAGAGCGATCACCAATAAAATCAGGTCGTTGCGATATCCGGCACGTTGCGGGGAAGGCACCGTCGCGTGGTTTTCGGGACCCACGCGACCGGCGTTTGCGGCGTGCTTCGGGCAAATACCGGTAAAGGCCAAGGTCCTTATCCTCCTTGCCGTAGACGAAGCGGTAGATCGTCTCGGCACATATCCGAACGAGACTGAGGCCGTCCGCCAACAGCCGGCCGGCTATTTGCTCCGGGGACCAATTTGCCTTCAATCGTTCGATCACCAGGTCCCGTAACTGCGGATGGCGTTGAAGTTTCCGCAAGCGCCTGCGACGTTCCTTGGCGATGTCGTCAGCAACCGTGCTGTAATAACCATCGTAATCCGGTAGCTCGCGATCCCGAAACGTATTGCGCCTGATTTCGCGGTAAATGGTCGAGCGGTGCCGACCGAGTTGACGCGCCATCTCATTGATCGGCACCTTGCGTTCAACCAGATGATGAAGCTGACGCCGGTCGGCGAGGGTGAGTTGCGAATATAACCGAGACATCCGAAAATCTCCAAAGCGAAACCATTGAAATCATTGGCATGTCGCACTTGGAAATAGAATGTACCGGCTAACATACGTCGATTGCATAAGATAGATTATGGAACTATCCGATGTAAAGCCTGCGTGAGAACTGACTAGAAAGCCGATGCCATTATGAAAGCTGCCCTTGCTTTCGAGGACATGCCACCAGCGTGAATATCAGCGGTGCCGTGCGATATAGAGATGTCCTGGAACCGGCGCTCCCTGTTCACTGCGAACGACAATATCTTCGCAGCGGACGCAGTCCATATCATGGTTGTCGAGCATCGCACGCACATAGGATTGTGCGTGTGCAAAGCGCTGATAATCACCGACCATGAATGCGCGTCCGGCAAGTCGCGCATCGTCCAATGTCTCGCTTGAAAAGCCGAAATGTCCGCCTGACGACAGATGTGCGGCGACACCCGCGAAGAATTTGTCGAGTTCGCCCATATATGGCAGGACGTCGGTGGCGACGATCAGGTCCCATTGCGGTTCGTTGGTGGTCTCGAGAAAGCGTACGGCTTCGCCGACAAACAGCGCCTGATAATCGCCTTTCTCGTAAGCGACTTCGATCATGTTTTCAGAAATATCGACGCCCGTCTTATGTCCGGCCATGTCGTCGAGCGCGTCGGCGGACAAACCGGTGCCGCAGCCGAGATCAAGCATGCGGTCTGCGAAAAACTCCTCGTCCAGTTCATGGAGCATTTCGCGCAGCTGCAGCGGAACGTCATAGCCTAGCTGGTCTACAAGGATCGTATCGAACATTTCGGCGTGCTGATCGAAGAGCGTGGACACATAGGCATCCGGCGCCTTTAACGGCACAGCGCCGCGTCCCATGCTCGCAAGCCGCACGGCAGCCCCGCCATGGTCATCAGGATCGATGCGCAGCACATCCTCATATGCCTTGGCAGCGGCATCGAAATCACCAGCCTTTTCCAGAGCGAGAGCCCGGTTATAGGCTTCTGCTAGTGCTTCCTGATCAAAAGCCTGGGCATCGTTCTTAGCCATTGATTTCTGCCTTCTCCGCCTTGCACCGCGCACGTGCAAAGACAGCGCAACAATTGCGCACATTTCGTTAGAATATTTGAAGGCCGGAATCCCGTAATCGCGGAGCCGGCCCCTGCCCGTTCTCCTACGCCGATCCAATTGCACTCGCAAGCGCATTATGGAAAGGTTTGTTTCCGTTTTAAATAAAACAGATAAATCTAATATTGTTTATAATTTCCATTGGGAAAAATAATCGATGGAAATATAAAATCGTAATGGTAGCGTCATGATACTTTACGGGCATTTACATCATTATATCATTTAACTGTAATGAGGCTCCGGTGCGCAGTTCAATTTTGAAATTATTGGCCTTTTTGGCTGCTGCTGTCGCTAGTATCAATCCCGCTCGCCCTGATGCAGAACAGGAACTGGCCAAAAAGCTCGCCAACCCCATTTCAAGCCTCGTCAGTGTTCCTTTCCAGCAGAATTACGACTGCTGCTTCGGCCCCAAGGATGCTTACCGGTATTCACTCAACATTCAGCCTGTCATTCCGTTTTCGCTGAATGAGGACTGGAACCTTATCGTCCGCACAATTGTACCTGTCGTCTATCAGGAGGCTCCAGCGGCGGGTTTCGACAGTCGTTTTGGTTTGAGCGACACAGAACAGAGTTTCTTCCTTTCGCCGGCGCAATCTCTGGACGGTATAACCTGGGGCGTTGGCCCCGTGTTTCTGTGGCCGACCGCTACCAGCAGCGAGCTTGGCACCGGAAAATGGGGGGCAGGCCCGACAGGTGTCATCCTCAAGCAGCATGGCGGCTGGACCTATGGCGCACTGGCCAACCATATATGGTCCTATGCCGGGCACAGCGACCGTGAGGCTGTCAGCCAGAGCTTTGTCCAGCCGTTTCTCACCTATACTTTTCCCGATACGACAGCGCTGAGCCTTTCGTCGGAATCTTCTTATGACTGGACGTCGGAGCAGTGGACCGTGCCAATCAACGCGGGCATATCGAAGGTGTTCAAGTTCGGAGAACAACGCATCAGCCTCGGTGTTTCTGCGCGGTATTATGCCGAAGCACCATCGGACGGGCCTAAATGGGGCGCCCGCTTCGTAACGACGTTTCTATTTCCGGAAAAATAGGAGAGCGCCCTACTCCGCAGCAGCTGTAACACGTTCGTCGTGATCTTTATGATCGGCCAGTTTTCTGGCGATCACTGCGCAGGCCATGAGCTGTATCTGATGAAAGAGCATCAGCGGCAAAACGATGCTGCCGACATTCGCTCCGGCGAAAATGGCGCTCGCCATTGGTGCGCCGCTGGCGAGGCTCTTCTTCGAGCCGCAGAACATGATCGTAATGCGGTCGGGCCGGTTGAAGCCCAGCCATTTGCTTCCGTACCAGGTCGCAAGCAGTACGACGACCAGCAGGACGATATTGACGCCCACCATCATGCCAAGATCGTCCCAGGAAACGGTACGCCAAAGGCCTTCAACCACGGCCTCGCTGAAAGCCAGATAGACCACCATCAGGATGGAGCCGCGATCGACGAAACCGAGCGCCTTGCCGTGGCGCCGCATGAAACTCCCGATCCAGGGTTGCAGGATTTGCCCGAGCACGAATGGCGCCAGCAGTTGCAGCAGGATGGATTCAAGCGCGTCGACCGATATTCCACCGCCGCCTTTGACCGCAAACAACAGGCCGACCAGCAACGGTGTGAGAAACATGCCGAAAATGTTTGACGCTGACGCCGACACGATTGCCGCCGAAACGTTGCCGCCCGCAATTGAGGTGAAGGCGATGGACGATTGGACCGTCGAAGGCAGAACGCAAAGAAAGAGGATGCCAGTAAAAAAGGCCGACTGCGACAGTCCAGGAACGGACCATCCCGCCGCCAGACCGAGGATAGGAAACAGGATGAACGTCGATGAGAGCACCGCCAGATGCAGTCTCCAGTGCGTTATGCCTGCAACGACAGCCTCTCGCGACAGCCGGGCACCATGCAGGAAGAACAGGAGCCCGACAGCAAATTTCGTCGCCAGTGCAAACCACTCCGCAAATTCACCATGTACGGGTAGCACGGACGCAAACAGGATGGTCACGATCAGCATGCGGGTGAATTTGTCAGGCAGGAAACGCATCATATCGTCCAATCTCGCGGCATTTCAAAAGTCTCGGGAGGAGTTGCAATCCCCCCGATGTCCGGAAACAGCTCGCAATTTCAAGAGCGGGCCCGAACTTTGAACTAATTCGGCCCTGTCCGGTTCATTCGTAGCCGTTGGGGTTCTTCGATTGCCAATGCCACATGTCCTGGCACATCTCGCGCAGGTTCTTCTCCGCTGACCAGCCGAGGAAGTCGCGGGCAAAGGTTGGATCGGCGTAGCATTCCGCCACGTCGCCAGGACGGCGCGGTGCGATCTCATATTTGATCTCGCGGTTGGAAACATGCTCGAAGGCCTTGACCACATCGAGAACGCTATAGCCCTGCCCCGTGCCCAGATTGACCGAGAAGCACTGCGGCTCATCAAGCTTCTTGAGCGCTTTCAGATGCCCAGCCGCCAGATCGACCACATGGATATAGTCGCGAACGCCGGTGCCGTCAGGCGTCGGATAGTCATTGCCCCAGACATTCAGTTTCTCGCGGCGGCCGGTCGCGACCTGCGCGATGATCGGCATCAGATTATTCGGAATGCCTTTCGGGTCTTCACCGATCAGGCCACTCTCATGCGCGCCAACCGGGTTGAAATAGCGCAGGATGGCGATCTTCCAGCTATTGTCGCCATTATAAATATCGCGAAGCATGTCTTCGATGACGAGCTTGGTGCGACCGTAGGGATTCGTCGCCGTCAGCGGCTGGTCTTCCGTGATCGGTAGTTTCTGCGGATCGCCATAGACCGTGGCCGACGAACTGAAGACCAGCGTTTTGACGCCCGTGGCCTCCATGGCTTGCAACAGTCGGAGTGTTCCGACCACGTTGCAATCATAATAGAGCATCGGCTTTTCGCTCGATTCCCCCACAGCCTTCAGACCGGCGAAGTGAATGACCGCGGTGCATTTGTGATGCCGGATCACCTGTTCCAGAAAGGCGCGGTCACGAATATCACCTGCTTCACGGCGCGGCGTGCGCCCGGTAATCTGTTCGATGCGATGCAGGGCTTCCGGGTGGCTGTTATCAAAATTATCGACCACAACGACGTCGTGGCCTGCCTCGATGAGCTGAACGCAGGTGTGCGAACCAATATAGCCGGCACCGCCAGTCACAAGAATTGTCATCGTTTATGTATCCGCTTGTTGAACATACCGCCCCGATGTGCGATCCCCGGCTGACTATGCAAAATCAGTAACAGACTTCAAGCCATCCGGCACGATTCTCTCGAATTGACAGACACGGATTAGCCAAGTTTGATGGAGCGAAGATGAAACCATCCCGCAATATTGATCGCTTGCTGGAAATCATGGCAGCGCTTCGCGACCCGGAAACCGGCTGTCCGTGGGATGTGGAACAGAGTTTCGAATCCATCATGCCCTATACGCTCGAGGAAACTTATGAGGTCCTCGATGCCATCGAGCGCAACGATATGGACGATCTGCGTGAAGAGCTTGGCGACCTGCTGTTGCAGGTGGTGTTTCATTCGCGCATGGCCGAGGAACAGGGCAGCTTTGCATTCGGCGATGTTGTCGAAGCCATCACGCATAAGATGATCAGGCGGCATCCGCACGTTTTTGGTGACGCCGAAGCCAGAAGTGCGGGCATGGCCAAGGGGTCGTGGAACCGCATCAAGGCGGAAGAAAAAGCCGAACGGGCCGAGCGGCGCTCCAAACTTGGACTTGAAACGACAGAAAAGAACGGCTTCCTGGATGATATTCCACAAGCCTTCCCCGCCCTGCTCCGCGCCCTGAAACTTCAGCAGAAAGCTGCGAAAGTCGGATTCGACTGGTCAGAAGCGGCACCGATTCTCGACAAGATCGCCGAAGAAACCGCAGAGCTCAAGGAAGCAATGGCGGCACAGGAACGCCGAAATATCGAAGAGGAATATGGCGACCTGCTGTTTGCCATGGTCAATCTTGGCCGCCATCTCGAAATCGACGCAGAAACCGCACTTGTCGCCGCCAATGAAAAGTTCAAGCGGCGGTTCCATTTCATCGAAAAGACACTCGGTGAAGCCGGTAGCGATCTCGACGCTGCTACCCTCGACGAAATGGAAGCAATCTGGGGTGAAGCGAAGAAAAAGGGCCTTTAGAGCGGGGTTCTGTCAGGTTGGATCGTCCCCTCAAAGCTTTTGCTGGAAGGCGGGCTCCCACTCTCCGGAATCATGCTCTGATGACGCCTATTTCTCGTCTTCCCATTTTGGCCGGAACATCTGATAGACACTTTCCGTCGTGGCGAAGTCCATGTAGCCCAGCCTGCTGACAGGTCTGGTCTTGGCAATATCGATGAGACCATCGGTCAAGACCTGTTCATCGATATGGACGCCGACGACTTCGCCAATCACCATGTAATTGTCAGTCAGCCTGCCCTCTTTATCCTGCAATCGCTTGATCTCCACCGCAACGCATTCAAGCGCGGCGTAGGCTTCCTTGACGCGCGGTGCTGCGATAAGCCTGCTTGCTGCCCTGGTGAGACCCGCGTAGTCGAACTCGCTGACGCCGCGCGGCGCGTTGACGGATGACGAATTCATCTGCGTTCTCAAATGATCGCTCACCAGATTTGCAGTGAACTCGCCGGTCTGCTCGATGAACGAAACGCTGTCCTTCGCACCGTTCGAGGAAAACATGACCATTGGCGGCGTGTCACAGATCGCGTTGAAGAAGGAATAGGGCGCGAGATTGACCGCGCCCTCCTTCGATTGCGTCCCTATCCAGCCAATGGGGCGCGGGGCCACGATCGCCTTGAACGGATTATGGGGCAGCGGGTGCCCTTCCCTCGGTTCGTAAAACATAAGCCTGTCCGTTGATTAGCAATGGTTGTTAAAGCCGATTCTAGGCTTGCTCCCACGGGCCGGAATATTCCGATACGATCTTGTCCATATCTGCTCTCGGGCGTTCCGGCATCTTGTTTGCCGCCGATCCGACATGAACGAAGCCGGCAACGCGTTCATGGGGTGCCAGCCCCAGAAATGCGCGGGCGGGCGCGTCGTCGGCATACCAGTTTGTAATCCAGTTGGTAGCGTATCCGAGCGCGTTGGCAGCGGTGCAAAGGTTCATCGCTACAGCCCCGGCGGACAGAAACTGTTCCCATTCCGGAATGCGCTCGTGGGCGACGGGCGATGACACGATGCCAACGACGAGCGGCGCGCGGGAAAAGCGCGTCAGCTCTTTTTCCTTCCGACCTTCCGGAAGCGGACCTTCAATTTCTTCGGCACGACGGGCCAGATATTCGCCAACCCTGACACGTGCATCGCCCCGATAGAGGATGAAACGCCATGGCGTCAGACGTCCGTGGTCCGGCACGCGCGCGGCGACTTTCAGCAGTGCTGCCAGTTCCTCGCCCTCGGGTGCCGGTTCGGTAATCGCCGAAATCGGGGTGGAACTGCGCTGCGCCAGAAAATCGAATACCGGGTGGACCACGGATAACCTCATCACTAAAATGCTGCTTATATTGCTCCACTTATTGGGGCTGCCTCTTCTCGCCCGTTGCATCCGAACTGTAAAGTCAAAATTCAAGGATGGAACAATTGCATGAATTTGCAAAAATGCGGGCTCCGAAAGCGATTTGGCCTTGAATTCGCCACCCGCATGGGCTCAAAAATACAGCATGTCGGATTGCTTGAACCTGCTTTATTCAAAGAGAAAAACAGCCCTCGGGAGAGGATCGCTCCTATCAGCGATCATGCTTGCCGTCAGTGCAGTGCCATCGTTGGCTCAGGGCCTCGATCCGCAGACACATATTCCGCAATTGCAGACCACGACGACCGGCCTGCCCGACTTGCCGCAACCGGCGCTCAATCTTCCGACGCTGAACAATTACGCCTCCCCCTCGAGCCCCGAGAACAATCCGCTTGCCCAGACGCGGGAACTCGATCTCAAGGCGCGACTGAGTGAGGACGGCGGAGACATCCCGGCAGGGCTTGTGTGGCGCGTATTCTCGCCCGATGTCGGAGCTGATGGTCAATTGCCGCTTATCGCGAGCGCACAGGGCGGCGGCGCAGTTTTCAACCTGCCCGAAGGCAGCTATCTCGTGCATGTCGCCTATGGGCGCGCGGGTGCCACAAAGCGGATCACGGTTGGAAATGCGACGCGCCACGAAGTGATGATGCTGGATGCCGGTGGGATGAAGCTTAGCGCTATCCTGCCTGATGGCGGCAAGATCAACAACGATCTCCTGCGTTTCTCGATTTATGCCGACGAGGATAATAGTGACCGTTCGCTGATCGTCCCCGACGTCAAGCCGAACACGATCATCCGCCTCAACAGCGGCACCTATCACGTTGTTTCCAACTATGGCTCGGCGAACGCCATCATCCGTGCGGATATTCGGGTGGAAGCCGGAAAACTGACCGAAGCGACCGTTCAGCATCGTGCTGCGGAAGTGACGTTGAAGCTTGTGCGCGAGCGCGGCGGCGAAGCACTCGCAGACACATCCTGGTCTATCCTCAACGCTTCCGGCGATGTGGTGCGTGAAAGCGCCGGCGCCTATTCCTCAATGGTTCTCATTGAGGGCGATTATGTTGCGGTCGCCAAGAACAAGGACCGCATTTATCAGCGTGATTTCAAGGTTTCGTCCGGCAAGAACGAGGAAGTTGAAGTCGTCGCCAATGGCGAATCCGAACCTGCTCAGGACAGTATGGATTAGACTCTTTCCGCCTTAAAAAATCAAAGGCCGCGCAGTGCGCGGCCTTTTTATCATCAATTGCCATTCTTCAGACGGAGCAGATCGGGCGGTGTCGCCTCTTCCACAAGGCGCGCGATGGCTTCGTCGAGCGTCATCGATTCCTGATCCCGGGAACCGAGACGGCGCATATTGACGGTGTTTTCCTCCGCCTCGCGCTTGCCGCAAACCAGGATCACCGGAACCTTCTGCAACGAGTGCTCACGGACCTTGTAGTTGATCTTCTCGTTGCGCAGATCGGTTGCGACCTGCAATCCGGCGGCCTTCAGCTTGGCGGCAGCCCGTGCGGCATATTCATCGGCGTCCGAGGTGATCGTGGCAACGACAACCTGCACCGGCGCGAACCACAAAGGCATGTGACCGGCGAAGTTCTCGATCAGAATGCCCAAAAAGCGTTCCATCGAACCGCAGATCGCGCGATGGATCATCACCGGCTGGCGCTTTTCCGAATCCTTGTCGATATAGAAAGCACCGAAGCGTTCCGGCAGGTTGAAATCGACCTGCGTGGTGCCGCATTGCCATTCGCGGCCGATGGCGTCCTTCAGCGTATATTCGAACTTCGGCCCGTAGAACGCGCCCTCGCCCGGCAGGACGCCGGTCTTGATGTTGTTGGACTGCTGCTGGATCTGATCCAGCACCGACATCATCACGCTTTCTGCACGATCCCATAGTTCGTCCGACCCCACGCGCTTTTCAGGACGGGTGGACAGCTTGATAGTGATCTCCTCGAAGCCGAAATCCTTGTAGACCGACAGGATGAGATCGTTGATGCGCAGGCACTCCGCCGCCATCTGCTCTTCGGTGCAGAAGATATGCGCATCGTCCTGCGTAAAGCCGCGCACACGCATCAGCCCATGCAATGCGCCGGACGGTTCGTAGCGATGCACATTGCCGAACTCAGCAAGCTTGATCGGCAGATCGCGATAGGATTTCAGGCCGTGCTTGAATATCTGCACATGGCCGGGGCAGTTCATCGGTTTCAACGCGAACACGCGATCATCGTCGGTTTCATCTCCGGCGACGGTCACCTTGAACATGTTGTCGCGATACCAGCCCCAGTGACCGGAGGTTTCCCACAGCGACTTGTCCAGCACCTGCGGCGCGTTCACTTCCTGATAGCCGTGGCTGTCGAGGCGGCGGCGCATATAGCTCACCAGGTTCTGAAACATCTTCCAGCCCTTAGCGTGCCAGAACACGACGCCCGGCCCTTCTTCCTGGAAATGGAACAGGTCCATTTCACGGCCAAGGCGGCGGTGATCGCGCTTTTCGGCTTCTTCAAGCATATGGAGATAGGCCTGAAGATCGTTATCGTTCGCAAAGGCAGTGCCATAGATGCGGGTCAGCATCGGATTGTTAGCATCGCCGCGCCAATAGGCGCCGGCAACCTTCATCAGCTTGAAGGAATTGCCGATCTGGCCTGTGGAGGCCATGTGCGGACCGCGGCAGAGGTCGAACCAGTCGCCCTGATAATAAATCTTGAGATCCTGCCCGGCCGGAATGGCATCAACCAGTTCCACTTTGTAGTTTTCGCCCTTGTCGGCAAAAACCTGCTTGGCCTTTTCGCGCGACCAGATTTCCTTGGTGAACGGCTTGTTGCGCTGGATGATCTCGCGCATCTTCTTTTCGATCACCGGAAGATCGTCGGGCGTGAAAGGTTCATTGCGCGCGAAGTCGTAATAGAAGCCGTTTTCGATGACAGGACCGATGGTAACCTGCGTGCCCGGAAAGAGCTCCTGCACGGCTTCTGCCAGAACGTGCGCCGTGTCGTGGCGGATCAGTTCGAGCGCGCGCGGGTCTTCGCGGGTCAGAATTTCGACCTTGCCGGAAGCGCCGAGGGGATCGGAAAGATCGCGCACGGTGCCATCGACGGCGTAGGCAACAGCTTTTTTGGCAAGTGATTTGGAAATCGATTCCGCGAGGCCCGCGCCGGTCATCGACGCATCGTATTCACGCACAGAGCCATCGGGAAATTGCATGGAAACGGTATTCGACATTCTAGTCATCCTTATCCAGTCCCGCCAACGATTGCGGGTGGGGTTCATGCGTATGAAATGAAGGTTGGGTTCTAGTCTTTTTCGCCCGGTCAGTAAAGCGCGACACGCTGACAGCGCAGGCCGCGCTTATCGACGTTGAAAAGAACAAATCAGTTCCGGATCGGCAGGCAGTCAATCTTCTGCTGCTTGAGCTGAGCGCATGCCTTTTCGGCGGAGGCCGAATCCTTGAAGCCGGAGAAACGCGCGCGATAGACCTTGCGACGCTTTTCGGCCGGAGAAATTTCAGCCTTCAGACCCGGCGCGACCTTGTCGACCGCAGGTTTATACCTGGCCAGCAGTTGCTTTGCGCCGTCAAGCGTCGGCGGAGCGCCAAGCTGGATCGTCCAGGCCGATGCGCCAGCGGCAGAGGCGATCAGGAACCCGCCATCGCCCTGCTCGATGCGCGAATCATCGATCAGCCCGGCGACAGCATCGGCTTTGGGCTGGGCTGCGGCTGTTTGCTTCGCGACAGGCTGCGGCTTGGCCATTGCAACAAGCTGCCCCTTGGTGTCGGCGCCTTCGGTGCTGAACCGTGTCAGAAGCTTCGCCATCTGGTCGTCGCGCTGCCGCGCCGACCCGGCGCCAAGAACAACGCCGACAAGATGCTTGTCGTTGATGATAGCCGAGGAAACGAGATTATAGCCGGACACATCCGTATAGCCGGTTTTGATGCCGTCCACGCCCTGATAGCGGTACATCAAGGTGTTGTGACCGTTCAGGACACGATTGCGGAACGTGAAGGAGCGCGTGGAAAAAAGCGCATATTGTTCCGGAAAGTCGCGACGCAGGCTCATGCCGAGAATTGCCATGTCGCGGGCGGTGGTAAGCTGTGTGGTCTTGGCAGTCAGGCCCGAAGGATTGACGAAGAAGGTGCTCTTCATGCCGATCTGGCGCGCCCGTTGCGTCATCAGGCGACCGAAAGCGGCTTCCGATCCCGCCATATACTCGCCCATTACGGTTGCCGCATCATTGGCCGATATGACGATCATGCCATAGATGGCGTCGTGCACGGTGATCGTTTCGCCCGGCTTCAGCCAAAGCTTCATGCGGACCTTGGACGCGGCGTTCTTCGAAATGGGCATTGCATCGTCCCAATGCAGCCGGCCGGTCTTGAGCGCCTCAAAAGCGAGATAAAGCGTCATCATTTTCGCCAGCGAAGCAGGCGCATGCTGAATATTGGCGTCGTCCTGACCGAGAATCCGTCCGCTATCGGCATCGAAAACCACCCAGGAGGTGCTCGCCATGGACGCGGATGTACAAAGCACACCTGCACCAAGCGCAAAGGATGCAATGAGACGCGAAAGGCGGGACGATGATTTCAGCATAACAGCTCGCAGGAATATGAACGCCGAGGGGGACATGCAGGCAAATTGCGGCCCGAAAAAGACCACAGCACTGCCTTAAATTTCAATTCTCAATGAAACGTTGATATCCTTAATGAATTATAATCAGCTAACAAAAAACTGTCAGAAATCCCCACGCGGTGATGAGCACCGCCAGTAGCGCCAGGGCAGATACCATTTCAGTTCAGTGGGGAGCGTTCGGGGTACGGGATCGAATCCGTGTGTGCCGAATGGCCCGCAGCGCATGACGCGAAACAGCCCCATCCATCCGCCGCTCCACAGTCCGTGACGTGCGATGGCTTCGTAGGCATATTCGGAACAGGTCGGCAGATGCCGGCAGGAATTGCCGATGAGGGACGATAATGTCACCTGATAGAATCGTACGAATGCCGTGCCGATCAGCCTTCCCGGCGTCTTGCGCCAGGGATCGGTAAAGTTCCGGCTATAGCGTTTTGGCGGCCCCTCGCCCGCATGATCCTTGCCGCAGGAACACATCAGGCAGCTTTTGCCTTCTCCTCTATCTGCCGGATGCAATCGACAACCGCATCGAAGGTCAGCAGCGTGGAGGCATGGCGCGCCTTGTATTCGCGCACCGGCTCGAAATATTTCAGATCGGCAAAGCGCCCTTCCGGTGCCGGGCCGTCTTCCTTGAGCATCTTGTACATTTCATCGCGAACGGCTTTCAGTTCCTCCGCGGAAGCGCCGATGATATTGCGCGCCATGACGGAGGAAGAAGCCTGTCCAAGCGCGCAGGCCTTTACCTCATGCGCGAAATCCGTCACGACGCCATCGGCCATTTTCAGATAGACGGTAACGGTCGAGCCGCACAGCTTGGAATGCACCTTGGCAACCGCGTCCGGTTCGGGAAGACGCCCAAGGCGCTCCATGTTTCCCGCGAATTCCAGGATGCGTTTGTTGTAAATATCATCGATCATCGAGGCGACCTTCCGCCGTGCCGGAGAAAAACATAAATTTGTCGCCCGGCTGCGGTTTGAAGTTGCAATTTATTGTCTATATAATAGGCAAGTAGCGTCTGCGCCATGGGTAACAATAGCACAGACCCCGGGGGCAGTCGCACGAAAACCTGTCCGGTGACCGTAAGCGCCGGATCAATACATCGCCCGCTCGCAAAGCGTATCGTTGTATTGTCCGTTTAACTCGTCTCCTCCTTGAAGGAGACTACTGGAGAATACTGATGGACGCTCGCATCCTCAAAGAAGATGACGAATCCGGCCTGCCGAACAAGCAGGCCGATGTAACTCTTTTGCATGGCAAGCCGACGCAGGCCGATGCGGAAGCGGCGGTACGCACGCTTTTGCTTTGGGCTGGAGACGACCCGGAGCGCGAAGGCCTTCTGGAAACGCCGAAGCGTGTGGCAAAGGCTTATAAGGAACTGTTCGCAGGCTATACGGAAAGCCCGGAAGAAGTCCTCGGTACGGTTTTCGAGGAAGTCGGCGGCTATAACGATCTCGTCCTCGTAAAGGACATCTCGTTCCATTCGCATTGCGAGCACCATATGGTGCCGATCATCGGCAAGGCGCATGTCGCCTATCTGCCCGATCACAAGGTGGTTGGCCTTTCCAAGATTGCCCGCGTCGTGGATATTTTCGCGCGCCGCCTGCAGACGCAGGAAAGCATCACTGCGCAGATCGCCGACAGCATCCAGCGCATTCTGAAGCCTCGCGGCGTTGCCGTGATGATCGAGGCGGAGCATATGTGCATGGCCATGCGCGGCATCCGCAAGCAGGGTTCGACGACCATCACCACCACTTTTACCGGCGAAATGCAGGTAAATGCGGAGGAGCAGGTTCGCTTCATGACCCTGACCCGCAGATAAGCGGCTGAAATGAGCTTCTTTCCCACACAGCCTTCCGACAAGAAGGCCATAGAAGAAGGCGCGGCATTCATGCCGCGCTTCGATGCATCGGGCCTCATCACCGCTGTCGTTACCGATGCGCGTGACGGCGAATTGCTGATGGTCGCGCATATGAATGAGGAAGCGCTGCGGCTCACCCTTGAAACGGGAATTGCGCATTATTGGTCACGCTCGCGGTCCACGCTCTGGAAGAAGGGCGAGACGTCGGGCAACCTGCAAAGCGTGGTCGAGTTGCGCACCGATTGCGATCAGGACGCGCTCTGGCTGAAAGTACGCGTTGCAGGCGATGGACCAACCTGCCACACAGGGCGCCGCTCCTGCTTCTATCGGCAGGTTATTGCCGAGAACGGCGATATTTCCCTGGCCCTTGAAGGGGCCTGCGATCACGGGCACTAACCCCGGTCAAAAGGATGTGATGGCGCGAATATGAGTCGCGCCATCAATTCGCAGCATTTATTCTTTGGATACTATGTTTCACTAACGTGAAGCTGTTCCCGCCAAACGGAACTGTCGGAATCGTTTTAGCTATTTGCCTGTGCATTTCCTGACGCAAACCGTTTGCCCTTTTACCGGGCTCTTTTGCCGGAAGTGCTTCGGGGTGGAAACGAAGAGGGATCCATCGTGATGCTTGCATGGGGGCAGAAGCGGAAGGCTGCGAATAACGACCTTGCTCTGCCAGCAGAAGAATCCGCTGAAAAGCCCGAAATCAAGCGAGACCCGCGCCGGATAGCCCTGGCGCTGGGCGGTGGCGCTGCACGCGGCTGGGCCCATATCGGCGTGCTGCGCGCGCTGGACGAAGCCAATATCGATATCGAGATGATTGCCGGCACGTCGATCGGCGCGCTTGTTGGCGGCTGTTATCTGGCCGGAAAGCTGGACGAGCTGGAAGAGTTCGCCCGCAGCCTTACCCGGCGGCGCATGTTCAATCTTCTCGACATTACATTTCGCGGCAGCGGGCTGTTCGGCGGCATGAAACTGGACGGTCGCCTGCGTGAGCATCTGGATGGGCTGCGCATCGAGGAGCTGGATCGTCCCTTTGTTGCGATCTGCACCGAGTTGCGCACCGGGCACGAAATCTGGCTGTCCTCCGGCCCTCTGGTGGAAGCGATGCGCGCCTCCTACGCCCTGCCCGGCGTTTTCGTGCCTGTGCGCTGGCAGGAACGTGTGCTGGTCGACGGCGCACTGGTCAATCCCGTGCCGGTATCCGTATGCAGGGCTTACGAGCAGCGCCTCGTTCTGGCGGTCAACCTCCACTACGACCAGTATGGTCGCGCGGCGGTCATCAAACACGCGCAAACCCGGCAGGACAGTCTTACCGACGCAATCCATGGCGAGAAGGAAGCACGGCTCGGCATTACCGGCGTGATGATGGAAGCCTTCAACATCATTCAGGATCGCATATCGCGCGCCCGCATGGCTGGCGACCCGCCGGACGTCACGCTCATGCCGATCGTGGGACAGATCGGGCTTGCCGATTTCCATCGCGCATCCGAAGCCATCGACGCCGGATATACAGAAACGCTGAAGCGCCTTGAGGATATCAAGCGCCTGCAGGGCATCGCCGGCTGATTTTCGACAGCCGAAACGAATCCGGGGGAATCGGATTCACCGGATTCGCTTCCCATTGCTCCCTTGAGCTTGGTCGCTGACCGCCGCGCATCCGCTTGATGACGTTTTTCAGAAATTTTTCTGATTTGTGGAAGTCTTTGAAAAAGCCCGGAAATTCGGGGTTTCTTTCCCTTCTGTCGTGATTGAGCACAAGCTTTTTCACATTCTTTTTCAAAAAGATTGCCGGAAGATGCAGATGGGGCTTGTGCACCCCAAAGTGATTTGCTAAATGCCCACTCGCCGACGGAGTTCGGCTCCTACCACGGGCGGTCGTGGCGGAATTGGTAGACGCGCAGCGTTGAGGTCGCTGTGGGGCAACCCGTGGAAGTTCGAGTCTTCTCGACCGCACCATCTTCTCTCAAGAACAATTTAAAATACTTTCCCCGCAAGGGGTTAAAGTCGTTTCTTGATTAGAGACTTTCACTTCTCTTCAATGGATTGCAAACGAAAACGCGCCCTTCAAGGAAGAGCGCGCCGATACAGTTTCGGGTTTTCGCTCAGCCTTTTCCAATCTCCGAGAGGATCGCTTCGCTATGTTCACCAAGCTTCGGGGAACGGTTGTCGAGCTTCAGTTCGGCATCAGAGAAGCGAATGGGTATCCGCAGGCCGGGAACGCCTTGCGGGTCTATTCTCATCCCCCTCGCCTCGAATTGCGGATCTGCGAACACATCGGCCACCGTGTTGATCGGGCCGGCAGGCACGCCGATTCTGGCAAGCTCGGCCAGAAGATCGTCGCGCTTCCACGCTCGGGTCTTTTCTTCCAAAAACGCCGTCAGGGCAGCCCGGTTGGCCACGCGCGCCGAATTGCTGACGAAGCGCTCGTCGGTAGCGATATCACCGATACCGAGCAGTGAAGTCAGTTTTCCGAACTGTCCGTCGTTGCCGCAGGCGATGATGAAATAGCCATCGGAAACGGGCAGCGTCTGATAGGGCGCGATGTTGGGATGCGCATTGCCCATGCGCTTCGGCGATATGCCGGATGCCAGATAGTTCATTGCCTGATTGGCAAGCACTGCCGACATGCAGTCGAACAGCGCCATATCGATATGCTGGCCGGTGCCGGTGCGCTCCCGCATGATGAGCGCCGACTGAATTGCAATCACGCTGTAGAGGCCGGTGAAAATGTCGGCGAAAGCCACACCGATTTTCTGCGGCTCCCGGTCCGGTTCACCGGTCAGATCCATGATGCCGCCCATGCCCTGGATCATGAAATCATAGCCTGCGCGTTCCGCATAAGGGCCTGTATGGCCGAAACCGGTGATCGAGCAATAGATCAGGCGCGGATTGATGGCCTTCAGGCTCTCATAGTCGAGGCCGTATTTGTCGAGGCCGCCCAGCTTGAAGTTTTCGATGACGACATCGGCGTCAGCCACGAGCTGGCGGACCAGTTCCCTACCCTCTTCGGTGCGGAAGTCGGCCGTGATCGAGCGCTTGCCGCGGTTGCAGGCGTGGAAATAGGCAGCAGAGCGTTCGCCTTCCACATCGATGAAAGGCGGGCCCCATTTGCGCGTATCGTCGCCCTCGGGGCTTTCAACCTTGATGACATCGGCTCCCAGATCGGAGAGCGTCTGCCCCACCCATGGCCCGGCAAGAATGCGCGCCAGTTCTACCACCTTGAGACCGTCAAGCGGTGTGTTCTGCATTTTCAGCAATCCCATACAAAAATAAAGAGGCCCGCCCGCGAACTGCGAACGGGCCCAAATGGAAGGCTTGGCTAGAGCATGTCTCCCGAAAGTGAACCGGTTTCGGGTTAAAGACATGCGTAAAAACAAATGGATAGAGCATTTCCAACGACTGATGAAAAACAGGAAATGCTCTAACTGCTATCAGAAGAAAGCCTGAATGCCGGTCTGGGCGCGGCCCAGGATCAACGCATGAACGTCATGCGTGCCTTCATAGGTATTTACCGTTTCCAGATTCTGCGCGTGACGCATGACGTGGTACTCGATCTGGATACCGTTGCCGCCGTGCATGTCGCGTGCCTGACGGGCGATATCCAGCGCCTTGCCGCAATTGTTGCGCTTGACGATGGAGATCATTTCCGGCGCCATCTTGCCTTCGTCGAACAAACGACCGACGCGCAAGGATGCCTGAAGGCCAAGCGCAATCTCGGTCTGCATGTCGGCGAGCTTCTTCTGATAAAGCTGCGTGCCTGCAAGCGGCTTGTCGAACTGCTTGCGGTCAAGGCCGTATTGACGCGCACGGAACCAGCAATCTTCCGCCGCACCGAGTACGCCCCAGGAAATGCCATAACGAGCGCGATTGAGGCAGCCGAACGGACCCTTGAGGCCGGAGACATTCGGCAGAAGCGCATCTTCCGAAACCTCGACGCCATCCATGACGATTTCACCGGTGATCGATGCACGCAGCGAAAGCTTGCCGCCGATCTTCGGCGCGGAAAGGCCCTTCATGCCCTTTTCGAGCACGAAGCCGCGAATGGCGTTGTCGTGCGCGGCAGACTTGGCCCATACGACGAAAACGTCGGCAATCGGCGAGTTCGAAATCCACATCTTGGAGCCGCTGAGACGATAGCCGCCGTCGATCTTTTCCGCCCGGGTCTTCATGCCTGCCGGGTCGGAGCCCGCATCAGGTTCGGTCAAACCGAAGCAGCCGATCAGTTCGCCGGAGACGAGGCCCGGAAGATATTTCTTGCGCTGTTCGTCGGAACCATAGGCGTAAATCGGATACATCACGAGTGACGATTGCACGCTCATCATGGAGCGATAACCGGAATCGACCCGCTCGACTTCACGCGCTACCAGACCATAGGACACATAGCCTGCATTGGCAGCGCCGTATTCTTCAGGAAGCGTCACGCCCAGAAGTCCAGCCTGCCCCATGAGACGGAAGAGTTCAGGATCGGTCGTCTCGTCCAGATAGGCCTTTTCGACACGAGGCAGCAGAACATCCGTTGCGAAAGCCTTGGCCGAGTCGCGGATCATGCGCTCGTCTTCGTTCAGCTGGTCATCCAGCAGAAACGGGTCTTCCCAGCTAAAAGCCGCACGTGACATCAGTGTATTCTCCTCAATGAAAATTTGCAGGAAATATGGACCGTGCCGCAGTTCGGTGCAATCGACGTTTACTCATCGATCTATTCCATTTAGTAATGGATCATGACTTCGATCTCCCGACGCCTGCTTCCTTCCACCAGTGCGCTTGCCGCCTTCGATGCCGTTGCGCGGCATGAGAGCTTTTCGGCTGCGGCCGAGGAGTTGTCGTTGACGCAAGGCGCGGTGAGCCGACAGATTGCAACGCTTGAAGAACAGCTCGGAACAGCACTTTTCGACCGGACCAGCCGTCATGTGGTGTTGTCGGATGCCGGACGCGCCTATCTCAAGGCCGTGGGGCCGGCGCTGGCGTCCATTCGGGCCGCCTCACTGCAAGTCATGTCGCAGATGCGCGGCACTACGCTCAATCTGGCCTTCCTGCCGACATTCGGGACACGCTGGCTGATACCGCGCATACCGCGTTTCGTGGCGAAATATCCGGATATCATCCTGAATTTTGCGACCCGTATCGGCCAGTTCGACTTTGATCGCGAAGGGCTGGATGCGGCGATCCATATCGGCCAGCCGGACTGGCCCAATGCCGACAGTGTCTTCCTGATGGATGAAACGGTGGCGCCTGTGTGCAGCCCCGCTTTTCTCCAGCAACATCCCGTGCAGGCGCCGACCGATCTTCTGCCGCTCCCCTTGTTCAACATGGCGTCACGCCCCGGCGCATGGGATCATTGGTTCAAGAGCCTCGACATCGCCGCTCCGGTTTCTCCGGGGATGCGTTTCGAGCAGTTTTCCAATGTCTCGCAGGCCTGCATAGCCGGTCTGGGCGTGGCACTGATGCCGCTCTTCCTCATACGGGCTGAAATCGAGAACGGACAGCTTGTGGTCGCCTGCCAGCATACGGTCAGAAGCCCGAGCAGCTATTACTTTGTGACGCCGAAGGCTCGTTCGAGCACTCCGGCTGTATCTGCTTTCCGGGATTGGCTGCTGGCGGAAATCAAAAGCGAGAATGCGGCTCACCCGGCCACGAAACCTGCATAGCCGTCGTTCAGGGTCTTGCGCAGGATCGCCGCATAGTCGGCGAAGGACTGATCGTCCGCGCGTATACGCCCGAATGAGGGGCTAGTGAATTGCCGCATGGGCACGAGCGCAAGCGGCGTCGAAACGGGTGTCAGATGTGCGCCCTGCCCGGCCCGCAACGTCGTCAGGATACCAAACATTTCACCCGTGATGCTGGGGCGGGAGAGGACGGCCATGCGATATTGGCCGGACGTATTCGTGACCAGATAGATGTGCCCCGAAAGGTGCGGAACGGAGACCGCTCCCTGTTGCGAGAACGAAACGTCGGAACGTTCCCGCTCACGAAAATTGAGATGTCCGGCGTCGAAATCCCAACCGATCTCCGTGATGTAGGCGAAGAGCGCCTTGTCCTCGCCGAAGGACGGACGCAAGGTGAGGTAATCGCCTTCGAGCCATGAAACCGAGGCGCGCGAATAGGCCCCCAGTTCTTCCGCTGCGTGGCTGTTGCCATTTCTGGTCAGTTGAGGAGCTTCACCCGCCTGCTCGCGCAGGGCGACGCCCATTGCCTGTTCGAGCCGGATGATCGTTGCGAGCGTGAAGGGCCTGTGGCCCGACAGCGCCTTTTCCAATGTCGAAAGACTGATCCGCGCTTCATCGGCCAAAAGCTGGCGCGAAATTCGCCGTCTTGCGATTTCCTCACGAACCCGAACGGCAACGCGGGTATTGATCTGGTCGGGAAGGTGAGAGTCCTGATCGGACATGGCTTATCCTGAACTGCGTACTTTTCTTCACAATTCCACACATATGCGTAACGGGCAAGGCGGTTTGCGGAAAGGGACGGCTGAAACTTGGCAAAGCTTACGCTGGAGTGGAAACAGCCGCTCCGGCGACAATGGCTCCAGTTCTTCGAGGTGAACAAGGAGCATGTCATGTCACCCGCGACAAGTCTTTCAAATCATAGCATTAGAGGTGGGGTACTCTCCCGCTTCTGTTCGTTCGTCTGGTTATGCAACATGGCGTTGCTGCCCGCGCTGGCCGTCATTTTCTGCCTGTTGCAGATAGTCCAGACGCGCGCCGAGACAGCCGCCCTGGTCACCCCGAACGAGGTTCAATCCGGCAGCCTTCTGCTGGAAACAAGCGAAGCCGGGCGTTATGTCGAAGCACCCCGGCTTGCGACGGACGTCAACCTCGATGTGAGCGGGCCGACAGCCCGAGCCCGGCTGACGCAGGCATTCGAGAACCCGACCGACAGTTTCGTCGAAGCCCTGTATGTTTTTCCGTTGCCCGAAGAAAGTGCAGTCTATTCGTTGAAGATGGTTATCGGCGATCGCGTGATTGTCGCTGACATCAAGGAGAAGCTGGCAGCCCGTGAAATATATGAAAAGGCGAAAAGCGAAGGCAAGAAAGCCACGCTGATCGAACAGCAGCGGCCGAACGTGTTCACCAATGCGGTTGCCAACATCGGCCCGCACGAAAAAGTTGTCATCCAGATCGAATATCAGCAGGCGGTGCGGCTTGCCGATGAGCGTTTTTCGCTGCGTGTGCCGTTGGTCGTTGCACCGCGCTACAATCCGGACATTGCCTCACCCGTTGTCCAGCAAGTCGAAATGCAGAATGGCTGGGGCAAGTCGAGCGACGCTGGCAAGCCCGATCCTTATAATGCGCCGATTGTAACGCCACTAGCTCCCCCGGCTGAACTGCCGACCAATCCTGTGAGCATCTCGGTCGAACTGAAGCCCGGCTTCCCGCTTGGCAAGGTTGAAAGCCTTTACCACAAGGTCAGGATCGATGCGGCGAATGACGCCATGCGAGAGATTACGCTGGACGGCACCGCTGCTGCAGACCGCGATTTCGTTCTGGAATGGAGTGCTGTTACAAATGATGCACCGCAGGTCGGGCTGTTCCGCGAACATATCGGCAAGGACGACTATGTGCTTGCCTATGTCACGTCACCGGCTGTTGCCAGCGCAAAAAAGGCACAGCGTGAAGTCGTCTTCGTGATCGACAATTCCGGATCGATGGGCGGTACTTCCATCGAACAGGCAAAGGCCAGCCTGGATTATGCACTGTCGCATCTTCAGCCCGGAGACCGGTTCAACGTGATCCGCTTCGACGACACGCTGACCAGGTTCTTCGAGGATTCGGTCGAGGCCAATCAGCAGAATATCGCCTCCGCCCGCCGTTTCGTGACCAGCCTTGAAGCGCAAGGCGGTACGGCAATGCTGCCAGCCCTTCATGCAGCGCTTGATGACAGCCATCGGGGTAACGGATTGCGCCAGATCGTGTTTCTGACCGACGGCGAAATCAGCAATGAGCAGCAATTGCTGGATGCCATTGCAGCACGTCGGGGGCGCTCTCGTATCTTCATGGTCGGTATCGGCTCTGCCCCCAACTCCTATCTGATGAACCATGCGGCGGAGCTTGGACGCGGAACCTTCACCCATATCGGGTCGGCGGCGGAAGTGGACGAACGCATGCGGGCTCTGTTCGACAAGCTTGAAAACCCTGCTGTTACCGATCTGAAGGCCAATTTCTCGGAAAAGAATGTAAGCATGACCCCATCCATTCTGCCCGACCTCTATCGTGGCGAACCACTGGTTATCGCTGCACGGATGGGCAAGGCAGCCGGAAACCTTGTCATCGAAGGCCAGATTGATGGCCGTCCATGGACAGTCAATCTGCCGCTCGATCAGGCAATGGATGCGGATGGCATTTCAAAATTGTGGGCTCGCCGCAAGATTGATGACGCCGAAGTGGAACTTACCCTTGGCAAGATTTCTCAGGACGCCGCCGATGCGCGCATTCTTCGCCTCGCACTGGAACATCATCTGGTTAGCCGGCTGACGAGCCTCGTGGCGGTCGACAAGACGCCGTCGCGACCGGCCAACACACCGCTCACCCGCGCCGATATTCCGCTGCAACTGCCTGCTGGCTGGGATTATGACAAGCTGTTCGGCATCCGTGCGGAACGCAATGTCGAGGAGCATGCAAGTATGGATGTGAAGGGCGTGAGCGCCCCTGTTCGCAGCCATGAGCGCCTTGCTTCACCTTCATCGCCATCGCAGCCCCTTCCGCTGCCGCAGACGGCAACGCCGGCGACGCTCATGCTCATGCAAGGCCTCGGTTCGATGCTGGTTGGGCTCTTCGTCCTCTGGTTCTTCCGTCGCAGGGAGAATGTGTGATGGCTGTCAGTCAGTTTGTTACGGGGAGCGCGCTGAGGCGCTCCCTTCTCCCCGCGCTTGGCATGATGCTTGTCGCGATGGGGTTGGTACTTTCCGGTCAGGGTATCTGGATACATGCCAAAGCGTTTGTCGCACAAATCCTGCTTGAACGGGCTTTTGCGGAGAGCATTGAAACAGGCGCTCCCGTCAAACCGTGGAACTGGGCGGATACCTGGCCGGTAGCCCGTATCGAAGTCCCGCGGCTTGAAGAATCAGCCATTGCCCTGAAAGGCGCCAGCGGGCAGGCATTGGCTTTTGGCCCCGGCCATCTGGACAACACGCCGATGGCGGGCGAACGGGGAACGGCCGTCTATGCCGCGCATCGCGACACGCATTTCGCATTTCTGAAGAATGTCGAGGAGAACGACCAGATACTCGTCACTCGCAGCGACGGAAAGACGGTTTCCTATCGCGTCAGCCACATGGCCGTGGTGCGGTGGGATGAGGCGAGGATCGCGCCGGACCGCGAAGGCCGCCACCTCGTGCTGGCGACCTGTTACCCGTTCGATGCGATTACTCCTGGCCCGCTTCGCTATCTGGTCTATGCAGACATGGAGACTGGCAAGTCAGGCGATTGATCGACTTGCGATCTCGTATGAACGCAGGCGTTTCTTGTGATCGTGGATCATGCCGGTCAACATCAGCTCGTCGGCGCCGGTGCTCTCCGCAAAGGCCTTGATGCCTTGCGCCACTGTCTCCGGTCCACCGACCACGCGGCATGACAGCATCTGGCGCACAAGCGCCTGTGCTGCCGGATCAAGCCGTTCCATATAGCCTTCGACGGGTGCCGGAAGCTTGCCGGGGCGGCCGCTGCGCAGGTTCACGAAAGCCTGTAGCTGCGAGGTGAAAAGATATTTCGCCTCTTCGTCCGTATCGGCAGCGATGACGTTGAGGCCCAGCATCACATAAGGCTTCTGCATATATTCCGATGGTTCGAACCGCTCGCGATAAAGCGCAATGGCGCGTTCCATCTCGGCAGGCGCAAAGTGCGAGGCGAATGCGTATGGCAATCCCAGCATGGCGGCAAGCTGCGCGCCGAACAGGCTGGAACCGAGAATCCAGACAGGCACATTCAGCCCCTCACCCGGCACGGCGCGCACGCGCTGGCCCGGTTCGGCAGGTTTGAAATAGTTGAGCAACTCGACCACATCCTGCGGAAAGGCGTTTGCATCGCTGTCGAGATTGCGTCGAAGGGCATGGGCGGTGATCTGGTCGGTGCCGGGAGCGCGTCCAAGACCGAGATCGATGCGGCCCGGAAACAGCGACGCCAGCGTGCCGAACTGTTCGGCAATCACTAGGGGTGCGTGATTGGGCAGCATGACGCCGCCTGCACCGACGCGGATGGTCGAGGTGCCGTTCGCGACGTAACCAATAACCACGGATGTCGCCGCGCTGGCGATGCCCGGCATATTGTGGTGCTCGGCGAGCCAGTAACGGTGAAAGCCGAGCCGTTCGGCATGTTGCGCAAGTTCCAGTGTGTTGTGCAGCGACTGCGCTGCATCACTGCCTTCGGGAACGGGCGAAAGATCAAGAACGGACAAAGGTATCATACTGGCTCATATGGGTTGGAACGCCGCATTCGCAACGTCAGCAGAACAAAAAAGGGCGGCCTATTTCTAGGCCGCCCCTTGTCGTTGGTTCAACGCAAGTTTCAGTGATGTTGCACTGGAGCCGGTTCGCCGCCCTCTTCGGAGGACGCGACATACTCGCCTTCCACATCCTTCTTCGCGATGAAGGTGTAGAACATAGGCACCACGAACAGCGTGAAGATCGTACCGATCACGATGCCGGTGAAGATCACGAGGCCCATCGAATAACGAGCAGCCGCACCGGCACCGGTCGCGATGATGAGCGGCACGACGCCGAGCGCCATGGCCGCGGTGGTCATCAGGATCGGACGCAGGCGGGTTTCAGCCGCGACGATGATTGCATCCCGGCGTGACAGGCCATGCAGGCGGCGCTGCTGATTGGCGAATTCGACCATCAGAATGCCGTGCTTGGTAATCAGCCCGACAAGGGTGATGAGACCGACTTGCGTATAGATGTTGAGGGTACCGAGGCCGATATTCAGCGGCACGATGGCACCGAAGATCGACAGCGGAACCGACATCATGATGATGAACGGATCGCGGAAGCTTTCGAACTGCGCCGCAAGCACGAGATAGATCACGATCACGGCGAGGCCGAAGGCGATCAGGATCGTGTTGCCCTGCTCCACTTCCAGACGCGACTGGCCGGAATAATCCAGGAAGAAGCCTTCCGGCATCTTGGACTTGGCCAGATCGACCAGGGTTTGCAGGCCCTGCCCGGTGGTGACGCCCGGCAGTGGCAGCGCCGAAATCGTTGCCGAATTCAGCTGGTTGAACTGTTCGATTGCGGCAGGCGATGCGTTCTGGCTGACCTTGATGACCGAAGACAGCGGGATCATCGAGCCGGAGACGCTGCGCACATAGAAGTCGCCCAGCTTTTCCGGGTTCGAACGGTAGACATCAGGCACCTGCGTGATGATGTCATAGCTGTTCGAATCGCGGTCGAATTTCGCCACCGATGCGCCACCGGTCAGGAGACCCAGTGTCGAGCCGATATCGCTGATCTGCACGCCCAGCGTCGCCGCACGGTCACGGTCGATGGTGATCGTGATCTGCGGTGCGTTGAAGGAGAGCGAGTTCTGCACGATGATGTACTGGCCCGAAGCCTGCGCTTCGTTCTTGATTTCCTCGGCGAGTTCGAAGACCTGATCGGCCGGGCCGGTCGATTGCAGCGCAATCGAGATCGGCAGACCGCCACCCGTTCCCGGCAGGGACGGAGGCGCGAAGATGAAGGCTTCGACACCTGCGACCTTGGAGATACGTGCGGTCAGGTCTTCCTGGATCTGCTTCTGCGAACGCGTGCGCTCGTTCCAGTCCTTCAGAACCCATAGCGCGATACCGGACGTCGTGCCGCCGTCCATGCCGACGATCTGGAAGCGGGTCTTCAGTTCAGGAAGATCCTTGGTCAGTTCGTCGATCTGTTCGGCGTAGAGATTGGTATAGGCCGAGGTTGCATATTGCGGAGCCTGGAACATCGAGAACAGCGCGCCGGAATCTTCTTCCGGTGCCAGTTCGCTCGACGTGTTCATGAACAGGAACCCCGTCAGGCCCATCAGCGCAATAACGATCATCAGCGTGATGCCGCGATAGTTGAGCGAGTTGGAGACGCGGCGGTGATACCACTTCTCGAAACGCGAGAAGGTCCGGTCGATGAACTTCTGGAACCGGCTCTGGTCGCCGTGCTTGAGCATGCGGGCGCACATCATCGGCGAAACCGTCAAGGCGGCAATACCGGAGATGATGACGGCACCGGCCAGCGTGAAGGCAAATTCCCGGAACAGAGCGCCCGTCAGGCCGCCCGTGAAACCGAGCGGTGCGAACACTGCCGCCAGCGTGATCGTCATGGCGATGATCGAGCCGGTGATTTCCTTCATGCCCTTGAACGCGGCGTCAATGGGCCTCAGGCCCTCCTCGATATGCCGGTGGATGTTCTCCAGAACCACGATGGCGTCGTCGACCACAAGACCGATGGCGAGAACCATGGCAAGCAGCGACAGGAGATTGATCGAGAAGCCGAGCACATAAAGGAAGAAGCACACGCCGATCAGAGAAATCGGGATCGTGACAATCGGAATCAGCACCGAACGGAACGATCCGAGGAAGACGATGATGACCAGAATGACGATGGCCACGGCTTCGCCGATGGTCGTGAAGACTTCCTTGATCGACGAGCTGATCTGTTCGGTTGCGTCGTAGACCAGAACGAGCGACATGCCTTCCGGCAGCGATGCCTGGATGGACGGAAGCTCCTTGCGGACAGCCGCCGCCATGTCGATGGGGTTTGCCGCCGGTGTCGGGAAGACGCCGAGGAATGTACCCGCTGAGCCGTTGAACGAAACGATGGTGTCGGTGCTTTTCGCCGCGAGTTCGACCCGCGCCACATCACGCAGGCGAACGACGTCATCCCCCGATGCCTTGATCGGCATGGCGCCGAAGGCTTCCGGGGTCTGCAAGGTCGACTTCAGCGTGATCGAAGACGCAACATATTCGTTCTTCGTCGTGCCAGGAGCCGACAGGAAGTTGGAGGCCTTGATGGCCGCCAGAACTTCCGGCGCCGTGATCTGGCGGGCCGCAAGCTGGATCGGGTCCAGCCAGACGCGCATCGAATAGACCTGGCCGCCGAGGATTTCAGCCTTTGCAACGCCCTGAATGGTGGACATGCGCGGCTGGATAACGCGCTCCAGATATTCGGTGATCTGTTCGCTCGTCATGTTCGGGTTCTGCGCCGCCAGATACATGGTGGCGAAGTTCTGGCCCGTGCCCTTGACGATGACCGGATCATCGGATTCGTCCGGCAGGTCGCCGCGAACCTGATTGACCTTGGCGATGACTTCCGTCAGCGCCGCGTCAGGGTTTGCGCCGAGCTTCATCTGCACCGTCACGGTGCTTGACGAGGGACGGCTCGAAGAGGTCACGTAATCGATGTTTTCGGTGGTCGCGACCGCTTCTGCAATCGGAGCGGTGATGAAGCCCTGAATGAGATCGGCGCTCGCACCGGCATATGTGGTCGTTACCGTAATGACGGTTTCGTCGACCTTCGGATATTCACGCACCGTAAGCTGCGCGATCCCCTGAAGGCCCAACAGAATGATCATGAGGGCGACCACCGTGGCAAGCACGGGGCGCCGGATGAAGATATCGGAGAAGCTCATCGGGTTCGCCTATTGCTTGTCGGCCGGCTGGCTGGCCGGAATCGGATTGACGGTGTTGTCGATTTTCACCGGAACACCGGGCGAAAGCCGGTTCTGGCCTGCCGTGATGATGATATCGCCGGCCTTGAGACCGCTCGTTACCTCGACCAGACCGGAATAACGGCGTCCAAGCTTGATGAAGACCTGCTGCGCCACCTGCTTTTCACCCTCTTCCGGCTTGGCATCAGCTGCCGGAGCCTTGGCGGTGCTGTCGCCTTCGGCGGCCTTCGCGCCCTCCGGCTTCTGTTCCGGACGGACAGCATAGACATAATCGCCGTAAAGGCTGGAGATGATCGTGGTCTGCGGAAGAGCGATGACATTGTCTTCTTCCGGCAGTTCGACACGAACCTGCACGAACTGGCCCGGCGTCAGCTTGTGATCCGGATTCTGCACTTCGGCACGCACGGAAACGAGACGGGTGGTCGGGTCGATCTTCGGATCGATGCCGACAATCTTGCCCGTAAAGTCGAGCGCGTCCGCCGTCGAACCGACCTTGACGGTCTGCCCGAGCTTGATGGACGTCAGCGATTGTTCAGGAACCGTGAAGTCGATACGCATCACGTCGGTGTTCTGCAGCGTGGCGATGACCGTGCCGGGGGTCAGATACTGGCCGAGATCGACTTTGGAGATGCCGATAACGCCGGAAAACGGAGCCTTGACCGACTTCTGCGCGAGCGTTGCGCGCATTTTCTCAACGCGTGCGCTTGCAGCATCGGAGGCCGAAGCTGTCGTATCGACATTCGATACCGCACCCACGCCACGGGTGCGCAACGTATCAGCTCGCTTCAGGTTCTGCTGGGCAAGAACGGCTTCGGCTTCAGCGGCTGCGAGGTCCGCCTTCTGAATGCTGTCTTCCATCTGAAGCAGCAGGGCGCCTTCCTTGACTTCCTGATTGGCCTTGAAGTTGATCTTCTGCACGACGCCGTCGAGCTGCACGGTCAGGTCAACACCATTGAGCGCGTTGGCCGTGCCGATGGCCTCGACACCCGGCTTCCAGACGCCTGGCTCCACCGTGACGGTCGAAACCGTCTGGGCGGGCTGCTGCATGTTGGCGAAGAAGTCCTTGATGGCCTGTGATCGGAACAGGTTAAAGCCGACGAGGCCTCCGACGACGATCACGAGGAATATTATTGCCAGTATAAGGCGCTTGATCATTGCGGATGCACTCCAGATGGCTCCCTGATCGATCAGGGTTGGGGGATTGGCCGCGGCGCCTTCTTTCGCATTCACGCAAAGGTCGCGC
Organism: Brucella sp. NBRC 14130; assembly: GCF_040371715.1. Taxonomy (NCBI): domain Bacteria; kingdom Pseudomonadati; phylum Pseudomonadota; class Alphaproteobacteria; order Hyphomicrobiales; family Brucellaceae; genus Brucella; species Brucella sp. NBRC 14130. The sequence continues at coordinate 222,991 of NZ_BAABTE010000002.1, forward strand.
GTATTTTACTTGAATGAAAGTGGCGAATAACTGTACCGTCCAGACGGTATTGTCAACACTCGAACTGTCAGGAGACACCAGTAAGTTGCCAACTAAAAAGAAAGTCTCGTCGCGCGAACGTATTTTGCGCGCTGCTATCGAGCTTGCCCGTGAGATCGGCCCTGCTCACCTCTCTCTCGATGCCGTAGCAGCCCGTGCGGGGCTTTCAAAAGGCGGATTGCTTTATACTTTTCCGACCAAGGCCAAACTGCTCGAAGCGGTGGTCGAAGAATACATGAAAGAGCATGAACACGCCATGGAGGTTCATGAGACACTTCAGAAAGGCGATAAAAACCGTGTGGCGCGGGCATTTCTGGATGTTTACCGGGTGCAGGCCGATGAGGAACCTCCTGCCTGTGGCGTTCTTGCCGCGCTTGCCGAAGACCCCGGTTTCATGGTGCCTGTCCGACAATATCACAGGGCTTTCCTCGACCGCATGATCAAGGACACGACCGATTCCGATACGGCGCTGATCGTCTATCTGGCCGTCGCCGGGCTGGAATGCTCCAAATTGATGGAATGTGAAATTCTGGACGATGAAGAACAGCGCGCCGTTCTCTGTCGTCTGGAGAACATGTTGACGGTCGGATAGGCCGCTTGCCTGAGACGCATCGGCGAGATGCGTCCCGGTGGTTTTTCTTCCTCTGATTCGTATCATCTTGCGGCCGGAGAAAATACGCGCAGGCGATGTCCGTCTGGATCAATTGCCACAAACGAGCGTCCAAACTCCAATGTTTGCGGCTTGGACAAGTTGGAAATCCCGCGCGCGGTCCAGTCTGCATATATCTTGTCGATCTCTTCATAACTCGCGTACCGGAAAGCGATCTCACCACCAAACGCGCCGGAATCAGCAGCCGGTTCTACCGTGTGCCTGGACCACAGTCCCAGCAGCAGACCGTTGTTCAACAGAAAGAGCACAAAAGTCGGTGAGGCTTCGATAGGCTCAATCCCAAGCAGTTCTGTGTAAAAGCGACCGCTCGATAGAGGGTTCTCTACGTATAGAATTGTGAAATTCGGATGGTTCATTGTTGTCGCTCCTTGGTTGGATACGAGCAACACTACGAAGACACACTGTCAGTTTCCGGCAGTATCAATCGAAATTCCGGACGATCCCCTGACGGGTCTTCCACTCTTTAAGGAGCGCAGAACGTCGTTTGGGGTAGCGATCGCTCTCAACGCTCAATCTGGCGATGCGATCAGTACGGAAATGTCGGAAATCCTGTCGCATTTCGCACCAAGCGAGCACTACCCGCACCTGATCGAAAAAAGTCAGAGCGAACGGCCAGATCAGGCGCTCGGTCGAAGTACTGGCCGCATCGTTATAGAATATGGTGATTTTTCTTTCCGAGCGAATGGCGCTACGAAGAGCGGCGGCATCCACCTGATCGACCGCATCTTTCTTGCTGGGGCCGACAAGAAGGCTTACCGCTTCGAGCGTAACGCGTAAATCCTCCGGCATTACTGCTGCCACTTTGGCAAGAACATTGCGTGCAGCTGCGCCCAGTTCGGCGTCTCCCCTGTCCGCAACCCATCTCGCGCCCAGAACCAACGCTTCAATTTCTTCCTGGCTGAACATGATAGGCGGCAACATGAAGCCGGGACGCAGGATATAACCCAATCCCGGCTCCCCTTCGATAACTGCGCCCTGCGCCTGAAGGCTCGCGATATCCCGATACAGCGTGCGAATACTGATACCGAGCTCCTGCGCCAGCGTCGCCCCGCTTACCGGGCGACGATAGGTGCGGAGTAATTGCAAAAGCCCAAGGAGGCGTTCAGAGCGGGACACCGGGATGCTCCTCCTTGTGTAGCATGGAGATATTACAGAAGGGCCGGAATATCGCCCCTCGCCCATCCTTCCGAGGTTTCGGTGGAGAAATCGGCAAAGCGTCCCCCGGCAATCGATGCGCGGATGCCTTTCATCAGATACTGATAATAGGCCAGGTTGTTCCATGTCAGGAGCATGGCGCCGAGCGCTTCCCCCGATTTCACCAGATGATGCAGATAAGCGCGGCTGTAGTCGCGCGATGCCGGGCAATCCGATTCCGGATCGAGCGGGCGATGATCGTCGGCATGGCGTGCATTGCGCAAATTCACCTTGCCGAACCGCGTAAACGCAAGGCCGTGGCGGCCTGCCCGCGTCGGCATGACACAATCGAACATATCGATCCCGCGTGCCACGGATTTCAGAATGTCATCCGGCGTACCGACGCCCATCAGGTAGCGCGGTTTTTCCGATGGCAGGATCGGACATACGACTTCCAGCATGTCGAGCATGACCTGCTGCGGTTCGCCGACCGCAAGCCCGCCGACCGAATAGCCCTTGAGGTCCATGGCCTTCAGCGCTTCCGCCGATTTTTCGCGCAGACGCGCAACATCGCCGCCCTGCACGATGCCGAACATCGCCTTGCCCGGCTGATTGCCGAAAGCGACCTTGCAGCGCTCGGCCCAGCGCAGCGACAATTCCATTGCGCGCTCGGTGTTCTTTTCCGGCGAAGGCAGCGCCACGCATTCATCGAGCTGCATCTGGATATCGCTATCGAGCAGTCCCTGTATCTCGATGGACCGTTCCGGCGTCATCTCATAAGGCTTGCCGTCGATATGCGAGCGGAATGTCACGCCATTTTCGTCAAGCTTGCGCAATTGCGCGAGCGACATGACCTGAAAACCGCCCGAATCGGTGAGGATCGGGCCTTTCCAGCCGCCGAACTCGTGCAGGCCGCCCAGACGGGCCACACGTTCAGCGCCGGGCCGCAGCATCAGATGATAGGTGTTGCCAAGGATGATATCCGCGCCAAGCTCTTTCACCTGGTCCATATACATGGCCTTGACCGTGCCCGCCGTACCGACCGGCATGAAGGCAGGTGTGCGAACCACGCCGCGCGGCATGGAAATCTCGCCCTGACGAGCGGCGCCGTCGGTTGCCAGCACCTTGAATTCGAAGTTTTCGCTTGTCTTTAGGTTTTCCAGAGTCATGCGGTGTCTTTAGCTTTGTCGGCTCGCTCTAGCAAGCTGCCGTCGCCATAGGAGTAGAAGCGATAACCGTTACTGATGGCATGGTCATAGGCGGCGCGCATCGTGTCGAGACCGCTGAAGGCAGATACGAGCATGAACAGCGTCGAGCGCGGCAAATGGAAGTTGGTCATCAGCAGATCAACTGCCCGGAACTTATAGCCGGGGGTTATGAAAATATCGGTCGCACCCGACCATGGACGGATGATACCATCCTCACCCGCCGCGCTTTCGATCAGCCGCAGGGATGTGGTGCCGACGCAGACGATCCTGCCGCCCCGCTCGTGAACGGCATTGAGCGCATCGGCAGTGCGCTGCGACACATGGCCGATTTCCGAATGCATCTTGTGGTCGGCCGTGTCATCGGCCTTGACCGGCAGGAAAGTCCCCGCCCCCACATGCAGCGTCACGAAATGTTCTTCAACGCCCTTGGCCTTGATCTTTTCCAGAAGCTCCGGCGTGAAATGCAACCCGGCCGTGGGGGCTGCGACCGCGCCTTCTTCCCGCGCATAGACCGTTTGATAATCCTTGCGGTCGCGCTCGTCTTCGGCGCGCTTCGATGCGATGTAAGGCGGCAGCGGAATGTGCCCGACCGAAGCAATCGCCTCGTCCAGCATGGCGCCGGAAAGATCGAACACCAGAAGCGCCTCGCCCGCATCGCCCTTTTCCGCCACGGTGGCATCAAGCGTGCCGAGGAAGCAGCTCGATCCGGAATGGCCGAAACGGATGCGGTCGCCTTCCTTCACGCGCTTGGCCGGACGGAGGAAAGCCTTCCAGCGATCGGCGCCGGTACGCATATGCAGCGTGGCGCTGACCTGGCTTATATTGCCGTCGCGCTCGCGCATGCCTTCAAGCTGTGCCGGTATCACTTTGGTATCATTGAAGACAAGCGCATCGCCGGCTTGCAGCAGATCAGGCAGTTCGAATACCTGTCGATCCTCGAATGGCTGGCCGGGACGGACACGCAACAGTCGGGCGTGGTCACGCGGCTCGACCGGGCGCAGAGCGATGCTCTCTTCCGGCAAATCGAAATCAAAAAGATCAACACGCATGATAGACCTCATTATTACGGCCCCGGCATGAACCGGAGCCGTAATTTTTCTTTGAAACAGGCAGGATCAGATGTCGGCAGCGATACGCGCCGTCACGATCTGGTCCGGATCGGAGACCGGTTCGCCGCGCTTGATCTTGTCGACATTGTCCATGCCTTCGATGACCTGACCCCAGACACTGTACTGGCGGTCGAGCCACGGAGCATCGGCAAAGCAGATGAAGAACTGAGAGTTGGCCGAGTTCGGATTGGCGGAACGCGCCATCGAGGCGGTGCCGCGCTTGTGCGGCGTGTTGGAGAATTCCGCCTTCAGGTCCGGCTTGTCCGAACCGCCCATGCCAGCGCGCGAGCCGTTGAAATGAGCGCCGCCCGTCTTGCCGAACTTCACGTCGCCGGTCTGGGCCATGAAGCCATCGATCACGCGGTGGAACACAACGCCGTCATAAGCGCCTTCGCGCGCCAGTTCCTTGATACGCGCAACGTGGTCCGGCGCGAGATCCGGATAAAGCTCCAGAACGACATTGCCCTTGGTGGTTTCAAGAACGAGCGTGTTTTCAGGGTCTTTGTAAGCCATTGGGCCTCTCCTTGTATTTACTTCTTGGTGGCCTGAAGCGTGGCCTTGATGATCTTGTCGGGGTTTTTCACGGCGCCATTATCGGCTTCGCTGCCCTTCTTTATCTTGTCGACGACATCCATGCCGCTGACAACCTTGCCGACCACCGTATACTGGCCGTTGAGGAATGAGCCGTCCGCAAACATGATGAAGAACTGCGAATTGGCCGAGTTCGGATTCTGGCTGCGGGCCATGCCCACCGTGCCGCGAACGAAAGGTTCCTTGGAGAATTCTGCCGGAATATCCGGATAGTCAGAGCCGCCGGTGCCGACGCGTGATGCATCGAAGTTCTTGTCCATGTTGCCGAACTTTACATCGCCGGTCTGGGCCATGAAGCCCGGAAGGACACGGTGGAAGGCGACGCCGTTGTAAGCGCCCTCGCCGACCAGCTTTTCGATCTGCGCAACATGCTTTGGCGCAAGGTCGGGACGAAGCTCGATGGCCACGTCGCCATCCTTCAGCTTGAGAACCACGGTGTTTTCGGCGGCAGAAGCGGTATGGACTGCGCCTTGCGAGAGCGCGAAGAAGGCGGCAGCGGCTAGCGCTGAACGAACGAAAGACATGATCGAAAAACTCCCTGTGGTCAGGATTTGAATTTGGCGTTCAGGGCGGCAGCGACAGCCGCCGGAACAAAAGGCTTTATATCACCGCCCATGGAGGCAATCTGTCGAACCAATGTGGCGGTAATCGTGCGCACTGCCGGGTCTGCCGGAAGAAACACGGTCTGCAATTCCGGCGCCATGGTGCCGTTCATGCCTGCCATCTGCATTTCATAGTCGAGATCGGTGCCGTCGCGCAAACCGCGCACCATCAATTGAGCACTGTGCATGCGGGCCGCGTCGATAACAAGACCGTCGAAGGAAATAACGGAAAGCCGGCCTGCGTCCTTCCCCAGCACGGCCTTGCAGCTTTCATCAATGAGCGCCACGCGCTCCTCAAAAGTGAAGAGAGGCTTTTTTCCGGGGTGAACGCCAATCGCGACAATAACCTCATCGGCAAGGCGCAGGGCACCTTTCAGGACATCCATATGGCCGTTGGTCACCGGGTCGAAGGAACCCGCATAAATCGCGATTGTCATTTCTTCCAGCTAGCCTTTTCTGACGGGATTTTCAACAAGAACCACAGCGCTAAGGAAACAGAAACCAAGAAAACAGATGAACGCGATATGAACCGCAATTTCACGGCAAATTCACAACCGATTTACCAAAATAGGCGCAAGTTTGGTGCAACCTTTTCGCTTTTGAAGCGTATGTATGTCGAAAGGATAACACGATGATGATCTTTCTTCTGGCATTATCCATGATGGTCGCAATGGCTGCCTCGGCAATCATACTGCTTCTCGAAGAGAATGAAGCCAAGCGTCAGCGCGTGCGTCATGTCGCATTCGACATCAATACTCTGCGCAACATGCGTTCGCGCTAGGAGTTAGCTGAGCTCACGCGATAGTGTTGGAGCTTGCTGGATAAGAGTTTGTGTGATCGCCAATTCCTCCAGTCTTGGCATCTGAAAAAGGCCGATGGTTCCCGCCATCGGCCTTTTTCATTGATCTATACCAAAAGCCCGGTTCCGTTGTTTTGTTGCATTATCCGCCGCAAAACCGCCAGACCCGGGCTTTCAGCTTATTCTTCGCTGCCCGCGACCGGTGCTTCACCTTCCGGCAACGCATCGCCCTCACCGCCGTTTTCTTCGTCGCTGTCCGTTTCGGAAATGCGTTCGACCGAAACGACCTTTTCGCCGTCCGCCGTGTTGAAGATCGTGACGCCCTTGGTGGAACGTCCGGCAATGCGGATGCCGTCAACCGGCACACGGATAAGCTGTCCGCCGTCCGAAACGAGCAGAATCTGGTCGCTTGCCTCGACCGGGAACAGGGCGACGAGCTTGCCGATTTCGTCGGTCTTCGACGTATCGGTGGCGCGGATGCCCTTGCCGCCACGACCGGAAACGCGGAACTCGTAGGACGAGGAGCGCTTGCCGTAACCATATTCGCTAACCGTCAGCACGGTCTGTTCGCGCGCTTTCAGCTCCTGATAGCGTTCTTCGTTGAGCTCGGTTTCGTTTCCGACCTCCTCGCCAACCACCACGATATCATCCGCGTCATCCGCGCCCTGGGCACGGCGTTCGGCAATCGAACGCTTCAGATAGGCCGAGCGTTCAGCCGCGTCCGCATCGACGTGATGCAGGATCGCCATGGAGATGACCTTGTCGCCATCGGCCAGATTGATGCCGCGCACGCCGATGGAGTTGCGGCCCGCAAAGACGCGCACATCGGTGACGGGGAAGCGAATGCACTGGCCACCGGCGCAGGTCAGAAGCACGTCGTCGAATTCCGTACACGTATCGACCGAGAGGATTTCATCGCCCTCGTCTTCGAGCTTCATCGCGATCTTGCCGTTGCGGTTGACCTGAACGAAGTCCGACAGCTTGTTACGGCGAACCGTACCGCGCGTGGTCGAGAACATGACGTCGAGATTTGCCCAGGAATCCTCATCCTCAGGCAGCGGCATGATGGTGGTAATGCGCTCGCCCTGCTGCAATGGCAGCATGTTGATGAGCGCTTTACCACGCGACTGCGGCGTGCCGACCGGCAGACGCCAGACCTTCTCCTTGTAGACGATGCCACGCGAGGAGAAGAACAGAACCGGCGTATGCGTATTGGCCACGAACAGGCGGGTAACGAAATCCTCGTCCTTCGTGGCCATGCCGGAGCGGCCCTTGCCGCCGCGGCGCTGCGCACGATAGGTCGTCAGCGGCACGCGCTTGATGTAGCCTGCATGGCTGACGGTGACGACCATATCCTCGCGGGCGATCAGGTCTTCGTCATCCATTTCGGCGCCGCCGAAACCGATTTCGGTGCGGCGTGGGGTTGCGAACTCGTCGCGAACCGCAATCATCTCTTCCTTGACGATGGTCATCACGCGCAGGCGCGAACCAAGAATGTCGAGATAATCGCGGATTTCCTCGCCGATCTTGTTCAGTTCGTCCGCCACTTCGTCGCGACCAAGCGCGGTCAGGCGCTGCAGACGCAGATCGAGAATGGCGCGAGCCTGTTCTTCGGAGAGGTTGTAGGTGTTGTCTTCATTGATGGTGTGGCGCGGATCGTCGATCAAACGGATCAACGGTGCGACATCTGCCGCCGGCCAGCGGCGTTCCATCAACTGCTCACGCGCCGTCGTCGGATCGGGAGCGCGGCGGATGAGCGCGATGACCTCGTCGATATTGGCGACGGCGATTGCAAGACCAACCAACACATGCGCGCGGTCACGCGCCTTGTTGAGCAGGAACTTGGTGCGGCGCGTCACGACTTCCTCGCGGAAGACGACGAAGGCGCGCAGCATGTCGAGCAGGTTGAGCTGTTCCGGCTTGCCGCCGTTCAGCGCCACCATGTTGCAGCCGAACGAGGTTTGCAGCGGCGTGTAGCGATAAAGCTGGTTCAGCACGACATCGGCAACGGCGTCACGCTTGAGCTCCACCACGACGCGATAGCCTTCGCGGTCGGACTCATCGCGCAGATCGGAAATGCCCTCGATGCGCTTGTCGCGCACCAGCTCGGCCATCTTCTCGATCATCGAAGCCTTGTTCACCTGATAAGGTATCTCGGTGATGATGATGGCTTCGCGGTCGCCGCGCATCGGCTCGATCGTGGCGCGCCCGCGCATGACGACCGAACCGCGTCCGGTCGTGTAGGCGGAATTGATGCCGGAACGTCCAAGGATGATGCCGCCGGTCGGGAAGTCCGGTCCCGGAATGATTTCCATCAGTTCCGCCAGTTCAATGGCCGGATTGTCGATCAGCGCAACGCAGCCGTCGATCACTTCGCCCAGATTGTGCGGGGGAATGTTGGTCGCCATGCCGACAGCGATACCGCCCGAACCATTGACAAGCAGGTTCGGGAAGCGCGCAGGCATGACCACAGGTTCCTGCTCGCGACCGTCATAGTTGTCCTGGAAGTCGACCGTGTCCTTGTCGATATCCGACAGGATGGATTCGGAAAGCTTTTCCAGACGGCATTCGGTGTAACGCATCGCCGCCGGCGGATCGCCGTCGATGGAGCCGAAATTGCCCTGCCCGTCGACCAGCGGATCGCGCATGGAAAAATCCTGCGCCATACGCACGAGGGCGTCATAAATAGAGGCGTCGCCATGCGGGTGATACTTACCCATCACCTCACCGACCACACCCGCCGACTTGCGGTACGGGCGGTTATAGGCGAGGTTCATTTCATTCATGGCGTGGAGAATGCGGCGATGCACGGGCTTCAGGCCGTCGCGCACATCGGGCAGCGCACGGCTCACGATAACGCTCATCGCGTAATCGAGATAGGAGCGCTGCATCTCCTCGATGATGGAAATCGGTTCGATACCGCTAGGGCCGCCGTTTGGGCCACCATTCATATCGTCGGAACCGGGTGGAGGCGTTTGATCTGACACTATTCAGATTTCTTTCTCAACAGAATCGATAAAGTCACTTTATAACGGAAACCAGCAAAAAACGCCAATTTCACGACCTTTTCGGCGGGCTATTTCCGCACGTCAATTCAATGACTTAAAAGATATTCACATAAAGATTGAGCAACGGTGTTGCCCGACCTCGCGCTTTGCATCGACCATGTGCTCGTGATCGTCTACAATCCATGTATCCGATCGAGCATAACATGCCAACAGGAAGGGCGCGTGCAGTATGGGGTTCTACGATACGGTTTTCAGCGCCTTCGTCACCCTGCTTGTTACAATCGATCCGCCCGGACTGGCGCCGTTGTTCCTGGCGCTGACGCCGGGCATGGAGCGGCACCATCGCGGACAGGTTGCGCTTCGCGCCTCCATCATCGGTTTTATCGTGATGGCGCTCTTTGCCATTGCGGGCGCGCAGATACTCGGCATGTTCGGCATCACCATCGGCGCGTTCCGCGTCGCGGGTGGCCTGCTCCTCTTCTGGATCGCCTTTGAAATGATTTTCGAGAAGCGGACGGAGCGCAAGGAAAAGAGCGCCGAGGTTGCGATCACCAAGGATCACATCCGCAATATTGCCGCCTTCCCGCTCGCCATTCCGCTGATTGCGGGTCCGGGTGCGATCTCGGCTATCGTGCTGACGTCAAATTCCTTTGAAGGCGTAGGGCCGAAAGCGGCCCTTCTCGGGGTCATCTTCATCTGCCTGTTCATCACCTATCTTGTGCTGCTGCTGGCAGAGCGCGTCGACCGGTTTCTTGGCGAAACCGGCCGTTCCATCCTCACTCGCCTTCTCGGCGTCATTCTGGCAGCGCTTGCCGTTCAGTTCGTGGCTGACGGCATCAAGACACTTATCAGTGGTTAAGCCGATTTCTGCGCCTTCTTGCCGATCATGGCGTGACGGAGCTTCGACGAGAACCAGTCGATGAGGGCAACAGCGATCAGGATCATGATGATCAGGAAGGAGACGTCCTGAAGGTTGAGAACCTTGATCTGTTCGGCCAGATGCGCGCCGATGCCGCCTGCCCCGACAATGCCGATGATTGTCGCCGAACGCGTGTTTGACTCGAAAAAGTAAAGCACCTGACTGCCGATCAGTGGCAGAACCTGCGGCAACACGCCGAAGCGATAGCCGTGCAGCCTGCCGCCGCCCGATGAGACGACGCCTTCGACCGGCTTCTTGTCGGCGCCTTCAATGGCTTCGGAGAACAGCTTGCCGAAAGCACCGAAGTCCGAGCAGGCAATCGCAAGAATACCGGCGAACGGTCCAAGCCCCACGACCGACACCCAGATCAGCGCCCAGATAAGCGTGTCGACGCCGCGAATGGTGTCGAGGAAGCGGCGAATGCCGAAATGCAGGAACACATTGGGAATGATGTTCTTCGCCGCCAGAAAGCCGAACGGAAAGGCGAGGATCGCGGCCAGCAATGTGCCGAGATAGGCAATCGCCAGCGTTTCCATCATCGACCACAGATAAAGGCTGAAACGCCCGCCGGAGGATGGCGGCATCATCATCAGCGCGAAATCGCCGAGGCGACCAAGGCCGTTCAGAATGCGCAGCAGCGAAAAATCGAGCCAGTAAAAGGCGAACCAGACCGAGGCGATAAGAGCTACGGTCAAGATCGCCAGATTGCGCCATGTGCGCCCATTGCCGAACAGATCGGCATATTCGGCCCTCAGTTCCTTTTCGTGCGCGTGTGCCTCACGGGAGAGACTTTGTGCAATATCGGTCATAGTTCTCTCCTCAACCAATACGGCCAAGCAGTGCGTGACGCACGCGCTGGGTGACAAGATCGATCACGAAGATCGTCACGATGATCAGAAGCAGGATGGCGCTGACATCGCTGTAATAGAACTGGCGGATGGAGGTGAGCAGTTCCTGCCCGATACCGCCTGCCCCCACAAAACCCATGACGGAAGCGCCGCGCACGTTGATTTCAAAGCGCAGCAGGCCATAGGAAGCAAAATTCGCGGCCACTTGCGGCAATACGGCAAAGCGGATGACCTGCAGGCCGGAACCGCCGGATGCGCGAATGCCTTCCACCGGGCGCATGTCGATATTCTCGACGACTTCGGAGAACAGCTTGCCCAGCGCGCCTGTGGTGTGCAGCATCAGCGCGAGAACACCGGCCATCGGCCCAAGGCCGAAGGCGATGACGAAAAGCAGCGCGAAGACGATTTCCGGAACAGTGCGCAACAATTCCAGCCCGCGACGGACGATGAAGCGAACCGTGGAATTGGGGGCCATATTGGATGAGGCTGCGAAGGATGCAGCGAAAGCGACGACCGCCCCGATCAATGTCGCCAGATAGGCGATCAGCAGCGTCTCGAACAGCATCTTGAGCCAGCCGCCGAGGTTCCAGTACCAGGCAGCGAGGTCGCCCCAGAAATTGGCGATGGTCAGATCCGGCAGAATGCGGCCGAGATAGCTTGTGAAGCGAAAAAGATTTTCGACCAGGGTGCCGGGCCGAACATCGGCAACGACGGAGGCGGCAATGGCGACAAGGACAAGCGCAAGGAGAAGCGCGATACCATAGAGCCGCCGTTTGCCGACTTCCCTGCGGTAATCGGCGAGCAGGCTTTTTGCTCCACTGCCGTCGAGTGAGGATACCGTCATGCGAAATTCCTTTGATCAAGCCTGATCCCGAGAACCTTTCGGAATCATGCCCTAAAAAAATGCCCGGAACGGGTTGCGTTCCGGGCACTTCAATTTCTCACGGATCAGGACTTGCGAGCCTTGTCGTTGAACTTGAGCATTTCGATGATCGGCTCATAGTCCTTGGCTTCGGTGGCTACGAATTCCTGATCCTTGCCGTCGGAAAGAGCGTCAAAGCCAGCCTTGTCCTTCTTCGGCATGTCGAGGAAAGCCTGCTTGATATCGGCCTTCAGCTGATCCGGCAGGGTGCTGAGAACGGCGAACGGGCCTTCAGGAAGGAAGTCCGACTTGAAGATGATGCGGAAGTCGTCCTTCGTCAGTTCCTTGCCGTTGGCATCCTTCAGAACGCCGCGGCTGACCATGCGGGTCAGGTTGGAATCGTTTTCCGAGTTCCAGGAGTTGGCAGCGGCATCGGCGGTGCCCTGCGCCAGAGCGAGAACTGCGTTTTCGTGGCTGCCGGCGAAGAAGTTCTTACCGAAGAACGTGTCTACGCTATAGCCTTCGCGGTTGAGGAAGAAGCGCGGTGCGTTGTTGCCCGAGGTCGAGTTCGGATCGACGAGAGCAATGGTCTTGCCCTTCAGGTCGTCCATCTTCTGGTACGGGCTGTCGGCGCGAACATAAACGACCGAATAATAGCCGTTGACGCCGGTGTCGTGACGCTGGTTGACGAGCGGCGTGGTTTCAACGCCGGTCATGACGGCGCGGGCGTAGGAAGCCGGGCCATAGAATGCGATCTGGATGTTACCGGCGCGCTGGCCTTCGATGACGGCTGCATAGTCGTTGGCGACGCGCAGCGTTACCTTGGTGCCGAGTTCCTTGCCGAGATAGGCAGCCAGAGGCGCATAACGGTCGGAAGTGGTCGAGGCGTTTTCAGCCGGGATCACGCCCAGAACGATTTCCGGATAATCCTTGCTCCAGTCGGCAGCCTGGGCATTGAAGGTCATCGTAGCGGTGAGCGCAACAGCCGCCAGAAAGGTTCTACGGTTAAGCATGGGTATCTCCTGTTAATCCTGAGTTTGGAGCGTGTTTCTTTTCCGGAGCTTTGTGCGCTCAGGCGGAAAGCTGGCGCAGAACGGCTTCGGCCGACTGCGGAACTGGCATCGGCATCGGTGCGTCCAACTGCTCATCGGCATCGATGACGTCAGCGGCTTCCATGCCGTAAAGGTCGCGTGATGCCATATCTGTCAGCATCGACGGTGTGCCGCGGAATACGATCTTGCCGGCGGACATGCCGACGAGACGGTCGCAATAGCTGCGCGCAATATCGAGCGAGTGCAGATTGCAGAGAACCGTGATGCCGTATTCGCGATTGATGCGGCGCAAAGCGTCCATGACGCTGCGCGTGTTGCGCGGATCGAGCGATGCAATCGGCTCGTCGGCGAGGATGATGCGCGGCTGCTGCACGAGCGCGCGGGCAATCGCCACGCGCTGCTGCTGGCCACCCGAAAGCTCGTCCGCGCGATGCGCTGCAAGATGCGCAATGTCGAACTGCTGCAAGGCCGAAAGCGCGATCAGGCGCTCCTCATCGCTCCAGATACGCAGGAGCGATTTCGGCGTCGAAACATAGTTCAGACGGCCCATCAGGACGTTAGTCAGGACATCCAGACGGTCGACCAGATTGAAATGCTGGAAAATCATCGCGCATTGCGCGCGCCAGTCCCGCAGGCCCGAGCCTTTTAGCCCGGTAACATCGCGGCCATCCCAGTGAATGGTTCCCTCTGAAGGCTCGACAAGGCGATTGATCATGCGCAGAAGCGTCGACTTGCCTGCGCCCGAGCGCCCGATAATTCCCACAAACGTGCCGGGTTCGATTTCGAGATCCACACCCGAAACCGCCACCTTGTCATTATAGCGGCGCGTTATGTTTTTCAGTTGAAGCATGAATTCGTCTCCATTCATGCTTACTCTGAATGGCTTCCATGACACTGCAATGAAAGCCCCATGACGTTTGTGTAAATTTAGATATTGCTACAAGAACCTTACCTAAGCGACTGTTTTGACGCTGACTTCCTCCAGGTGACGCAGGAAGGCTTTTGTGGACAGGCCGACTTCGCCGGAATTGTCTATTGTGACAACATCGCCCGCCCCGTCATCGAAGCTGACTTCACGTGCAAGCCGCGCGACGATTTCCTCCCGGCTTTCGCGGCCGCGCGATGCGAGCCGCTCCGCCAGAACTTCCGGCCGGGCCGTAATCACGACCACCGAGCGCGACGGGTAGAGCCTGCGAACATCACCCAGAACCCGGCGCGAAACATTGGCGATCACCACCGTTCCGTCCGCGATTTCATCCTCCAGCGATTTCGGCAATCCGTAGCTCAGGCCATGCGCCTGCCAGTGCAGGGCGAAGGCGCCCTCGCCCGCCGATTTTGCAAATGCTGCTTCATCCAGACTGTCGTGATCTTCCGTTCCCGGCATTTGCGGGCGGGTGATGATGCGACGCACAAAGTGAAAGCGCGTGTCGCCCGCCAGAGCCACACGCGCCGCATCCATGATCGTATCCTTGCCGGCCCCGCTGGGGCCGACAACGGCGACGAAACAGCCTTTCGGCCTGTTGGATTGCATCTGCATCAGAGCACCCGTTCGCCTTCGCGCCAGACGGTGCGGACAACCGGGATTGCGCCCTTCGGACGGACACGGACCAGATCGGCCCGCTTGCCGATGGCAATCTCACCGCGATCATCCATAGCCATGGCATCGGCGGGATTCTTGGTCACAAGCCGGATCGCATCCGGCAACGCAATCGGGCGTTCGCCGGAAGCCAGACCGAATGCCGACTGAATGAGACTGAACGGAATATAATCCGACGACAGGATATCCAGGCTGCCATTGTCCACCAGATCGCGTGCGGCGATGTTCCCGGAATGCGAGCCGCCGCGAACGATATTCGGCGCGCCCATCAGGATCGAAAGGCCAGCGCCCTTTGAAGCATTGGCGGCTTCCATCGTGGTCGGGAATTCGGCGATCCGCACCCCATGGTCGAGCGATTCATCGACATGCGCACTGGTTGCATCGTCATGGCTGGCCAGAACGATGCCACGCGTTGCCGCCAGTTCGGCAATGGAGCGGCGGTGCCTGGCCGAATAGGCGTCCGAATCCGCCATGCGCTTTTCACAATGCACCCGGAACTCCTCATCCGTGAGCTTCATCTTGCGCATGTAATAGGTGCGATAGGTCTCAAGATCAACGAATTGCCGCTGTCCCGGTGCGTGATCCATCAAGGAAGCGAGTTTTACGCGGTCATCGTCTGCGAAAAGCTCGAATGTTTCGAGGCAATCGGCAGAGGAGACTTCGCAGCGCAGATGCAGGAAGTGGTCTGCACGCAGGCGATTTTCGCGCACGCCGCTTTCAATCGCATCGGCAAGCATGCGCATATCCTTGCCGACGAAATCGCGGTCATAGTCGGAGCCGACGCGCATCGCATCGAATACCGTGGTGATGCCCGAGGCCGCGACCTGCGCATCGTGTGCCTGCACGGCGGCATCGACATTCCAGCGCACCTTCGGACGCGGCGCATAGTGGCTTTCCAGCTGGTCGGTGTGCAGCTCGATGAGGCCCGGAATGACGTAGTCGCCATCCATGTCGTCGCCGCCATTGCTGTCGCCGTGGTCGATTGCTGCGATCTTGCCGTCCCGGATCAGGATGGAGCCGGAAACAATCTCATCGGCGAGCACGATCCGCGCGTTTTTCAGAACGATTTCATTAGCCATTGGACAGCTCTTTCATGACCGCATTTGTGTTCGCGGCTGTTTCATATTTCGAGAGGAAGGCTTCGATATCGAGCGCGCGGAAATCATCGAGCGCCTGGCGCAGACGATCATGGCTCCAGTCCCACCAGGCCAGCCGGTCAAGGCGATTGCCGGTTGCAGCGTCGAAGCGTTCGCGAATGAGACGTGCGGGCACGCCGCCCAGGATCGTATAGGGCGCGACGTCCCTGCTCACCACGGCTCCGGCACCGACAACCGCACCATTGCCGACCGTCACGCCCGGCAGGATTGTCGAGCCATGGCCGAGCCATGTGTCGTGGCCGATCTTCACCGCGTTGCCGCGACGCCACTCGAAAAACTCCGTCTCATCCTTTTCTTCCGGCCAGTAATCACCGGCGCGATAGGTGAAATGGTGCAGTGTGGGACGCCATGTCGGATGGTTGGTGGCGTTGATACGCACGTGGCTGGCAATATTGGAAAACCTGCCAATCTCCGCACACCAGATTTCGCAATCGACGCCGAGATAGGAATAATCGCCCAGCACGGTTTCCGAAACGCGGCTGCGCTCGCCAATCTCGGTATAGCGCCCCAGCGTGCAGCCGTTGACGATGGCCGTTTCGTGAACCAGCGGTTCCACCGAGAGCTTGGTCATGCCAGCCCCCGCGGAGAGAAAGCCGTCACGTCGACGATCCGGTCGGCAACGACCGAACGCACGTCTTCATCGTGGAAGATGCCGAGCATGGCGACGCCCTGCTCCTTCTTGGCCTTGATGAGGTCGACCACGACCGCGCGGTTCTTCGCATCGAGCGAGGCTGTCGGCTCATCGAGCAGCAATACCGGATGATCGGTGATGAAGCCGCGCGCGATATTCACGCGCTGCTGTTCGCCGCCGGAGAAGGTCGCAGGCGGCAAGGCCCACAGCCTTTCCGGAAGGTTGAGCTGCGCCAGAAGTTCGCGGGCGCGGTTGAGCGCTGTCTCACGGTCGACGCCACGCGCGACCAGCGGTTCGGCAACCACGTCGATTGCCGCAACCCGCGGCAGCGTGCGCAGAAACTGGCTGACATAGCCGATCGTATCGCGGCGCACCGCCAGCACTTCACGCGGATCGGCAGTGGCAAGATCGACAAACCTGTCGGCATGGCGGATCATGATCGAGCCGCCATTGACCGCGTAATTGCCATAGACCATCTTCAGGATCGAGCTTTTGCCCGCGCCCGAAGGCCCGCCCAGCACGGCGCATTCACCGGCATTCAGTTCGAAATTCACGCCGCGAACGACCGGAAGTTCGATGCCGCCCTGCAAATGCATGACGAAGGTCTTGGTAACGCCGGTGACGGCAAGCGGGGCTGATGTTTGCAACATAGGCATTTTTCACCTCACGCATGAAGTTCGGCTAATTTAGGAACAACATGCAATAAACATCTGTTTTAATTTACTAAACTTGCAGGATAGACGACACAAGCAGCTGCGTATAAGGCGCCTGCGGGTCATCCAGCACACGGTCGGTCAGGCCCTGCTCGACAATATGGCCGTCTTTCATGACCATGATGCGATGGGACAGAAGCCGGGCCACGGCGAGATCATGCGTCACGATAATCACCGAAAGGCCGAGATCGCTGACAAGACCGCGCAGAAGGTCGAGAAGGCGCGCCTGCACCGACACATCAAGACCGCCGGTCGGCTCATCCATGAAGACCAGACGCGGCGCCGTCACCAGATTGCGGGCAATCTGCAGGCGCTGGCGCATGCCGCCGGAAAAGGCGCGTGGCTGATCGTCGATACGGTCAGCGGCGATTTCGACGCGTCCCAGCCATTCGGTTGCTGTGTTGCGGATATTACCGTAATGGCGTTCGCCGACCGCCATAAGGCGTTCGCCGACATTGGCACCAGCCGAAACCGTCATGCGCAATCCGTCCGCCGGGTTCTGGTGCACGAAACCCCAGTCCGTCCGCATCAGGAAGCGGCGTTCCGCCTCGCCGATCTTGTAGAGATCGCGGAATTCACCGTCGCGCATCCGGTATTCAACGGTGCCGGAGGTTGGTTCCAGACGGGTTGCCAGACTGTTCAGCAGCGTCGTCTTGCCGGAACCGGATTCACCGACGATGGCCAGCACTTCACCCGGCCACAGATTGAAGGAAATATCCGCGCAGCCACGACGATTGCCGTAGAATTTCGACAGGCTGTTCACTCTCAGTAGAGGTTGCTCGCTCATTGTGCGGCCTCCTTGTTCGCTGCCAGATGGCCGAAATGGCCGTTTGCCTGACGGTCTTCGCAAAAATCGGTGTCGGAGCAGACGAACATCGAGCCGCCGCGATCATCCAGCACGACTTCATCGAGATAGACGCCCTTTGCGCCGCAAAGCGCGCACGGTTCTTTGAACTTCTGCACCTCAAATGGGTGGTCTTCGAAATCGAGACTCACAACATCCGTATAGGGCGGGACGGCATAGATGCGCTTTTCGCGCCCGGCGCCGAACAGTTGCAATGCCGGAGACATATGCATTTTCGGATTGTCGAATTTCGGCGTCGGCGAAGGCGCCATCACATAGCGCCCTTCGATCATCACCGGATAATCGTAGGTCTTGGCGATATGGCCGTGCCGCGCAATGTCTTCGTAGAGCTTCACATGCATGAGGCCATATTCGGCAAGCGCGTGCATCTTGCGGGTTTCGGTTTCACGCGGCTCCAGAAAACGCAGCGGTTCCGGGATCGGCACCTGATAGACCAGCACCTGTCCTTCCGTCAGCGGATATTCCGGAATGCGGTGACGGGTCTGGATGATCGTCGCTTCGCCCGTATGGGTGGTGACGGCGACATCGGCCGTCTTCTGGAAGAAGGCGCGGATGGAAACCGCATTGGTCGTGTCGTCGGCACCCTGGTCGATGACTTTCAGCACATCATCCGGCCCGATGATCGAGGCCGTCACCTGCACGCCGCCCGTGCCCCAGCCATAAGGCATCGGCATTTCACGGCTGGCAAACGGCACCTGATAGCCGGGAATGGCAATGGCCTTCAGAATGGCGCGGCGGATCATCCGCTTGGTCTGCTCGTCCAGATAGGCGAAGTTGTAATTGGCCAGATCGCTCATTCCGCGGCCTCCTTTGCCAAACTTTCGGTACCGTTGTTCGCTTGCTCATATTCCGCGCGCATACGGCGGATGAGTTCGAGTTCTGCCTGAAAATCCACGTAATGCGGCAGTTTCAGATGCTCGACGAAGCCGGTCGCCTGCACATTGTCGGAATGGGAAATGACGAATTCCTCATCCTGTGCGGGTGCGGTCACATCCGTATCGAATTCGCGCACGCGCAGCGCACGGTCGCAGAGCGACATGGACATGGCCTTGCGCTCACTCTGGCCGAACACCAGCCCATAACCGCGTGTAAACTGCGGCGGCTGCTTGGCCGAACCCTTGAACTGGTTGACCATCTGGCATTCGGTCAGCTGTACGCGACCGAGCGAGACGGCAAAGCCAAGCTCCGGCACATCGAACTCGACCTCGACTTCACCAATGCGGATTTCGCCAACGAATGGGTGGTTGTTGCCGTAGCCGCGCTGGGTGGAATAGCCGAGCGCCAGCAGAAAGCCCTCGTCGCCGCGCGCCAATGCCTGCAAGCGCAGGTCGCGCTCCATGGGAAATGTCCATGGCTCGCGGGTCAGGTCGCCCGGTTCGTGACCATCTGGCAGCGAACCGTCTTCCTCGATCATGCCGTTGACACCGAGAATATCGGTCACACGCGGCGTTTCTTCGGGTTCTGCGGGGCGCAGTTCCGGTTCCGGCACAGCCACATCGCCAGCCAAATCGGGATCGAGCAGCCGATGGGTATAATCGAAGGTCGGCCCCAGAAGCTGACCACCCGGCAGATCCTTATAGGTCGCCGAAATGCGGCGCTCGATCAGCATTTGCGCCGTTTCCATCGGACGGGAATAGCCGAAACGCGGCAAGGTGGTGCGATAGGCGCGCACCAGAAAGATTGCTTCGATCAGATCGCCACGCGACTGGCGCACGGCAAGGGCTGACAGTTCACGGTCATAGAGCGAGCCTTCCGCCATGACGCGATCGACCGCCAGCGCCAGCTGTTCGGCAATCTGGTCTAGGCGAAGCGCTGGAACCGAACGGTCGCCGCGACGGCGGTCATCGAGAAGACGGTGGGCATTGCGGATGGCCGTTTCGCCACCCTTTACGGCAACATACATTTTCAGCCCTCCAGAGCAGAAATTCTGGTTGTGCGGGGAAGTGCTGCAACAGCGCCGTCGCAGACCAGAACAAGATCAACGCCAAGCGGATATTGCGCACCGTTTTCACGCCATTGCTGGATGAAATCCTGGGGCAGACCATCGACGTGGAGCGAGCGCTCGCCGTCAATGCCGGGGCCTTTCAGCACAAAGCCCTGCCCGCTTTTCAGCGACGCGACAGCCAGCACGATGGTTGTGGAACGATCAGGAAACTCGGCATTGCCTTGCGAAAAATCGGCCAGGGACGGCAGCCGCGACACATCGCTAACGAGAGCAAATTGCGCGGCGTCGGCATTTTCGACACGCGGCGCACCGGTGTGGAAAGTAAGCCAGGCGGTTGCATCTTCATTGGCGGCTATCGCCGCATCGCACCACACCGTCGCATCATGGTCGAGCAGGGTTGCCGAGATAACACCCAGTTCCGGCGTCAATGGCTGCGGTGGCGTGGCCGCTGCGGCCAGCGGATAGATGCGGCCGGGATTGGCCATGGCGTGCATGACGGCATGAAAGACCGACTGTGCATCCGTCACCGGATCAGCCAGACCGCCTTCAAATGCTGGAGAAGAAGGAAGCATCAATTGTCTCCCCGAACCATTGTAAAGAAATCGACCTTGGTAGCAGCCGCTTCGCCGCGCAGCGTGGCGTCGGCATCGTCGTGCCGTTTGCGCAGGACGCCCAGCACCTGCGTTTCCACCGCGTCGCGGCGGGTTTCGTCCAGCCAAAGTGCATCGAAGAGAGCGGCAAGGCGTGCCTTTTCCTGATCGCGGCCAAGCGCATAAGAGTGACCGACCGAACCATCGGAAAGCCGCACAGTGGCGCGTGTCACGGTCGCCTCGCCCACATTGAAGGGAGCGCCGCCGCCGCCGATGCGTCCGCGCAGCATCACAAGGCCGGTTTCCGGCCCGCGCAAAACCTCAAATTCCGGCTTGTCGGACCATGCCTGCCAGAAGGCCTGCAATTCTTCGCCGCTGGCGCGCGCAAGAACCGCCATGCTTGCCTGCCGTGCGAGCTGCACTGCATCCGGTGCCTTTTTGCTTTCAGTGGCGGAACCGGCTCCGCCTCCCTTCGCACCATGCTCCGTACCGTACATGAGCTTCCCTGCCTTCAAATCCTGTTGACGCGATCTTTTAAATTGTCTAGTTATATAGACAACTATACAATACCAGAATGAATACACCCTGCCAATGACAGGACGATGACAGTTGATGGCAAAGACCAGACACATTGAGAGAAACAGCGGCGTTGCGATCTGGCGGCAGATTGCCGATGAGATACGCGGCGACATCATGGCGGGTAAGCTTCAATCCGGCGCGCGCATGCCTGCCGAGATGGAACTGGCCGACAGGTTCGGGGTCAATCGCCACACGGTGCGCAGCGCCATTGCAGCGCTGACGCAGGAGGGCGTACTGCGAGCCGAGCAAGGACGCGGCACCTTCGTCGCCAACGCAAGGCGCCTCACCTACCAGATCGGACGCCGCACCCGCATTTCCCAGTCGCTCGCTTCGCAAGTGCGGGAAATGCAAGGGATTTTGCTGGCCTCAGGCAGGGAAATCGCAACCCGGGAAGTCGCGGACGCGCTTGAACTGCATGCGGGCGACGAGGTGATCCGGCTTGAAACGATGCACAACGCCGATGGTTATCCAATTTCGATTGCGACTCACTGGATCGATGCCGCGCGCTTTCCTTCCTTTGCAGAGGATTATGCTGAAAGCGGCTCGATAACGGCTGCGTTCAAGGCTGCGGGGATCGCCGATTACCTGCGAAAATCAACTGTCATATCGGCCCGTCATGCCGGTCCGGAAGACCTGAGAATCTTGAAACTCTCTCCGGGTGCCATCGTCGTGACAGCGCGTGCGGTAAACGTCGATACGGACGGAAAACCGATTCAATATTCCCTGTCGCGATTTTCGGCGGATCGCATGGAGTTCTCCATCGAGAATGACGAAAACAGCTGAGGTGTCCGCCATGCAATTTTGGTTAAGCCTCTGGGCCGATTAGGCATTATCCGGGCTGCGTTTGCATCACCGCGCTGACATACGACTTAACTGCTGGATAGCCGCTCCAGATCGCAGCTTGACGTGCATGTTATATCCATTATTCTGGATATATGGAAAACGACTCTGCAATCCTGGCTTTGGCCGCTCTCGCACAATCGACAAGGCTTGATACCTTTCGATTGCTGGTCCGACACGAACCTGCCGGAATCAGGGCGGGCGAGTTGGCCCGTATGCTGGACATTCCGCAAAATACGATGTCCGCCCATCTGGCCACCCTGTCACGGGCTGGTCTCGTGAGGAGTGAGCGGCAAAGCCGCTCGATCATCTATCGCGCGGATCTGGATCAGTTTCGCGAACTGACGCTTTTCATGATCAAGGATTGTTGCGGCGGCAGCGCCGAACTCTGCGCGCCTCTGCTCCAAAGCCTGACACCTTGCTGCGAGCCCAAGACGGCTGACGCCGCTCAATAACCATGTTCTGGCGACGCCAGTTCACCCCAACGGACGTTAAAATGACAAATCGGTATCAACTGGCGCCCGGCGCGCGCACGGGCAGGCAGTCGCCCATGAGAAACACCCTCACGCCGACATGGAAAGGCATGTGGAGCAACGCTGATGTCTGTCTTTGAAAGGTATCTGACTGTCTGGGTTGCCCTTTGCATTGTCGCGGGCGTCGCTCTGGGGCATCTTTTCCCGGCACTGTTCCACGCTATCGGCTCCACCGAGATTGCCAAGGTCAATATTCCCGTCGCCGTTCTCATCTGGCTGATGATTATTCCCATGCTTTTGAAAATCGACTTCGCCGCGCTTCGGCAAGTCGGTCGGCACTGGCGGGGCATCGGCGTCACGCTGTTCATCAACTGGGCCGTCAAGCCGTTCTCGATGGCGCTTCTTGCATGGCTGTTCATCGGCTGGTTTTTCCGCCCGAACCTGCCTGCCGACCAGATCGATTCTTACATTGCAGGCCTTATCATCCTTGCCGCGGCACCCTGCACGGCCATGGTCTTCATATGGTCCAGCCTGACCAAAGGAGAGCCACACTTCACCCTGTCCCAGGTCGCATTGAATGACGCTATCATGGTCATAGCCTTTGCTCCGATCGTCGGGCTTCTGCTTGGGCTTTCGGCGATTACGGTTCCATGGGATACGCTCGTTCTTTCCGTTGTCCTCTATATCGTCATTCCGGTGATCCTTGCGCAGATCATCCGGCGAAACCTGCTGGCGGGTGGCGGACAAAGCGCGCTCGACAGGCTGCTGAAGACACTGCAACCGCTCTCCCTTGTGGCACTGCTCGCCACTCTCGTCCTGCTCTTCGGTTTTCAGGGCGAACAGATCATCGCGCAGCCGCTCATCATCGCCATGCTGGCGGTGCCGATCCTCATTCAGGTCTATTTCAATTCGGGGCTGGCCTATCTTCTCAACCGCCTGTCCGGCGAAAAGCACAGCGTTGCCGGACCGTCGGCCCTGATCGGCGCTTCGAATTTCTTTGAACTTGCCGTCGCCGCTGCAATCAGCCTTTTCGGCTTTTCATCCGGCGCGGCGCTCGCAACCGTGGTGGGCGTTCTGGTCGAGGTGCCGGTCATGCTGTCGGTCGTCTGGATCGTGAACCGCTCCAAAGACTGGTATGAACGCGGCGCCGATCAGAAGCCTGCAACACAAACAGGAAACTCCCGATGACTGTCACTATTTTTCACAACCCGAAATGCGGCACCTCGCGCAATACGCTGGCTATGATCCGGGCGAGCGGCGAAGAGCCTGTGATCGTCGAATATGTGCAGAACCCGCCCACGCGGGAACGTCTGGTCGGCCTGCTTGCGGCGATGAATCTGACGCCGCGCGAACTGCTGCGCGAGAAAGGTACGCCCTATGCCGAGCTCGGCCTGTCCGATCCGAAATGGACTGATGAGGAACTGATCGACTTCATGATGGCCCATCCGATTCTGATCAACCGGCCGATTGTTGAAACTCCGCGCGGCACCCGGCTTTGCCGCCCTTCCGAGCTGGTTCTGGATATTCTGGAAAACCCGGTTGCATCCTTCACCAAGGAAGATGGCGAGCAGGTCACCTATGGAGAAAGGAAATGACTGCCGCAGACTTGCCCAACCTCGACCGGAAATCCTTTCTCCTGCCGGATGAGAATGCTCTTCGCGCACCTTTCCCGGAACATAAGCCTCGTATCCTGCTGCTCTACGGATCGTTGCGCGAACGTTCCTATAGCCGTTTCCTGACGCTGGAAGCGCAGCAACTGCTTGATGCAATGGGCGCGGAAACCCGCGTTTTCCATGCCGATGGCCTGCCTTTGCCGGACCATGGGACGCCGGATCACCCCAAGGTGCAGGAACTGCGCGAGGCGATGCTCTGGTCGGAGGGGCAGGTCTGGACAAGTCCTGAACGCCATGGCGCGATGAGTGCCGTCATGAAAGCGCAGATCGACTGGATTCCCCTGCCCGGTGGCGCGATCCGCCCCACGCAAGGGCGAACACTGGCCCTGATGCAGGTCTCCGGCGGTTCGCAGAGCTTCAACGCCGTCAACCAGATGCGCATTCTGGGTCGCTGGATGCGGATGATTACCATTCCCAACCAGTCATCGGTCGCCAAGGCCTGGCAGGAATTCGATGATGCCGGCCGCATGAAACCTTCGTCATTCTATGATCGCGTAGTCGACGTCATGGAAGAACTGATGAAGTTCACCTTGCTGACGCGCGGTATTTCAGACCATCTGACGAACCGTTACAGCGAACGGAAAGAAGCCGCTGCCCTGCTTGAAAAGCGGGTCTCGCTGCAATCGATCTGACATTCCGGCAGTCTGGCGCTCGGGCAGCGGGATGCTTCAAGTTGAATCGCCATTCCGCCGCAAGCTATTGTTTGGGCGTGATTTTCATCCGACCGAAGCAGGATCAGAATTCAGTTCGATAGACTGATTTCGCTGCATAGGCGGTTCACCTTTTCGGAATCATGCTCCAATTTCGGGCGCAGGTATTTCTGCCGTTTTGGACGCCAGAACATCAGTTTAAAAAAACAGAAAAGGCGCTGTAAAACAGCGCCTTATCGCATTTCACTAATAAATTGGGTTATACGCGCACTCAGAACGGAATTTCGTCGTCCAGGTCGCGGGAGAAACCGCCGCCGCTGCCGCCACCCGAAGACGGGCCGGACGAACCGAAGTCGCCGCCGCCACCGGAATAATCCGACATCTGGTTGCGATTGCCGCCACCGCCGAACGAACGGCCCTCACCGCCACCTTCGCCACGGCTGTCGAGCATCTGCAACTCGCCGCGGAACTTCTGAAGTACGACTTCCGTCGAGTAACGGTCATTGCCGTTCTGGTCCTGCCATTTGCGGGTCTGGAGCGCGCCCTCGATATAGACCTTGGCGCCCTTCTTCAGATATTGCTCCGCGACCTTGGCAAGGTTCTCGTTGAAAATGACGACGCTGTGCCACTCGGTGCGGTCCTTGCGTTCGCCGGTCTGGCGGTCACGCCAGCTTTCAGACGTTGCAATGCGCAGATTGGCAACCACGTCGCCCGAGTTCAGACGACGAATTTCCGGATCGGCACCAAGGTTGCCGACCAGAATGACTTTGTTGACGCTACCAGCCATCGAAAAATTACTCCGGGTCTCGCATGCACACTCTTTCCGCACAGCTTCGCACGGACAAGAGGCGCTTTCCAATTGAAAGCTCAGGCGCAGCGATGCGCCATCACCAGAAACTCATATGCTCACCTTACAGGACTGGCTCAATGAGCGCTCAGTCCGGCGCGGTGAATTTGTCAATGTCCACAGAGTTTATGTTCTTGTTTTGTTCAAAATGCAACCTTCGACACGAAAAAGACATGCGTTCGCCACAAATTTTCATGGGTTTTTGCACCGTTTCCCGTGCAGAAAATGCAGTTTTGCACATTTCAGGCCCAAAAACTGCATCTGCCTTAATTTGAAATCGGCCTTCCCTCCACCCTTCCTGAAGCGACGGCCACAGGCGCTGTGTGAATAGGATCGGGCTCCAGGAAAAAGCCCTGCCGCTCACTGTATCTTTGGCGCGCAGGGCTTGGGTTTTGAGCAATGCTCTTGTGCCGACAATAATTCGCCAGCAGATATTTTCGGACGGCGATGACGCGCGGTCATTTGCCTTCCGCGCAAATTCAGATTTTCGGCAATCGCAGTTTCAGTCAACGAGGCATCATTCCTTGCGAAAAGATGCTGCCGCGACCGAAATGGATTGTGCTTTCATCGTTGTGAAAGCTAGGCAACGTAGTCAGGTGGACTCATGCTCCTTACCTCCCTACTGGGTTTCCCGCCTCCTGCGGACCTCTTGCCGATGCCGCGTCATCCCACCACGACACCTCTCCGCCATCAGCGAGCAAGGCCAGTCTGCTCCTGTCAGGAGTGACAGTCAACGCTCTTGCGTTCACATTTCGTATCGCCTATCAGAAGGCTGGTTGTTCGATATTTGTTCCAGTGATAAGAGTGCACCGATGAATGACCCGAGACCCCTTCTTATCGGAGGGTTCCACCCCATATTAGAAACCGGCGCGACGGGTTTCACCATTCGGCGCCCGTTTATCCATGGCATCATGAGCAGGCAGGACGCGGAATGAGCGATCAGAAATTCATTTCCATACGTGGCGCGCGCGAACACAACTTGAAAAATGTCGATCTCGATCTGCCTCGCGACAAGCTGATCGTGATGACAGGCTTGTCCGGTTCGGGCAAATCCTCGCTTGCCTTCGATACGATCTATGCGGAAGGCCAGCGCCGCTATGTCGAAAGCCTTTCGGCCTATGCGCGCCAGTTCCTGGAAATGATGCAGAAGCCGGACGTCGACCAGATCGACGGCCTGTCGCCAGCCATTTCCATCGAGCAGAAGACGACGAGCCGCAATCCGCGTTCGACGGTCGGCACCGTCACCGAAATCTACGACTATATGCGCCTGCTCTTTGCGCGCGTGGGTGTACCCTATTCGCCGGCGACCGGCCTTCCCATCGAAAGCCAGACGGTCAGCCAGATGGTCGATCGCGTCATGGCGGTTGAGGAAGGCACGCGCCTCTATATCCTCGCGCCCATCGTTCGCGGCCGCAAGGGCGAGTACAAGAAGGAACTGGCGGAGCTTCAGAAGAAGGGCTTTCAGCGCGTCAAGGTCGACGGCACCTTCTATGAAATCGCCGATGTTCCGGCGCTCGACAAGAAATACAAGCACGATATCGATGTGGTGGTCGACCGAGTGGTGGTTCGGCCTGACCTTTCGACCCGCCTCGCCGACAGCCTTGAAACCTGTCTCAAGCTTGCCGAAGGCCTGGCCGTTGCCGAATTTGCCGACAAGCCGCTGCCGCCTGAAGAAACGGCTGAGGGCGGCGCTGCCAACAAGTCGGCCAACGAAACGCATGAACGCATTCTGTTTTCGGAAAAGTTCGCCTGCCCGGTCTCCGGCTTCACTATCCCGGAAATCGAGCCGCGCCTGTTCTCGTTCAACAATCCCTTCGGCGCCTGCCCGACCTGCGACGGCCTCGGCACGCAGCAGGCCATCGATCCCAACCTGATCGTTCCCGACGAAACGGCAGTGCTGAAGGACGGCGCGATTGCCCCGTGGGCGCGATCCTCGTCGCCCTACTACAATCAGACGCTGGAAGCGCTTGGCAAAGCCTATGGCTTCAAGATCGGCGCAAAATGGGCTGATATTCCGGAAGAGGCCCAGCAGGCCATTCTTTACGGCACCAAGGGCAAGGAAATCACCTTTCAGTATGATGACGGCTTGCGTTCCTACCAGACGACGAAAGCTTTTGAAGGTGTGATCCCCAATCTGGAACGCCGCTGGAAGGAGACCGATTCCGCCTGGTCGCGTGAAGATATCGAGCGCTTCATGGCCTCGACGCCCTGCCCGGCCTGTAACGGTTTCCGCCTGAAGCCGGAGGCGCTAGCGGTCAAGGTCGGCATGAAGCACATCGGTGAAATCACCGAAATGTCGATCCGCAAGGCCGATGCCTGGTTCCGCGATATCGACAGCAGCTTCAACGACAAGCAGCGCGAAATTGCCGCCCGCATCCTCAAGGAAATCCGCGAGCGCCTGCAATTCCTCAACGATGTGGGGCTCGATTACCTGACGCTGGCGCGCAATTCCGGCACGCTTTCGGGCGGTGAAAGCCAGCGCATCCGTCTTGCCTCGCAGATCGGCTCCGGACTGACCGGCGTGCTCTACGTGCTGGATGAGCCGTCCATTGGCCTGCATCAGCGCGACAATGCCCGCCTTCTCGACACGCTGCGCCATCTGCGCGATCTCGGCAATACGGTCATCGTGGTCGAACACGATGAAGATGCTATCCTGACCGCCGATTATGTTGTCGATATCGGCCCGGCGGCTGGTGTCCATGGCGGCAAGATCATCGCGCAAGGATCGCCGCAGGACGTGATGTCCAATGCGAACTCGCTGACCGGCAAATATCTGTCGGGTGCGATGGAAGTTGCCGTCCCGGCGGAACGCCGCAAGATTTCCAAGTCCAAGCGCATTCGCGTGGTGGGCGCGCGCGGCAACAACCTGAAAAATGTCTCGGCGGATATTCCGCTCGGCACCTTCACTGCCGTTACCGGCGTTTCTGGCGGCGGCAAGTCCACCTTCCTGATCGAAACGCTGTTCAAGGCCGCTTCGCGCCGCATCATGGGTTCGCGCGAGCATCCCGCAGAGCATGACCGTATCGAAGGGCTGGAATTCCTCGACAAGGTGATCGATATCGACCAGTCGCCGATTGGGCGCACGCCGCGCTCCAACCCGGCAACCTATACCGGTGCCTTCACCCCGATCCGCGACTGGTTCGCGGGCTTGCCGGAAGCCAAGGCACGCGGCTATCAGCCGGGCCGCTTCTCGTTCAACGTGAAGGGCGGGCGCTGCGAGGCCTGCCAGGGCGATGGCGTCATCAAGATCGAGATGCACTTCCTGCCGGATGTGTATGTGACTTGTGATGTCTGCCACGGCAAGCGCTATAACCGCGAAACGCTGGAAGTCCTGTTCAAGGGCAAGTCCATCGCCGATGTACTGGATATGACTGTCGAGGAAGGTGCGGAGTTCTTCTCCGCCGTGCCTGCGGTGCGCGACAAGCTGCAAACGCTCGTCAAGGTCGGTCTCGGCTATATCAAGGTCGGCCAGCAGGCGACGACGCTTTCCGGCGGCGAAGCGCAGCGCGTGAAGCTGGCCAAGGAACTGTCGCGCCGCGCGACGGGCCGCACGCTCTATATTCTGGACGAACCGACAACCGGCCTGCATTTCCACGATGTGGCGAAGCTCTTGGAAGTGCTGCACGAGCTGGTGGAACAGGGCAACACGGTCGTGGTGATCGAGCACAATCTGGAAGTCATCAAGACGGCTGACTGGGTGATCGACCTTGGACCGGAAGGCGGCGATGGCGGCGGTGAGATTGTCGCAGTGGGCCGTCCGGAAGACATTGTGAAGGAGAAGCGCTCCTATACCGGCCACTTCCTCAAGGAACTGCTGGACCGCCGCCCCAAGCGCAGTTCAGAGGCGGCTGAGTAGGCAGTAGATTGATTATGGGAAGTATTGGAAGTAAGCCGGACCTAGTGTCCGGCTTTTTATTTCCAAGGCAATGCATACTAATAGATTCAATCGAACCATCATCGTTTCGATTCTTAAAAATAGTACAGGCGAGAGCGAAAATGAACGAAGAAGTTGCCCCTAATAGTTTAAGCGAAGAAAATGACGGAGAAACGTTCTATTTTCCACCAGTCAAAACGTTAGTAACTAGAAATATGAGCTTATTCCTCTTTGATTATCACTCTATCGTGGATTTATTCTTTTTTACAGTTCACTTAGCCCACACTGCAGACAATGTATCATTGCGCGCTAGCACAGCTCTATTTGAAATAGCGAGCAGTGAAAGGGAGAAAGAAAAATATGAACGATTAATGACTAACCCAGGTAAGGTGGTGAAGAAACTGAATGAATTTGCTTCTGTTAATTCACGAAACTTAACAGTGACAACGGTTGATACTTTTTTTTGGTTTATTTCAGCATCTATTCAAAGTGCGATGCGTAAACGACCAGAATTGGTAAAGTCTAGCGAAAATCTTCGCATAGAAGATATTTTTAAGTTTAGGAGCAGGAAAGAAATAATAAACTATCTTATCGACAAAAAGGTCAATTCTTTATCATAC
The DNA here is from genome assembly GCF_040371715.1 of Brucella sp. NBRC 14130. Taxonomy (NCBI): domain Bacteria; kingdom Pseudomonadati; phylum Pseudomonadota; class Alphaproteobacteria; order Hyphomicrobiales; family Brucellaceae; genus Brucella; species Brucella sp. NBRC 14130. Next base: position 252,886 of record NZ_BAABTE010000002.1, read on the forward strand.
GGTGGGATGAGCAGAATTGAAAAATTCATCGAAGAATCCTTGGGCGTTTCACTTTTTGCGAAGGACGAGGATCGCCAGCTTATGCAGCTATTTGCAGAAGTTAGGAATATCCACGTACACAATCGAGGTTACGTCAATCGCGTGTTCTTAAGCCGAGTCCAGAACTCTGTTCCTTTTAGTTTTGAAGAAGGAAGTCGTGCTCATCTCCGTTTCGACGATTTGGTGAAATTAACAAAGGTGTGTGTCAAAACAGCATTAGAGCTAGACGAAGAAATTTCTAAGAAGTTCGCATTAAAACGTAAGCGTTTCAGCACGTGGAAAGAAGAGATTATCCCTGCGACTTCGTGAAATAGATGAAGGTAATCGAGCACGATTCGTGGTGATCCGATTTCCTGTGCTTATTACCAGGTATTGTAAAGCGAAAAAAGCCCGGATAAACCGGGCCTTCTCGACAGCCAATCGCAATCATGCCGCGATGGGCTGGAAATTTAATGTCACGATCCGTTCGAAGAGCTTTCACTCTCCAGATCATGATTAGCCGTTTACGGCGTCCTTCAGGCCCTTGCCAGCCGAGAACTTCGGCACGTTGCGAGCCGGGATAGCAACTTCCTTGCCGGTCGACGGGTTGCGGCCGGTCGAGGCAGCGCGATGCGAAACGGAGAAAACGCCGAAGCCAGGCAGACGGACTTCTTCACCAGCCTTCAGGGCGCCGGTAACAGCAGCGAGTACGGCGTCAACAGCAGTACCGGCGTCAGCCTTCGTCAAACCGCCCTTTTCCGCAACTGCGGCAACCAATTCGTTCTTGTTCATTGGCATTTCCTTTCTTTATCTACCGGAACGGATAACGTGACCGGATTGGTCGGAGTTTATTCAAATCGTTTCACAAACCAAGCCTGTCAACGTGAAAAAACCCCGGAAAACCGGGGTTAAACACAGAAATGCCGGGCAAATTGCCCGGCATTTCGATTGTTGGTCCTGATAGACAGCTTCCGGCAGGACTATCCGACTGAATCAGAATCGCCTGCCGGAAGTTCATTTCAGCGCATTGCCAATAAGCAAACTCTTTCGAACGTTTGCCGGAAATGCCTTAATGGGCCATCGAGGCGCCAGCTTCTTCCTCGACCGAAGGGACCGGTGTCGCGTTTGCGGGCTCCGTCCATTCAATCGGCTCGGGTTCGCGAACCAGAGCGTGCTTGAGCACCTCACCTACACGGGACACCGGAACGATCTCAAGACTGTTCTTCACATTGTCCGGAATATCCGCCAGATCCTTGGCGTTTTCTTCCGGGATCAGAACCTTCTTGATGCCGCCGCGCAGTGCCGCGAGGAGCTTTTCCTTGAGGCCGCCGATGGGCAGGACCCGACCGCGCAGCGTGACTTCGCCCGTCATTGCGATGTCCTTGCGAACCGGGATGCCGGTCAGCACGGAGACAATCGCCGTGACCATGGCGATGCCTGCGGACGGACCGTCCTTCGGCGTCGCACCTTCCGGCACGTGCACGTGGATGTCGCGCTTGTCGAACAGCGGAGGCTCGATGCCGAAATCGATTGCCCTGCTGCGGACATAAGATGCCGCCGCCGAGATCGATTCCTTCATCACGTCGCGGAGGTTACCCGTGACGGTCATGCGGCCCTTGCCGGGCATCATGACGCCTTCGATGGTCAGCAATTCACCGCCGACTTCCGTCCAGGCAAGGCCTGTCACGACGCCAACCTGATCCTCGCCATCGATCTGGCCGAAGCGGTACCGCTCGACACCCAGATAGTCGGAGAGGTTCTTTTCGGTGACTTTCACCGACTTCTTCTTCGACTTCAGAATGTCGGTCACGGCCTTGCGCGCCAGCGTCATCAGTTCGCGTTCGAGGCTACGCACACCTGCTTCCCGCGTGTAGAGGCGGATAACATTGCGCAACGCATCGTCCGTGACCGAAAACTCCTTCGGCTGCAGGGCGTGATCCTTGATCGCCTTCGGCAGCAGGTGCCGCTTGGCGATCTCGAGCTTTTCATCCTCGGTGTAGCCGGCAATACGGATGACTTCCATACGGTCCAGAAGCGGGCCGGGAATGTTGAGCGTATTGGCCGTCGTCACGAACATGACGTTCGACAGATCGTATTCGACTTCAAGGTAGTGATCCATGAAGGTCGAGTTCTGTTCAGGGTCCAGCACCTCGAGCATTGCCGATGACGGATCGCCGCGGAAATCCTGGCCCATCTTGTCGATTTCATCGAGCAGGAAGAGCGGGTTGGACTTCTTCGCCTTCTTCATCGACTGGATGACCTTGCCGGGCATCGAGCCGATATAGGTGCGGCGGTGACCGCGGATTTCGGCCTCGTCACGCACGCCGCCGAGCGACATACGGACATATTCACGGCCGGTAGCCTTGGCGATCGAGCGGGCGAGCGAGGTCTTGCCGACGCCGGGAGGTCCGACGAGGCAGAGGATCGGGCCCTTGATCTTGGTCGAGCGAGCCTGCACCGCGAGATATTCGACGATGCGTTCCTTGACCTTGTCGAGGCCGAAATGCTCGTCATCGAGCACTTCCTCGGCGAAGTTCAGGTCCTGCTTGATCTTCGACTTCTTGCCCCATGGAATGGACAGCAGCCAGTCGAGATAGTTGCGGACGACCGTTGCCTCGGCCGACATCGGGCTCATGCTGCGCAGCTTCTTCAGCTCGGCCTGTGCCTTTTCGCGGGCTTCCTTGGAAAGCTTGGTCTTGTTGATGCGTTCTTCGAGTTCTGCCGCTTCATCGCGACCGTCCTCGCCATCGCCAAGCTCCTTCTGGATCGCCTTCATCTGCTCGTTGAGATAGTATTCGCGCTGCGTCTTCTCCATCTGGCGCTTGACGCGGCTGCGGATACGCTTCTCAACCTGGAGAACCGAAATTTCGGCTTCCATGAAGGAAAGCGCCTTCTCGAGGCGCTCGCGCACCGAGAGGATCGACAGCATTTCCTGCTTCTCGGGAATCTTGATCGCGAGATGCGAGGCAACCGTGTCGGCAAGCTTCGAATAGTCGTCGATCTGGCTGGCGGCGCCAACCACTTCCGGCGAAATCTTCTTGTTCAGCTTGACGTAGTTTTCGAAGTCGGAAACCACCGAGCGGGCGAGCGCCTCGATCTCGACGGCATCTTCGTCAGGCTCCGGCAGAGCCGCAGCATAGGCCTCGTGATAGTCTTCGCGGTCCGTAAACTTGGAAACCCTGGCGCGCGCCGTGCCCTCGACCAGCACCTTGACGGTGCCGTCCGGCAGCTTGAGAAGCTGCAGCACATTGGCAATCGTGCCGATTTCATAAATCGCATCCGGTGCCGGATCGTCATCGGCGGCGTTCTTCTGGGTGGCAAGCAGGATCTGCTTGTCCACGCCCATCACTTCCTCCAGCGCGCGAATGGACTTTTCGCGGCCGACAAAAAGCGGAACGATCATATGGGGGAAAACGACGATGTCACGCAACGGCAAAACGGCATAGAGCCCGTCTGCACCGCCCGCTTCAGAGCCACCCAGCGGTGTCTTCTGTTCAGTACTCGTCATAGTTCAAGTCCTTTCTCAGGTCTTTCAACCTGACTGCCACATCCGCGCCCCCTTTCGTCATGAGGCAGGTCACGAATGTGCTTCGGTCCATACTTGGAGAGCCGACCCCGGCAATTCAATAGGCTTTATCGGGCCGGCTTTCATAGAATCGTCATCTATCCTGCGCTGTGCCGCGCATTAGTACAATATCCAGCTTGGCCTGTACCCCGATTGCTGCCCTGCAATAGTGACAGGTTAAGCCCCACGCAAGCCTGAAGCATGTCATCTCCCCGGCCTGCACTTTTCCGTGACATGGCTGGCATATGGCCCGGCACATGAAAAAGGCCGCTTGCGCGGCCTTTCTTGAATAATTGCTGCCGCGAATATTGCGCATTATCCGACGCAAAACCGCTACGCACTTTTGCCGGAAATGCTTCAGGCGGAAACATTACCCTTTTCGTCCTGCCGCTCGGCATAGATATAGAGCGGACGGGCGCTGCCATCCACCACATCGCCGGAAATAACCACTTCCTGCACGCCTTCCAGCGTCGGAAGTTCGAACATCGTGTCGAGCAGGATCTTTTCCATGATCGAACGCAGGCCGCGTGCACCCGTCTTGCGCTCGACCGCCTTGTTGGCAATCGCCCGCAGGGCGTCGTCGTGGAAGCTCAGCTCGACATTTTCCATGTCGAACAGGCGCTGATACTGCTTTACGAGCGCGTTCTTCGGCTCGGTCAGGATCTGCACCAGGGCATCGACATCGAGGTCTTCGAGTGTCGCGATCACGGGCAGACGACCGACGAATTCCGGAATGAGGCCGAATTTCAGAAGGTCTTCCGGCTCCAGTTCCCTGAAGACGTCACCGATGCGGCGTTCATCCACCGACTTGACGGTGGCGCCGAAGCCGATGGAGGTCTTTTCGCCGCGTGCGGAGATGATCTTGTCCAGACCGGCAAATGCGCCGCCGCAGATGAAGAGGATGTTCGTCGTGTCCACCTGCAGGAATTCCTGCTGCGGATGCTTGCGGCCACCTTGCGGCGGCACGGAAGCGACGGTGCCTTCCATGATCTTCAGAAGCGCCTGCTGAACGCCCTCGCCCGACACGTCGCGCGTGATGGACGGGTTATCCGACTTGCGGCTGATCTTGTCGACTTCGTCGATATAGACGATGCCGCGCTGTGCACGTTCCACGTTGTAATCGGCAGCCTGAAGCAGTTTCAGGATGATGTTCTCGACATCTTCACCGACATAGCCGGCTTCCGTCAGCGTCGTCGCATCGGCCATGGTGAACGGCACATCGATGATGCGGGCGAGCGTCTGGGCAAGATAGGTCTTGCCGCAGCCCGTGGGGCCCACGAGCAGAATGTTCGACTTCGCAAGCTCGATGTCGCTGTTCTTCGACTGATGGGCGAGACGCTTGTAGTGATTGTGTACCGCAACCGACAGAACGCGCTTGGCATCCTTCTGGCCGATGACGTAATCGTCAAGGACGGCCATGATTTCCTGCGGCGTGGGCACGCCCTCGCGCGACTTCACCATGGAGGATTTGTTTTCCTCGCGGATGATGTCCATGCAGAGTTCGACGCACTCGTCGCAGATGAAAACGGTCGGGCCTGCAATCAGCTTGCGCACTTCATGCTGGCTTTTGCCGCAGAACGAGCAATAGAGCGTATTCTTGGAATCGCCGCCGCCGTTGCTGACTTTGCTCATTGCAGTTTCCTTTCAGTTGATCGAAATGAGCCTTGGGCGCTTCAGATCGATCGTTTCTTCCGGTTCGGACCCAGTGCTGGAGGAGAAACGCGCCTCCCGCCGGTCACAACAGCAGCAGATACGCGCTGCCTATAGTCCTGGACCTGTAATCAAGGGCCAGTAGTCTCAGGATTCGTCACCGTATGGCTCCCCGACCGAAGGAACCATCTGGCGACTTTTGCAGAAGCTGCACCGCCGAACAAATGAAAAATATGTTCCCGGCAAAGATTCGGCATAATCTGACCAAGTTTAGCGCCCCGAACCCCAACAGATGCTTAACGCGGCGCGTTAACCATCACGTAGGTGCAAGAATTGGGCCCCTTTTGTGGCAAAGGGCGCTAAAAACAGGTGCGAGCCGGAGAATCCGGCTCTTACTTCGATTCGTCCGCGCTCACGTCGCGCGCTTCGACCACCTTGTCGATGAGGCCGAATTCGAGCGCTTCCTGCGCGGTCATGAAATGGTCGCGGTCGAGCGTGCGTTCGATCGTCTCGTAATCGCGGCCCGTGTGCTTGACGTAGATTTCGTTCAGGCGGCGCTTCATCTTGATGATGTCCTGCGCATGGCGCTCGATGTCCGAGGCCTGCCCCTGGAAACCGCCCGATGGCTGGTGGACCATGATGCGCGCGTTCGGCAGCGCATAACGCTGGCCGGTGGCGCCTGCCGTCAGAAGCAGCGAGCCCATCGAGGCGGCCTGGCCCATGCAAAGCGTGGAAACCGGCGGACGGATGAACTGCATCGTATCATAGATCGCCATGCCGGACGTCACCACGCCGCCGGGCGAATTGATGTACATGTTGATCTCTTTCTTCGGATTTTCCGCTTCGAGAAAGAGAAGCTGCGCGCATACCAGCATCGACATTCCGTCTTCAACCGGTCCGTTCACGAAGATGATGCGCTCCTTCAGAAGGCGCGAGAAAATATCATAGGCCCGTTCGCCACGGTTGGTCTGCTCAACCACCATCGGGACGAGGTTCATGACGGTTTCGATCGGATCTCTCATTATGGGCCTCTGGATATATTTATGGCGAAGTGAATAGTTTTGAATCGTCGGTGTTTCATACATAGGGCGTTGCGCCCCTGTTTCGCAAGTGGCGCAGCACTTCCCGCCTCAGTCCCAATCGGACTCCGGCTTTTCAGGACGGATGCCGCGCTTCTCGTCCAGCGATTTGCGGGCCACTTCGGTCAGCCGGGCCTTGATGCGAACGGAGCCGTCTTCCAGGTTCTCACGCTCCACATTGCTGCCATGCTGGTAAATCCAGTCGAGCAGATGAAGCTCGAAAGGAGACAGCACGACATCGACCGCGCCGAGCGAACCCGCTATCCGCGTTTCGATAAGCGAAAGCAACCTGTCAACGCCTTCACCGGTAATGGCCGAAAGCGGAATGGGACGTCCCTCCTCGCTGCCGGCAGCAGCAAGGCGCAGGGCGGCCTCGCGTCCGCTTTCGTCAAGATTGTCGATCTTGTTCCAGATTTCGACGACGCGCTTGCGGTCCTGCGGCTCAATGCCCAGCCCGGCAAGAATGCTTTCCACGTCTTCGGCCTGCGCGGCATTGTCCGGATCGGAAATGTCGCGGACATGCAGGATCAGGTCGGCCTCGACCACTTCTTCAAGCGTGGCGCGGAAGGCAGCGACCAGATGGTGCGGCAGGTTGGAGATGAAACCCACCGTATCCGACAGGATGACCGTCTCGCCGTGCGGAAGCCGGATGCGGCGCAATGTCGGGTCGAGCGTGGCGAAGAGCATGTCTTCGGCCAGTACTTCCGCGCCCGTCATGCGATTGAAAAGCGTGGACTTTCCGGCATTGGTATAGCCGACGAGCGCTACAATCGGATGCGGCACCTTGCGCCGTTTCTGGCGATGCAGCGTGCGGGTACGCACCACCGTTTCAAGTTCGCGCTTGATCTTCAGGATCTTGTCCTGCAGCAGACGGCGGTCGGCTTCGATCTGGGTTTCACCCGGACCGCCGAGGAAGCCGCCACCACCGCGCTGTCGCTCCAGGTGAGTCCAGCTTCTGACCAGACGGCCCTTCTGATAGTTCAAATGCGCCAGCTCGACCTGCAATGCACCTTCCTTGGTGCGCGCGCGCTCGCCGAAAATTTCGAGGATAAGTCCCGTGCGGTCGATGACCTTGACGTTCCATTCCTTTTCGAGGTTGCGCTGCTGCACCGGGGTCAGGGCGTGATCGACGATGACCAGCCCGATGGCCTTTTCCTGGACGGTTTCGGCAATGGATTCCACCTTGCCCGCGCCCAGCAGGGTCGCCGGACGCGGATTGGCGACAATCGCGATTTCGGCATGTTCGATATCGAGCGCAATCGCCCGGGCAAGCCCCATTGCTTCCTCAAGCCGCGCTTCGTTCGAACGCTGGAACTGCGGACGCGCGCCTTCCTCGGCGGTCGTGCCTGCACTATACCGCTCCGGCAGGACGGGAACGATGACGGCTGCCCGTGTGGGCTCTGGCTCTGAAAGTCCGAAACCCTTGTCTGCATCGGCAGATGACGGCTTCTTATCCTTGAATTTGGACAATGTTCACTCCGGGGACACGGAAACGTGTTATCTACGGCTGCAGATAAGTCACCGCTAAAGCTGTTTCAAATGAAAGACGCCCCGGATCGTTCAAACATGACGAACCGGACAGGCAATGCGTGTCCGGTTATCATCAGCAGAAACAAAATTTGGAGCGACAACCAAAGCCAGTGCGCTCCAATGGTATTGGGAAAGCGTCAGGCTTCTTCGCCTTCGAACATCTGCACAGGCTGGCTCGGCATGATCGTCGAAATCGCATGCTTGTAGACAAGCTGCGAATGACCATCACGACGCAGAAGCACGCAGAAATTATCGAAGGACGTCACAATGCCGGTCAGTTTCACGCCATTGATAAGGAAAATCGTCAGCGAAATTTTCTGCTTGCGTACAGAATTCAGAAAAAGGTCTTGTAGATTTTGCGATCGTTCAGCCATTGTTTTTATTCCTTTAATCGATCAGCAGCCAGCTCGCGATGTGTTAAACGAACACGCGCATGCACATAAATCAAGCACCGGAGCGTGCAAAACCGGTACCTGACTGCAATTGCTGTGGAAAGACAACTGCTTCGCTATTCAGCTTCGGTTAACAGGATGGGAATCTTTGTGCAACCGTCAATTTCATTAGCCTCGCGGCAAATTTCAGGCGTGCCCCTTCATCAGGCATGCTCCCCAATGCGTCAGTGAACGACTGGACGGAAAAGCGTACCCAAATCTGAAGGGTACACGTTCGATTGTATACTACTGAAATGAAACAGGCATCCCAACAAAACCTGTCACTTTTTCTTGAGCATTTGACTTTAGTAAAAAATATCGTAATCTGTAATACGTAAGTATATTTATAGAATGTTATAAAGGAAAAATTATGTCTGGCATTTCAGAACCCGAAAAACTTGCAGAAGATGCTATATATACGAATATTGATAGAATCGATATAATGGCAATTTTTAACGCAACTCCGCGAGAAAATGTAATTTACTTTAACTTTACATCAGATAATTCCGTTTTTACATGCAAAATCAGAAACAATGAAAATCAAGACAAAATTATAAGCGCGCTAATGTCGGCGCAAATCGCATTGACGCAAAAGTATCGCGTCGATATTGCGACAAAAGACGGCACCTTATACACAGTTACCGTTTGGAACTCCTAATTTCAATAATTACTATATATATAGGAAATAACACGAATAGAAATTGATCGATGATTCATCTACTTGAGTGGATTGTTTCTTAAATTCTATCGATCAGTTGGATAGGCTTGACGGACAACCAAGGGGGATGGACAACCCGACGTTCTCCCTTGGTCTTATGCCAATAGAATTAAAGTGAGTTTCTGCAATTACCAGTCAGTTTTCTTCTTAGAATTGATTTTCTGCATCCACCGATTTCACAATATTTTTTCAATAACAATTGATAATCTTAAATAGGAATATTTATTATGGAGAATACTGTTGTTGTTAATGAATCCGTAGAGGATGGAGTATATGATCACGTAACTAACCTTGCGTTGATTTCTTTTTTAGATGATAATCCTAGACACACAAATAAAGCTTATCTAATTTTTACCGACAGTTCCGGCACAAAAACCATTCCAATAAAGCAAGATGAATACCAAGAAAAGCTGTCATTGACTGCAATATCTGCGCAGATTGCTCTGCAGAAGAGTGGAAACACAGTTTCTGTTCAAGTATCTGCTTCATATTTAATTGGAATACAAGTATTTTTAGTTAAAGATTAAACAGTTTTTATAGCATAACTAATAAGGCTTCATTGGAAGTCAAAAGCCCATCCGCTTTGGTGCGACGGGAAAGACGGAAATTGTTCCATTTCCCCCTTTCAACAAAGACACTCGCCGGATGGGCGCTCTCCCTCACGGATGGCGATGAACTCAATCATCTCACGTGCGGTATTGTAAACCGAAGACTGGCAGATTTGTCATTCTGGTGGAGGAAACACCCGTCACATTTTTCAAACACCGCTTAATCTTATTGCGAGTGTATCCTATTGGTGCCTTTACTATTCAGAAGAATTCAAGACTGACGCGGAACATCTGTTCCACATGCTTTACGGCGTCAGATGTCGCGAAGATGACGACGCGGTCCTTCGGCTTGATGCGGACATCGCCGTTCGGACGGATCACTTGTCCGTCACGGTAGATCGCACCGATTCGCAGACCTTCCGGCAAGTCGAGATCGCGCAACGGCGCGCCAACCAGCGAGGATGTTTCCAGAGCTTCGGCTTCGATCAGTTCGGCCATGTCGCGATAAACGCTATAGACCGCCCGGATGCGGCCTCGCCGGACATGCTGGAGGATTTTCGAAATCGTCACGGCCTTCGGGTTAATATAGGCGTCGATCCCCACCATGTGGGTGAAGTCCTGATAGGCAACCGTATTGAGCAGTGCCATGTTGGACTTGCAGCCCAGCCGCTTTGCCATGATGCTCGACAGGATATTGACCTGATCCTGATTGGTGAGCGCGACCATCAGGTCCGCGTCCTGAATATCAGCTTCCTGAAGCAAGTTCTGGTCGAGCGCGCTGCCGTGCAGCACCATGGTGCGTTTGAGCTGGTCGGCGATGGCGAAGGCACGCTCGTGCTCGCTTTCGATCATCTTGACGCGCGTATGCCATTTGCGGTCCTCGATGGCCTTGGCCACGTACAAGCCGATATTGCCGCCGCCCGCGATAACGATGCGGCTGGCTTCCGGTTTCTCGTGGCCGAACAAGGAGAGCGTGCGGCGCACCTGCTCGCGGGTCGTCACGACATAAGCGAGGTCGCCGGCATTCAGCTCGTCCGAAGATCGCGGGATGAAAAGGCTGTCATTGCGCACCACGCCGACGACGGTGGCCGCAAGATCGGGAAACAGATCGGTCAACTGCTTCAGCGGCGTATTGATGACCGGGCATTCCTCCAGGCATTCGATGGCGAGGCCGATGATCTTGTCGTCGGCAAAACGCAGCACGTCCGTTGCGCCCTGCAAGGCGATGCGCCGCAGAACCACCTCACCCACTTCAAGCTCCGGCGAGATAATCACGTCGATCGGCAGGTTTTCGCGCAGGAAAAGATCCTGATATTCTGCCTTGAGATAGGACTGCGCGCGAATGCGGGCGATCTTGGTCGGCACGTTGAAGACCGAATGCGCCACCTGACAGGCCACCATGTTGACCTCGTCGGACAAGGTGACGGCAATGATCATATCCGCTTCATCGGCGCCAGCGGCGGCAAGCACGTCCGGTTGCGAACCGTGCCCGACAAAACCACGGACATCGAGCGTGTCGCGCACGATCTCGATATGGCGGGCCGAGGTGTCGATGACGGAAACATCGTTCTCCTCGGCGGCAAGCCGCTCAGCGATGCCGTATCCGACCTGCCCTGCTCCGCAAACGATTACCCGCATGACACATCCGCCCGAGACACTTGACTATTTATACGCCGAGAGATTTCAGCTTGCGATGCAGCGCCGAGCGCTCCATGCCGACGAACTCCGCCGTGCGCGAAATATTGCCGCCGAACCGGTTGATCTGGGCGATCAGATATTCCTTCTCGAAACGCTCGCGCGCCTCGCGCAACGGAAGCGCCATGATGTGCTGGTCGGATTCCGTCGGTGCACGCGGCAGCGTGTCGCCGATTTCAGCGGGCAGGAGGTCGGCCGTCACTGGCGCCTCCGGATCATCGCCCCGCGCCAGAATCATCAGGCGCTCGACATTGTTGCGAAGCTGGCGAAGATTGCCCGGCCAGCTATGCGCCTGCAAAACCGCCATTGCATCGGATCCAATCTTGCGCGGCTTGATGCCCGCCTGTTCGGCGATCTGCTTCATGAAGTACTCGACCAGTGACGGAATGTCCTCGCGTCGGGCGGCAAGCGGCGGCACCTGCACCGGAACCACCGAAAGGCGGTGAAACAGGTCTTCGCGGAACGTGCCTTCCGCAATCATGCCTTCGAGGTTCTGCGCCGTGGAGGAGATGATGCGCACATCCACCTTCACGCGCTTGGTGCCGCCCACGCGTTCAAACTGCTGGTCGACAAGCACACGCAAAATCTTGTTCTGCGTCTCGCGCGGCATGTCGGCGACTTCATCGAGATAGAGAATGCCGCCATGGGCTTCTTCCAGAGCCCCGACCTTGCGCTCGCCGCCGTCCATTTCGGTGCCGAAAAGCTCGATCTCCATGCGCTCCGGCGTGATGGTCGCGGCGTTGACGGTCACGAACGGCCCATTGGCGCGGCCCGACTGCGCGTGGATGGCGCGGGCGGCAAGTTCCTTGCCAGCGCCCGACGGTCCGGTAATCATGATGCGGCTGTTGGTCGGCGCGACGCGCTCGATGGTCTGGCGCAACTGGTTCATGGCCAGCGATGCACCGATCAATTCCAGATGGTCGCCGCTGCGCTTGCGCAGGTTCGAGACTTCGCGCTTCAGCTTCGAGGTTTCAAGCGCCCGTTCCGCGATGAGGATGAGGCGGTCCGCCTTGAACGGCTTTTCGATGAAGTCGTAGGCGCCGCGACGGATCGCAGACACCGCCGTTTCGATATTGCCGTGACCGGAGATCATCACCACCGGCAGTTCGGGGTGCTGCTTCTTGATTTCATCGAGCAGCGCGAGGCCGTCCAGACGGCTGCCCTGCAGCCATATATCCAGAAAGACCAGCCGGGGAACGCGATCGTTGATGGCGGCGAGCGCGCTGTCCGCATCGAAGGCCGTGCGGGTTTCGTGGCCTTCATCGCTCAGAATGCCTGCAACAAGTTCCCGGATATCCGCTTCGTCATCAACCACAAGAATATCGGCAGCCATATCAAATCACCTGTCCAGCTATGTTCTTTTCGTCATTTCCCGCATCTGCTTCGATCTCACCGGTAGAACCGGCATTCACGCCAGCTTCGTTGGTGGGCGCTTGCGGAAAGACCATACGTATCATTGCGCCCCGTCCTCCGTGGAAATCCGAAGGCGCATCATGCAATTCCAGATGCCCGCCATGATCCTCGACGATCTTGCGGACAATCGCGAGACCAAGGCCGGTGCCCTTCTCGCGCGTCGTCATGTAAGGTTCGAGCAGCTTCTGGCGGTCGTCGCCCGGCAGGCCCTTGCCGTTATCGATGACATCGACAAACAATTGTCCATCCGCCTGATAGGAACGGATGAGGATATGCCCGCCCTCGCCTTCCCTGGCGCGATCTTCCTTCGGAAGTCCGTCAATGGCTTCGCTGGCATTCTTGATGACATTGCCGAAGGCCTGTCCGATCAGGCGGCTGTCAAAGGAACCGACCAGCTTTTCCGAGCCGAAATCGTTCTGGAAACGAATATCGCTGCGGCTGACTTCGACCAGGAAGGAGGCTTCGCGCAATGCCTCGCGCATATCCATAACCCGCATTTCCGGCTTCGGCATGCGGGCGAAGGCGGAGAATTCATCGACCATGCGGCCAATGTCGCCGACCTGACGGATGATCGTATCCGTGCACTGATCGAAAACCTCGCGGTCCTCGGTGATGACCTTGCCGTAACGGCGGCGGATGCGTTCGGCGGAAAGCTGGATCGGCGTGAGCGGGTTCTTGATTTCATGCGCGATGCGGCGCGCGACATCCGCCCAGGCGGACGAACGCTGTGCCTGCACCAGATCGGTGATGTCGTCCACCGTCACCACATAGGAATGATCTTCGGATTCCGTGTCCTCGACAGTAACCTGCACGTTGAAGGTGCGCGCCACGCCGCCACGGGTCATGCTGACCTGCTCGCGATGCACCGCGCGCCCCGTCGAGCGGGCGACCTCAAAAGCCTGCCCGATCTCCGGCGCGATGCTTGTGAGGTTCTTGCCGACAGCATCTTCCGAGGTGACGCCGAACATATGTTCCGCCGAACGATTCAGGATAGAGATACAGCCATCGGTCTCGATGCCGATGACGCCTGCCGTCACGCCGGAAAGCACGGCTTCGGAGAAGCGACGGCGCTCATCGATCTGGTCCTTGGCGGAAAGCAGCTCGTTGCGCTGGCTTTTCAGCTCCGCCACCATGTTGTTGAAAGTGCCGGACAACGCGCCCACGTCGCCATCCGATGTGCGCACCGGAACCGACACGTCGAGATTGCCAGCCGCCACATCGTCGGATGCGCCGATCAAAAGCCGGATCGGACGCACCAGCCGGTCGGCGACGGCAATACCGGTCCAGATGGCCGAAAGCAGCACGATCAGCGTCAGGCCGAAATAGAGCAGCGCAAAGGCGATCTGCGTTGGAATCCGGTTGGCATCCATTTCCTGATAGCGCTGGGTATTGGCTTCCATCAGACGCATGGCATCGATAATCTGAGGATCGACTGCGCGAACCGTGTAGAGATAGACATCAGGTATCTCGCGCATCTTGATGATCGCCCCGACGAATTTACTGTTGCCGGGCGGAATGACCACAGCCTTTCCGTCGCTGGCGGTGTCGAGCGCACCGGATGGCGGTGGCGGCAGTCCGGTTTCCGTACCAACATTGCTTGCAACCACAACGTCGCCGTTTTCACGCACCAGGAACCCACCGAGCAGGCCGCGGCCACGTACCTGCAATGACATAAGCTGGATGAAGCCTCCCCGGTCCAGACTGTATATCGTTCGCTGCGCGTCCAGATCCTGCAGCATGGAATAGGAAGTGCTTTGCAGATTACGCCCGGTTTCGAGAATGTAGGATTGTGACAGGCTGAGCGAGGAATTGACGATATCGCGGGTGTTGGTATCGAACCAGCGGTCGAGACCGAGGTTGAGCGTGACCGACGCAACGATGGCAACCACGATGGCGGGCACTGCCGCGATCAGCGAAAACAGCGCGACAATACGGACATGCAGGCGCGAAGCCGCCTTCCCGAGCCGCCGGGCCATCACGATGCGGTAAACTTCGCGGCAGATCAGCAGGATGAGGAACAGAATCAGCGCGACATTGATGATGACCAATGCCAGCGTGACGGTCCGGTCAGGCGTGATCGGTGTAATGCCGATCAGAATGGCAAAGGAAATCGAGGCGGTGACAAGCGCCGAAATGACCGTGATAATGCCCGGCAGGGCCAGAAGCCTGCGCCCCTCGCCGCTTTGCGATGATTGTTCCTCGCCGTTCATGTTCGCCGTCAGATTCGCCGTGTTCATATTAACCATGTTACCCAATAGCGTTGCATCTATGCAACGCATTGTGGCGAAAATGCAACGTTATTCTGTGTGCTCTGCTGGATCGGACTTTGGCGTGCCCGAAGCGAACCCGGAAAGTCGGTTCTCCGACACTTTCAGGACTTCAATATGGTGCGATTTCGCTGCATAAGAGCGCGCGCCGATTCCGGGATTTCCGGGCTCTTCGAAACCGGGATGAGGGATTCTCCGACATGCAGGGCAACACGCTGGGTTTCTACAATTCCAATGCGATCGACTATGCAGCCGACGGCGACACGCCCAACCCGAAACTGTTCGGCTTTCTGAAGCGCTGCAAGCCAGGGGGACGAATCCTGGAATTGGGAACGGGTTCGGGTACCGATGCCAGTGCCATTCTGAACGCCGGATTTCAGCTCGATGCGACGGATGGCTCCTCCGAACTGGCGGCAATCGCTGCAAAACGGCTGGGGCAGCCCGTCCGCACGATGATGTTCGATGAACTTTCCGCAGTCGAGGAATATGACGGGATTTACGCCTGCGCCTCGCTCACCCATGTGCCCAGAACCGCACTTGGTCCTATCATAAGACGCGTTCACAGCGCCTTGGTGAAAGGCGGGATCGTGTGGGCCAGCTTCAAGACCGGCACGGCTGAAGGCCACGACGCGCTTGGCCGCTATTACAACTATCTGTCGCCGGAAGAATTGCAGGAATACTGGAGCGATAACGGTCAATGGTCCGGCATCGAAATTGAATGCTGGACCGGCAGCGCCTACGACAAACGTTCCACTGACTGGGCCGCAGTTATAGCGGTGCGATAATCGCGAAAGAACGGCGTCAGAAGTTGAGCCTGGCCATTGCGAGCGAATCGACAAACTCACCGGCCCGGAAAGCATCTTTCCGGCGTATGCCTTCCGAAACAAAACCGAACTTTTCATAGAGGCGGATTGCAGGGGCATTGTCGACGTAAACGGTGAGTTCAAGCCGTTTCAGGTCGAGCCAGTTGTCGGCAATGTCGATCAGTTCGGCCATGAATGCCGTGCCGATGCCCTTCCCGATATGGTCGTCATGTATGCCCATGATGATTGCCGCGCTATGACCACGCCGTCCTGCGTGCCGGAGCAAGCCGTTTCCGACAATCTCTTCATTGATCGTCGCAACCAGAATCGTGGCTTCCGGCCCGAGCGCTTCCAGCCACTTGCGTGTCGTCTCGAGGCGTTGAAACGGAGTGCGCAAAGTACCGAACCGAAATCCCGGCATGTTCTGCAAATGGGTGAGTCCTTCCGCATCCGCAGCTTCCACTGCGCGAATGACGAGATTTTCAGGTCGCATTATTTCTCCGGGATGTTCTCAATTCCTCATTAAATTCAGTTGGTCCACTGGCAAACATCCAGACACGCAGAGACCGGCTGGCGGTTCTTGTCACAGATACAGCCCTTTGTTGCAGCATATGATACGGCCGGCATATCCTGCCGATAGTATGAAGACATATGCGCAAGCGCGAAACCGGAAACCATCAGGCACAGTATTCGATACATCTGGAACTCCCGTGCACGGCAAGATCAGGCATTGTCCTTGCCGGCACGAGAATTCTCAACTCCAACAACTGCCTCATGATTATATGGAGGCACAGTCTTGCCGCCATCATGGCTGCCAATAGCAATGCCGCCGGTGACGGCATTGCCATTATCGGTGGACCAACGTCCTTTTGTACTTATTTTTCAGGGCCGTAGGCGTCGAAATCAAAGTATTTGTCGTTGACTTCCTTGTACTTGCCGTTGGCACGGATGGCCTTGATCGCCTTGTTGAACTTTTCGACCAGTTCCGGGCGTCCCTTCTTCAAGGCAACGCCGACGCCAACACCATGGATGTTGTCATCGGGCGGATAGGTGCCGACCATCTTGCAGCAGGCGCCATCCGGCGTCTTCAGCCACTCGCTCAGCGTTACGCTGTCATCGTTGACGGCATCCAGGCGGCCATTGGCCATGTCCAGGCGATATTCTTCCGCTGTCGGATAGGCCTTGATGGTGCTCTCGGTGAAGGCGTGTTCGGCATAATTCGCATGCGTCGTGGACACCTGAACGCCGATCGTCTTGCCTGCCAAGTCTTCCTTGGTCACGCCCTTGATGTCGGTGTCCTTCGGCGCGGCAATGCCGGGTGGCGTGTTGTAGTATTTATCGGAAAAATCGACCTGTTTCTTGCGCTCTTCCGTGATCGACATGGAGGAAACATAAGCGTCAAACTTCCCGGCCTGAAGCGCCGGAATAGTGCCATCCCACTCCTGTGTGATGAATGTGCACTCGGCCTTCATCTCCTCGCAAAGCGCCCGTGCGATATCGACATCGAAGCCGGAAAGAGAGCCATCCGGATTGATGAAATTGAACGGCGGATACGCGCCTTCCGTTCCGATAATCAGTTTCAGCGGTTCTTCGGCGCTTGCTGCGCCAATTGCAAAACCACCTGTCGTGGCCACGATCCCCACCATCGAAGCTGCCACAGCGATACGCTTTAAAACGCGCATTCCAGTTCCTCCCATTTCGTACCGGCTCGCTCCGGAATTGTTCTTCCGGTCCGGCCGCTTGCAAAGGGGGAAGATTCACGCGGGCAATGCGAATTGCCGACTCGTCATAATTTCTCCCCCGTCGCTATCATTAGATGGTTCGGCGCGGCTTGCACACTGTCTTTTCGCTTGCGCGCACCGGGCCCTCCAAGCCATTTCAGTTCTCAACCGACGGCGTTCATATTCCATCGATCTTTGAGGTTCCCGTAATGTCCGTGCAGTCTGATGATCTGTCCCGCGAGGGCTTCGTCCTCGCTCTGTTTTTTCAAGAACTCGGAGGGTGAAAGGGAGAACTGGTGCTGGAAGCTTCTGGCAAACCGGCCCGTATTCGAGAAACCGTATTTGTTAGCAACTGCCTTGATGCGCAGCCCTTCATCCTCCTTGCGCCTGATCAATTCATTGCGTGCCAGTTGCAGCCGTTTCTTCCTGATCAATCCGGCAGCACCACCGTCTGCTTCCAGCAATCGGTAAAGATGCGAACGGGATATGCTGAACCGTTCCAATATGAGGTCGACGTCCAGTTTCGGATCGTTGATGTTCCTGTTTATGAACTGGAGCACCTGATTTCGAAGCTGTTCCGATGGAGCGCTTCGGATATTGTCGTGATCGTATTTCACGGCAGAGGCAAGCAAGTGTAACAGGACATCACCACAGGCAGCGCCCTCCTTGAACGAAAGATCACCTGCCTCGCGATATGAACCCCGAAACAGCATTCCAAGAAGCTCGCCCAGCGCAGTGTTGCCCCGGATAACCTTCCCATTCAGATTCGAAACCCCGCAGATATACTCCAGTTCGTCCTTGTCGAGCATTAAGGATAAAGTTGCGGTCGAGTTGCTGCAGGCCGCATCAAAAACGGCAGTCACCGAACCGATATGAATATCTCCCGGGGAAAGACTGATCTCACGTCCCTCAAATGATCCAAAGCACAGACCGCTGACGCAAAGCTGGACATAGTAATAATCATAGGTGCTTCGCTTGATCCATTCCCGGGTTCTTACGCAGCGATGCCCCCCAAACGCCGCGAACATAATCACCCGCTCTCCCAACAGGAGCGAATGAATCGCACCTTCTATGGAAGTTGCTCCTTCAACGGGAGCTTCCAGCGCTTCATAGAGAGGTGAGACGGCCTCGCGCCAATTCTCGGTGCGATCCTTTTCTGGAAGGTTCCTGTTCGAGACGTAAAAGCCTTTTGGGGGCTCATTCGAAGAGAAACCCATGCCTTGCCCTTCCACCATAAATCGGTCCGATTTCGGACGATTACGACTTGCGCGCACTTTGCCGAACAAGCAGGGCGAACGCAAGGGGATGCCTTTGCTGGCTATTTGACTAACCCTTCCCCTTGGCCTCGGCTTTGGCCGGACGGCGAAGTGATCCTGACCTGTTCCGGGCTTTTTGAAGCTTGGAGGCTACTGCCCGTCAGACGAGCCTTGTTCGCCGCTGTTTTGCGGACTTACGCCATAGTAATAAGGCGTTGCGAAAATGAAGCCCAGGATAACGGCAACGGCCAGAATAAAAAACAATAAGGACTTTCGCATTCAATTCTCCTGTTCACGACAGACGAAACGAACCTCCGGCGATCGAGTTCCGTCTCTCGACAAACAACTGCGACGCTCTATCTGCCGAAATCGAAACAGTGAGGGGATCGCCATGTCCAATCCGGAAGAGACAGAACCGACTGCGGATGGACTAAAAGAAGTTCTCCCGTCGAAATCGGCGGCAATACACGAGCTGATCCGGCGCGACGGAGAAAAGGAGATCAATCGCGAAGCTATGGCGCTGCTCTGGTCTGCCATTGCGGGCGGTATATCCATGAGCACTTCGATGATCGCTCGCGGCATTCTGGAGACCTATCTCCCCGATGGGGACCTGTTCTTCCTGATAAGTTCCGCAGGTTATACCGTCGGTTTCATAATCGTCATCATCGCCAATCAGCAACTATTCACCGAAAATACGATCACTCCGGTTCTGCCGTTCATGGTTGAACCTACTTTGTCCCACTTTCTGAAGATGATCAGGCTCTGGGGAATAGTCCTTTTCGGCAACCTGATCGGAGGCGCCATTGCGGCCTACGTTATGGCCTCGATGCCTATTTTTTCAGACGAGGTGACAAAGACCTTCATCGGCATGGGAAGGCACCTCATGGCCAACACCAGCAATGAGTTGTTCAGCAAGGGCATTATGTCGGGGTGGCTTATCGCGACGCTGGTCTGGATGCTCCACAGCACCAAACAAGGTCACATAGCGTTGATATTTCTCGTCACCTACCTCATTGCGATCGGCGATCTGACACACATCATCGTTGGCTCGATCGAGGTGTTGTTTCTGCTGATAATTGGGGAAGTTTCACCATTTGACAGCATCTTTAAGTTCGGCCTCCCCACATTGTTGGGGAACGTCGTCGGCGGAACATTCATATTCGGGTTAATTTCACACGCGCAGGTACGCGCGGACGAATGATGAGATTCCGAATATCTGGCGCGCTCTTCTCGGCAATCACGGTCAAGGCGTGCGCCCGATTCTCACCGGATTATCTGCTCAAAGCAGCATCGGCATCGAACTTCCAGACTCAATTGAACCCGTAGTCGCTGCCAGTTTGCTCTATCGGGCATATTCCAGTTGCAGTGCGACCAGGTCTGCGGTTGCGTCGCCATAGCGTGCTGCAATCTCCTTAAGAGTGTGGTCTAGAGCCTTCGCCGAGGCAATTGTCTGATCGAGAGATAGCTGGCTTTTGCCTGTATCCGCATTCTGATCCGGTATCAGGGCAAGACCGTAACGCGATTCGACAAGTGCCTTTCCGGACGTGGCGACCGCTTGCGAACGATAAGTTCTCGACCATGCGTCGGCGCTGAGCGCAAGCGCAATTTCGTCAAAGCCGTCGGTGACCGGGATCGATAGGGTCTCACGGTTCCAGAACGAGAGAAAGTTGCGAGCAACGAGCCACATGCGACGCGCCGTAAGATGAAACGATGCGGAATCATGGGCCGAAGTCCAATTTCCGGCACCGAGTTCGGCCGCCATCGCTTTCGCTTTTGCACGTCCCGCCAAGGCTTCAACCAGGGCAAGGCTTGTGGGAATCGAAGCGGTGACGCCGGTGGTGGTCATGACATTGTCATCAAAAACATAGCGCTGGTCCCGAACCCATCGTGCCCTGGGAAAATTTCTTGCGATCTTGTCGAACGCGTACCAATGGGTGGTTGCCGCCCTTCCGTCGAGGATGCCGGCGCGAGCGGCTATCCATGCACCCTCGCAGATGGACACGACGACTGCTCCCTTGCCGGACTGATCTCGTACCCACCCGATCACGGCTTCGTTCCTGCTGTCATGCATCGCCGGCACGATAATGATGTCAGCGCCCTCCGGATGGGCCACGTCAAATGCATGTATGGTCGTATCCGGCTGGATTTTAAGCGCGGGCATCAAGCTGACTGGACCGGCGTGAGGCGAGACAATGGCGACATCCGCAACATCCGCCCCCTTCAATACGCCATAAGGCACAATGAGATCGGTTGTCTCCGTGCCTCCATTATCAGCCACAATCGCAACGAGCGGCCGTCCTCGTCCGGGCTTCACAGGCGGCAGATGAATGGAGTTGGCATCGGCAGCCACAGCACTTCCCGCCCCCGAAATGCAGGAGGCGACCAGAAAGACCGCAAGGAGAATTTTCATAAGACGGCACATGAGGTTTATCCGTGTTTGATAGAAACGCCTCAAATAGCCGCTGAAAGTTATGGCGGAAATGTCAATTCTATCGCATTTTACGCCAATGATGCAAAAGACCAGGCTGATTGTCGTAATCGGGTATGACGGGGTGCAGGCCATGGACGTGGTCGGGCCTATGGAAGTTTTCGCGGCGGCGAACCTCTACCTCTCACAACCCACACCGCAGTATGTTGTTACATTGGCTTCTTCGGCCGGTGGCTGCGTGAAATGCAATTCAGCCGGCGGATTGCAATTGGGAAATGCCGTGGCGTTGCACAAGCTGCCGAATGAGATCGATACGATCATCGTGGCCGGCGGCAGCGAAGAAGCATTGCGCAGCGTTATCTTCGGCACGACATTGGTCGAATGGCTGAAGTCACGCAGTAGCACAACGCGTCGACTTGTCAGTGTTTGCACCGGCGCGTTCGTGCTCGCTGCTGGTGGGTTCCTGGACGGGAAGCGTGCGACCACGCACTGGAATTCCGTCGGCCTCCTGAAGGAGCTTCGACCGCAGGTCAATGTCGAACCTGATGCTATATTCGTCGCTGAGCCGCCGACATATACCTCGGCAGGCGTCACGACAGGTATCGATTTATGCCTGGCATTAGTTGAAGCCGATTGCGGGGCGCAAACAGCATTGTCCGTCGCTCGACAGTTGGTGCTGTTCATGCGCAGGCCGGGAGGGCAATCGCAATTCAGTCCGGTTCTGGCGACCCAGGTCGACGCCACGCCGCGCCTGCGCAGGCTATTGGACGAAATCATCGAGAATCCGACCGGAGATCTTTCCGGTCCCGCTCTAGCGGACCGCGCGGGAATGAGCGAGCGGACCTTCTCGCGCTCCTTCCACAGGGAAACCGGCACGACACCGGCACAATTCGTGGAAGCTGCACGGATTGAGCGTGCGAAGGCGCTTCTTGAGACATCGGACTGGTCTCTGCCACGCATCGCCGAGCGCTCAGGTTTCGGCAGCCTCCATTCCTTGCACCGCGCATTCCAAAAACGCTTGGGAGTTACGCCCCGCTCTTATCGTGATCGCTTTGGGGTGGGGTAGGAGATATCCGGGAGGAATCGCGTATCTCTATTCCCTGCCCGTCGTCATCTCCAGGCATCGGGGTGAAGAAGGGTGGACAGCGGCATGCGCACGACCTTCCCACCGAGGTCGTTGAGAAGCTAAAGACGTTTGGGCCTGAGAATTCTAGAAATATTTGGCGCACCCGACAGGATTCGAACCTGTGACCTCTGCCTTCGGAGGGCAGCACTCTATCCAGCTGAGCTACGGGTGCATAGCCGGAAGGCTCGAAGCCTTTGCATGCGCGTTTCTAACCGAACCGCGCATGTGCATCAATGGCTTATTTGATTAAACGACGCAAATCTTGTCGTAAATCATGCGTCACGAACGCAAGCCCGGGGCCTCCTGCCCCGTCCGCTCGACATATTCCGTATAACCGCCGCCATATTGATGAATGCCGTCCGGCGTCAGTTCCAGAACGCGGTTCGACAAGGCACCGAGAAAATGCCGGTCGTGCGATACGAACAGCATCGTACCCTCATAGGCGGCAAGCGCCTTGATGAGCATTTCCTTGGTATCGAGATCAAGGTGGTTGGTCGGCTCGTCCAGGACCAGGAAATTCGGCGGATCGAACAGCATTGCCGCCATGACCAGGCGGGCCTTTTCCCCACCTGAAAGCACGCGGCACTTCTTTTCGATATCGTCGCCGGAAAATCCAAAGCAGCCGGCGAGTGCACGAAGCGGAGCCTGCCCAGCCTTGGGAAAGCGCTCTTCCAGCCATTCCAGTATGGTCGCGTCCCCGTCGAGCACGTCCATCGCATGCTGCGCGAAATAACCAAGCTTGACGCTGGCACCGATATTGACATTGCCTTTGTCCGGCTCGGCAGCGCCCGCGACCAGTTTCAGCAGCGTCGATTTTCCCGCACCGTTGACGCCCATGATGCACCAGCGTTCGCGGCGGCGGACCATGAAGTCGAAGCCGTCATAGATCGTGCGGCTTCCATAGGTCTTGTGCACGCCCTTGAGGCTCACCACGTCCTCACCCGAACGCGGCGCCGGAGCGAAATCGAAGGCGACGGTCTGGCGACGGCGTGGCGGCTCCACGCGATCGATCTTCTCCAGTTTCTTCACGCGGCTCTGGACCTGCGATGCATGGGAAGCACGCGCCTTGAAGCGCTCGATGAACTTGATTTCCTTGGCAAGCATCGCCTGCTGACGCTCGAACTGGGCTTGCTGCTGCTTTTCGTTCAGCGCCCTCTGCCCCTCATAGAAAGCATAGTCGCCGGAATAGGTGGTCAGCGAGCCGCCGTCGATTTCAATGATCTTGGTGACAATGCGGTTCATGAATTCCCGGTCGTGCGAGGTCATCAGCAGCGCGCCGTCATAATTCTTCAGGAACGCTTCCAGCCAGATGAGGCTTTCGAGATCGAGATGGTTGCTCGGTTCGTCGAGCAGCATCACGTCCGGACGCATCAGCAGGATGCGCGCCAGCGCAACGCGCATTTTCCAGCCGCCGGAAAGCTTGCCGACATCGCCATCCATCATTTCCTGCGTGAAGCTCAGGCCCGCCAGAACCTCGCGCGCGCGGCCGTCCAGACCATAGCCGTCCAGTTCCTCATAACGCGCCTGCACTTCACCGTAGCGCTCGATGATCGCATCCATCTCGTCCATGCGGTCCGGATCGACCATAGCAGCTTCAAGCTCGCGGAGTTCCGCTGCCACCACGCTGACCGGGCCAGCACCTTCCATGACTTCCGCCACGGCAGACCGTCCGCCCATTTCACCGACATTCTGGTCGAAATAACCAACCGTCACGCCTTTTTCGACGGAAACCTGTCCTTCGTCGGGCTGTTCGTCACCCGTAATCATCCGGAACAATGTCGTCTTTCCCGCCCCGTTGGGACCGACAAGGCCGATCTTTTCGCCGCGGTTCAAAGCGGCGGACGCCTCGATATAGAGAATTCGATGGCTGTTGGACTTGCTGATATTGTCGATGCGGATCATGAAACGGAAGAACTTTGTAAGAGGATGGAACGTAAGGCGGTCGCGTTGCGGCCTCCCTATGCCATGACGGCACGGTCAAGTCACCCTGCTTCGCGATTGTGAGCGTGACAGAATGTTCAGGGAATGTTGTGCAGCCAATGCTCGGTCGAGAATTTCTCGACCACGAGCTTTTCCGCAGCCGCGTATTCCTCCGGCGTAATCGTGCTGCTGACGCCGCCATTGAGCGACACGAAGGTTTCCTTCATGCGCTTGATGACTTCCTCTCGCGGCAGGCCCGTCTGACTGCGCACCGGATCGACGCGCTTGACGGCACTTGCCGTGCCCTTGTCGCTCAGCTTCTCACGCCCGATGCGCAGCACCTTCACCATCTTCTCGGCGTCCATGTCGTAGGCCATGGTTACATGGTGAAGGACCGTTCCCTTGGAAAAGCGCTTCTGCGCCGCGCCGCCGATCTTGCCTTTGGAACTCGAAATATCGTTGAGCGGCTTGTAGAAAGCGTCGATGCCAAGCGAATTGAGCGCTTTCAGCACCCAGTCGTCCAGAAATGCATAGGAATCAGCAAAGCTCATATCACGCACGAGTTCGCCCGGCGCATAAAGCGAATAGGTGATGGTGCTGCCAGGTTCCACGAACATGGCGCCGCCGCCGGTCACGCGGCGGACGGTCTCGACGCCGAATTCGCGTGTCGCTTCCATATCGACTTCGTTGCGCAGCGACTGGAACGCGCCGATGATGATGGCCGGGCGCTCCCATTCCCAGAAGCGGAGTGTAGGCGCGCGGCGCCCCGCGGCGACTTCCTGTGCCAGGACTTCATCCAATGCGAGATGCATGGCGGGCGAAACCGCAGGCATTTCAACGATCTGCCACTCGAAATCCCGCCATGTGCGCGCAACGCCCAGTGCTCGCCTGACGGCTATCGCCACCGCTTCGGGGCTGAAACCCAGCATCATGGCATCCGGGCGGAGGCCCGCCCTCACCGCGTCTGCGATTTGCTCCGACGATGCATCGACTGAAAGGCCCTCAATGGCATTGCAGATGTCCTGCAGGGCCTCGTCCGGCTCAAGGAAGAAATCTCCCGCAACCTGCACATCGCTCAGGCGTCCGTCGCGGACATCCAGATCGACAACGACAAGTTTTCCACCGTGGACTTTATATTCGCCATGCATGCGGGCAGCCTCCGAAGAGTGAAGGTGAGTGTTTCACTCTCATTTCATGAAACCTGCGGGAAAGGAAGCTCGTTCCGAGCAAAAGAGCGGGACTATATTCCAGCTTCAGATGGCGCGGAACGTTGAACAAGCGATGTCTGGCGCGCCTCTTTCGTTTTGTGGCCGACATAAAACCCGACGGCAATCATGCCCGCCAGCACGACGATGATCGACGTGAAACGAAAAGGCAGTCGGTGCATTTCAGAACCTCATTCTTGCCGCAGCAAACCAGAGCGGAAAATGTTTGTCGACCCCACCTCATGGAATTCTTAACCACCCGGCAAAATTCCCATTGGTCACAGCACATTCATCCTCTGTTCAAGATACCGGAACTAAAGCATATTTCACCGATATCAGAGGGACACATCATGATACCTGCACTCAAGACGACCATTGCTTCAATATGCCTTGGCGGCCTGGTAACCGTCCTCGCCCCGCTTGTTGCACCGGCATCGGCAGCACAGCTGCAGCGTTGCGCAAGCGAGAACGGAATTTGCCAGCTGCCCTACCCGGCCGAAGTGGTTTACGGCACTGGCGGACGGAATACCTCGCGCTTCATCGACCGCCCGCAGGTCAACTGCTCCAACCGGGTTTTCGGCGATCCCGCGCCGGGCCAGAAGAAGAGCTGCTCCTTCGTCGTTCAGGATCGCTGGGACAGGCCAGATCGTCCGGGCCGTCCTGATCGCCGCGATCGTCCGGGCCGGTATGACCCGTATGACCGCTACGAAGATCGCGACCGTGACCGTGACTGGAGCCGTTGCGCGAAGGAAGGCGGTTTCTGTGATTTTTACGGGCGCAAGCGCGTCCGCTACGGCGCTGAGGGCCGGTTCACGGAAGGCGTCTTCCGGAATGGCGTTCGCTGCGACAACCGCGCCTTCGGCGATCCGGCACGCGGCAAGGCCAAGGCCTGCTACGTTCTCGACTAAAAACCAGCCATGAGCATCCAAAAGCCCGGAACGAACAGTCCGGGCTTTTTTAGTTAAAGCAGAATCTCGAATATACTTCTAACTTGTTGTTTTCTTGTATTCTTCTGCAAATTCATGGACTGAAACACAAAAGGGCGGCGACCGCTCAGGTCGCCGCCCCTGTCGCTAGAAACATGGACTGGAGGTCATCATAGTTCTACGACAATGCTTGTGCCGTTGGCGGCACTATCAGCCAGTCTGTCAGAACGAGCGCTGGAAACGGATCTTGCCCTGCCAGGCGTCCTTGCCGTCCATGCTGGTGTTCTTGTCCTGCCACTTGGTGTAGGAAACTTCAGGTGTAATGGTGAAGCCCGGAACCAGCTGGTAGGCGACGTTGGCGGTTGCGGCGAAGGTTTCGCTGTCGTCGTAAGCGGCCTGCACGTTGAAGGTCGCCTTGCTGGTCGCCTTGAACGCTGCACCGCCCCAGACTGCCCAGTCACCGCCCCACGTGCCGTAGAACGAGTCGACGATACGCACGCGATAACCACCCGACGTGCCGTAATGATCGTCGTTGGACTTATAGGCGCCCTGCAGCCAGACCGAGAACTGATCGGTGATGTTGACATCGCCGCGGACCTTTCCGGCCCATTCCTCATTGCGGGCGTCATAGGCTACGACGCCTGCGATCTTGCCCCAGCTCTGCTCGTATTTGAGACCGCCAACCACATGGGGCATGTAGTCCTTGATGGTGACGTCCACGTTGGAGTCGGAATTGCCGCCTTCTTCGAGCGAGACGATGGCCGAGAAGCCGTTTCCGCCCTTGAAGGTATAGCTGATGAGGTTGGTGCGATAACCGCCGGCGAGGATCACGTCGTCGCTGATGACGTTGCCGAGATAGCCGGTGAAGGTAACGAATGCCGATTCATCCAGACCGACACGCAGGCCGCCAAGCTGGATATAGGCATAACGCAGCGAGGTGCTGGTGGAGCCGCCATTGTAGTTGTCGGCCTTGCCGTTTCCGTCGCCGTTCCAGTCATAGCGCAGTTCGCTATAGGTCTTGAGCGTGCCGAGTTCCGTTTCCGAAGCGGTGGAGAAACGCAGGCTGACGCGGGCCAGCTTGTTCCAGGTGTCGCGCTCCAGCTGTGCCGGGGTGCGAGCATAGTTGTTGTCGCCGCCGCTTGCATCATAGCGAACATAGCCATGAATGCGCAGGCAGGTTTCCGTTCCCGGAATGTAGAAATAGCCAGCGCCATATGCATCGCATACGCGAACATATTCGACTGCTTCGGGTTCAGGCGCCACGATTGCATCGGCTGCCTGCGCGCCGGAAATCGCTACGAGCGATGCAGCCGAACCAAGAAGAATTTTTCTGATAGTCATAAAATGCGTCTCCAGTGGAAGAGTTAGACGCCACCGCTATATTTATTCACCAGAATTTGATCAATGTTTATTCGATGTAAGTTTTGTGAATTATTCATATGCGATATAAAAACTACTTCATATAGCATTATATGTACTTCACCTATTCAGAAATAGACAAAATAATTCTCTTCATCGCCGCAACATGCAACGAATCCACCATTCCAGCGATTTTGTTAGTCTGCCCCTTAATGCCCGTCCGATCCGCTCAACAAGCGGTCGCCCTCGCCTAACCGGCGACGGTGAAGGTTTTATAACAGCATGAAGAAATATACGTCGTAACGCCGATAATGGGCCGTTGTTGCGGCCTTCCGCGAAAACCGCGACTCGTCAATTCAACTGTCAAAAATGTTGATTCGTCATTGCGGACCTGACGAAGTGAATTTCCTCGGTCATTCTCCCCTCCGATAAAGAAAACAAACGGAACAGGGATAATGCAATGGTCTTATTCTCTATTGTCATAGGCGTTCTGACGTCTGCGGTGGTGATTGCAGCGTGCATTATGCTTTGGAGATATGAACGTTCCTGAGACCGATGAAGTTTGACGCGCTGCCGCCGCCTTTCGACAGAAAACTCACGTAAGCCCGACAGAAAATTCACACGATCTTCACAAACGCAGGGCCATGCTCCGGAAAACTGAGCAAGAATTGGTGCTGTCGTGTTTTCTGATACCGTGAACAATTATTGGCGTGACACCTTTCGTGGGGAAGGCGTCGTGTTTGAAGACAAAGACTTTTCGATCGCCACCACGCCGGCGCTCGAGATTGAAGCCGATGGCGCCATTCTTGAGATGGCGGATAGAACGCTGGTCGTTCTGCGCGAGGCGCTGGCCAGGCAGTTGCTTTCGGACACCCCGTCAAGCGCACCGGAATTTCACCGCCGCCTTGATAGGGCTGGCATAAAATGCCACGGGGCAGACCACCTGTTCTATTTTCCCGCGGCGGAGCTGAAAAACATCGCCGAAATGGACGTTTCTCCCGATATACGTCTGCTTACGGAAGAAGACGCCGCGCTCTTCAATGCATTCTGCGATAAGGCCACCGAGGATGATCTCGACGCCGCGTCTGTGGAACTTGATCACTGGCTTGTCGCTGGCGCATTCGATAACGGCGAGCTTGTCAGCGCTGCAAGCATGTATCCATGGGATGACATGAAACTCGCGGATACGGGCGTGCTGACCTTGCCTCATGCAAGAGGCAAGGGATATGCATCCAGATTGTTCCGTGGGATTAGCCATTTTGCGATCAAACGGGGCTTTGAACCGCAGTATCGATGCCAACTCGACAATTTGCCGTCCGTTGCGCTCGCCAAAACCTGCGGCCTCGTAGAGTTCGGCAAATGGGATGTCATCCTGTCGCGATAGACCATCCGCGCCGGTTTGCGATAAACTCGCAATCGACAAGCCGGAATTTTCCGGCTTCTTTCGTGCGCGCTCGCGGCAAGTGCGGCGAGCCGGATCATTCGGCGTGGAAGTAAGGAAATGGTGGGCGTGACAGGGATTGAACCTGTGACCCCTCCCGTGTGAAGGGAGTGCTCTCCCGCTGAGCTACACGCCCGATGAGCAGTGCTCAATCAAGGTGGTGCGGATATACTGGCCTGCGCCTGCATAAGTCAAGCGTCTGGTGTGCCACTTCCCAAAGAGATTTTATCTTCTGCCTGTCTGTCCCGAGCGACAAACAAAAACGGCAACCATTCTGCAATGGTTGCCGTTCTGTTTTGAATGGCAAAGGATTTCAGAGCGCTGCCAGACGCGAACCCGCCGTCTTGTCGAATGCCTTCTGCAAGCCGGAATCACGGTCATAGACATCGCCATAATAGCGAATCTGGCCGCTCGCATCCGGCCATGCCGTGAAGTAGGAGATATAGACAGGAACCGGTTCCTTCACCTTGATGCCGCGTTCGTTCTTGCCGAAATACTTGTCCAGATCCTGCACGGTTGTTCCCATGACGGCAGCGGCCATGTCGCGCGGGCGTTCCAGACGGATGCAGCCGTGGCTGAGCGCCCGCATGTCGCGACTGAAATAGGACTTGGCCGGAGTGTCGTGCATGTAGATGTCATGCGAATTGGGAAACAGAATCTTGAGTTCGCCCAGCGCATTGTCGAGGCTCGGCTTCTGACGAATGCCGACATGGGCCTTGCCTGCGGCAACCGCGCTCCAGTTGACGGCGCTGGCCGAAACCTTCTTGCCGTCCGCATAAACCTCATAGCCGTTGCGGTCGAGATAGCTCGTGTCCCGCATGACCTTCGGCAGCATCTCGTTCAGGATGATGGAGCGCGGCACGCCCCATGACGGGTTGAAAACGACCGTCTGCACCTTGTTGTAGAAGAAATAGGTCTGGTGGCTCGGAGAGCCGATGACCACATTCATGGCCAGCTTTTCTTTTCCATCCTCGAAATATTCCGCACGGTAAGCCGGCTGATTGACCATCACGTAGCGCGTGCCGAAATCATGCGGGAGCCAGCGCAGGCGTTCCATGGAATAAAGGATACGGTCGCGCTTGACGGAGGACTGCTCGCCCTGAAGGGCAGAAAGCGTATTGCGGCCAATGACGCCGTCCGGCGTGCTGCCGGAAAGCTTCTGGTAGTCCTTGATGGCCGCAACCAGTTCCGGATCGTAAACGTCGCCGTTTGCATGGGCGTCCAGCACCTGCCTGTGCTCTGCCAGATAGCTGGCGGGCGCATGTCTCGAAATGAGGGCGACCACCTTGCCAAGCTGCGGGTTGGCATCGCCGGGCTTGATGACGCCATTCAGCGAGATACGGATCGGTTCAGCAGAGGGCGGCTCGGTATTCGCCAGTTCGCGCTTCAAGGCCGCATATTGCTCGTTGTCCGGCTGGAAGCCATGGAGATAGGCAGCCGGATCGCTTTCCGACGCCAGTTTTTCGAGAACGGTTTTCGGATCGACGCGATCGCGCGGCAGGTCGTGGAAACCGCTGAGGCGGTCGGCGATCACCCGCCCCTCGCCTGCATCGATGGCATAGCGCAGAGCGCGTGCCGACATGCGGATTTCAAATTCTGCAAGTTTCTGCTGGCGCTCGGCTTGGGCCGCAGCGTCGAAAGTATCAGCCGGAATCGTGACCGCATATTCGTCGGGATTGAGCCCGTCTTCATCGGCACGGGCAAAGAAAGCAGCGACGTCCTTGGCGCGGTCCAGCACCTTGTCATCGGCCGACCACATGAAGCTGCGCTTGTTCGAATAATAATCGACGATAGCCTGCGCTATCTTTTTTTCGGCTTTGACGTTGACGGATTTCAGATAGTCCACCGCTGCATCGAATGCACGCTGCCCAGGGGTTTCCTCGTGCATCTTCGGGCGGATCGGCGACATGCCCGATGTCAACGGATCGACCGTAGCAGGTTCAGTGGCCGCCGTGACGCCCATGTCGAGCGCGCTGAAATCGACATTGACCAGAGCATCGGGCTTGTAATCGTAAATCTGCGGGCCCTTCACCGTCACGCGCTGGGCTGGCGGAACGCTGCGCGCGGCCGTGTTCGGCGTAGACGGGCGCGGGGCCGCTACTGCTTTTGGCGTCGCAGCTTTTGGAAGCTCCGGCTGGGGCGCAATCTGTGGCGCCTGCTGCTGGCGGCGCTGCTGAAAAAGCTCCAATAACGAATTCGCGGCTTCAGCCTGCGCCGTGGGTAGAAACACCGAAGCTGCCAGAGCCAGCGCCGCTGCGCGACGGATAGTTAGTCCGCGCCCAGCGCTGCTCTTCTCATCTGTCTGCGAGTGTCTGGGAAACTGCATTTCAAACCGCCCAAATTGATGCGTTCGCTGAACAAGCGAATCCGTCCGAATCTCGCACGTAGAATTTACCAATCTCGTATAGAAACTTTTAACGCTAATGCTTCGGGAAGCAATTTCGCGTTCCACACCTATCACAATTGTTTGAGGCACCTTCTTGGGAGACCGACCCGGATTGCCCTGATGAACAAAGTGACGCAGTGGCATCCATCCCGCATCGCGCTAAAAGCCCCTCAGACTTTGGTTCCGGAGCTGTCTTCGGGGCTTCGATCAACCTATCGCGCGAGCCGGAACGGTGACCATTTCCGGCTGGCGCAGCTGGCAAGCAAGCGAGGTACCGCGATGGCAGAAGCAAGCGCCGCCGATCTTTTCCCTCTTGGCGAAGACGACACCCCTTACCGCAAGCTGACTTCGGATCATGTTTCTGTCGATACGTTCAAGGGACAGGAAATCCTGACGGTTGACCCGGAAGGGCTTCGCCTGCTTTCGGAAGCGGCTTTTGCCGATATCAACCATCTGTTGCGCCCCGGCCATCTTCAGCAGCTTGCCAGGATTCTCGAAGACCCGGAAGCGACCGACAACGACCGGTTCGTTGCCTACGACCTCCTGAAAAACGCCAACATCGCCGCTGGCGGCGTGCTGCCCATGTGTCAGGACACCGGCACGGCCATCATCATGGGCAAGAAGGGCCGCCGCGTGTGGACCGAAGGCGGCGATGCCGATGCGCTGGGCGCAGGCGTTCTCGACGCCTACAACAAGAAGAACCTGCGTTATTCGCAGCTGGCACCCCTGTCGATGTTCGAGGAAAAGAACACCAAGAACAACCTGCCCGCGCAGATCGATATCTATGAAGAAGGCGAAGACGCCTACAAGTTCCTTTTCGTCGCCAAGGGCGGCGGTTCGGCGAACAAGACGTTTCTCTATCAGGGAACGCCATCGCTCCTCACCCACGACCGCATGATCGATTTCCTCAAGGACAAGATCCTGAGCCTCGGCACAGCCGCCTGCCCGCCTTATCATCTGGCGATCGTCATCGGCGGCACTTCCGCCGAGATGAACCTGAAGACGGTCAAGCTCGCCTCGACGCGCTATCTGGACAGCCTGCCGACCAAGGGTTCGGAAACCGGGCACGCCTTCCGTGATCTCGAAATGGAAGCTGAAATCCACAAACTCACGCAGTCGCTCGGTGTCGGCGCGCAGTTCGGCGGCAAATATTTCTGCCATGACGTGCGCGTCATTCGCCTGCCTCGCCACGGCGCTTCACTGCCGATCGGCATTGGCGTTTCCTGCTCTGCGGATCGTCAGGCCAAGGGCAAGATCACCAAAGACGGCATCTTTCTGGAAAAGCTGGAAACCAATCCCGCCAAGTACATGCCGGACATTGACGAGGAAAAACTGTCGTCGCATGTGGTCAAGATCGACCTCAATCAACCGATGCAGGACATTCTCAAGGAATTGTCGAAGCACCCGGTCAAGACGCGCCTGTCACTCTCCGGACCGATCATCGTGGCGCGCGATCTGGCGCATGCCAAGATTCGCGAGCGGCTTGAAAACGGCGAAGCCATGCCGGATTATTTCAAGAACCACCCGATCTATTATGCAGGCCCGGCCAAGACGCCTGCCGGGTACGCGTCCGGCTCGTTCGGCCCGACCACGGCTGGCCGCATGGATTCCTATGTAGACCAGTTCCAGTCCTTCGGCGGTTCGATGGTGATGCTCGCCAAGGGCAACCGTTCGCGCCAGGTGCGCGAAGCCTGCGGCCAGCACGGCGGCTTCTATCTGGGTTCCATCGGTGGCCCGGCTGCCCGTCTGGCGCAGGATTGCATCAAGAAGGTCGAGGTCGTCGAATATCCGGAACTCGGCATGGAAGCGATCTGGCGCATCGAAGTGGAAGATTTCCCGGCCTTCATCGTCATCGATGACAAGGGCAACGATTTCTTCAAGGAGCTCAATCTGGGCTAGGCAGTTCAAGCAAGAGACAGAAAACAAGGGCGGCGCGAGCCGCCCTTTTCGTTTCAGGCGTTGGCTCCACCGTCGACGGTGAGCGAGGCTCCCGACACGAAGCGTCCTTCGGGGCTGGCAAGCCAGGCGACCAGACTTGCAATATCGTCGGGCGAACCGAAGCTGCCGGTAGCGATGCGTTCGCGCTGCTGTTCCGCATGGTCGCCTGCTGCCGGATTCATGTCGGTATCGGTCGAGCCGGGGTGAACGACATTGACCGTGACGCCTTTGGGGCCGAGATCGCGCGCCAGCCCTTTCGTCAGACCGATCAGCGCCGCCTTGCTTGCCGCATAAAGGCTGATGCCCGGCCAAGGCACGCTTTCGGCGAGATTGGAGCCGATGGTGATCACGCGTCCGCCAGTACCGAGATGCGGAACGGCTGCGGAAACGGCCGCAAAGACAGCGCGGAAGTTTACCGCCATTACGTCATCGAAATCGGCAAGCTTGACCTGTTCCAGCGGGGCAGCATGCCAGATGCCGGCGCTGTTGACCAATATATCCAGACGGCCGAATTCCTTGACGGTATTTTCGATGGCCGCTGCAATCTCGCTGGCATCGCGATTGTCGGCCTTCAGCGCCAGCGCCTTGCCGCCATCGGCCAATATCCCGGAGACCACTGTATCGGCCTTTTCCTTACCATTCACATAGGTGATTACGACTGCCGCCCCATCTTTCGCGAGCCGCCGCGCAATTGCGGCTCCGATGCCACGGCTTCCGCCAGTGACGAAAGCAACCTTCCCGTTCAGAGCTTCTGCTGGCATGTCATTTCCTTTCTGTATCAATTGATACATAATTGCTGACAGGCTTGCGCTGAGCGGTCAAGCGATTTATTTATTGATCGATACAGAAAGGAGGGAGCATGGCAGACAAAGGACGCCCCCGCAGCTTCGACCGCGAGACAGCGCTGCGTACTGCAATGCTCAAATTCTGGGAAAAAGGTTTTGATGGCGCGTCGCTGGCCGACCTGACAGCCGCCATGGGCATCAATGCTCCCAGCCTCTATGCAGCTTTCGGCAGCAAGGAAGGGCTCTATCTTGAAGCCCTCACCCTTTATTCCGGTGAAGTCGGGGTAGAAATATGGTCGACGCTGGATAAGACGCCGGAGGTCCGCCGGGCATTCGAGCAGTTTCTCTACGCCACTATCGACGCTTATTGCCAGGAATCGGTGCCTCGCGGATGCATGATCGCGCTGGATGCGCTGCACCGTACACAGTCAAGCGACAAGGTCTGCACCGTGCTGCGCAACTGTCGCCAGGCCAATATCGAAATTTTGAAAAAGCGGCTCGAGCGCGGCATTCGCGACGGCGACATAGCCATGTCGGTCAACTGCGAAGCGGTGGCAACCTTTTACGCAACGGTACAGAACGGCATGTCCATTCTTGCGCGCGACGGTGGAACACGAGCAGACCTTACTGCAGCGGCGCAGGGCGCCATGGCGGCATGGGACAAACTTGTTCCCGGCGAAGCACGATCAGGCGACGAGCCTTAACCCCGGAGCATCATCAAGATAATCCGCCACGATGGACGCTACTTCCGCACTTGCGATGATCCGGCGATGGCCAAGGCCGTCGGCCCAGCGCACCGTGACATGGGAACCAGCTTTGCCAACCATTTCCGCGCAAATGGCGGGAACTTCCTTGTCGTCATGCGCATGAACGACCAGCGTCGGTATCGTCATGCGGCGCAGGAGCACATCGGTATCGAAATCCGTGATCGGACGCGCCGCGATGTAGCGGACCTGCTCCTTCATGGCGTTGCGCGCATCGCGGCCAAGCCCGAGCACTTTGCCGAAACCGTCGAAAACGCCCGCCATTGAGTGCGGAGAGGCAATCGTCACCAGCTTTGCCGGGCGGTGTGACCGGTAGCAACCGACGGACCCCGCCGCCGCATTGATGATGACCGCGCCGCCAAATGAGTGACCGATCATCGCGTCGAACGGGCCGTACTGGCGCCATGCCACATCAACGGCGGCGATTGCCTGTATCATGTTGAGCGTGTGGCCCGCTGATGCACCATGTCCCGGCAGGTCGAGGGAAACGACCCGTTCGCCGCGTGCGACAAGCTCACGAATGATCGTCATCATGTCGGCAGTGCGCGATCCCCATCCGTGGACGACGAGCGAGGTGCGCCCCACCGGAACCTTCGGCTCGAACAGATAAGTCGCGATCAACCCGCGATCGATAATCAGATCGAGCCGCTTTGCCTGGCCAAGTTCCGTGTTCGCTTTTTGAAGGCGCGCCGCATAGGCCTTCGTCTTCGGCTTGCGGCTTGGCGTCCGACAGAAAATCCTGAATGCCGCGCGGCCCGCCTTCTCGGCATCAATGCGTCCGAGCACACCCAGGCCGAATCGCGTAACCTGCAAAGAGAACGATGTCATGACAGGGCCTCAATTATGTTCAATCCTGAACAAATAATTGTACAAGAATGAACAAAATGCAAGACGAGACTCAAAAACTGCCGTGGGATAATCCCCGCTTCAAGAACTGGATTGCCGTCGCGCGCGCCGGCAAGGCGGTAGAACGCGCCCTCGCCCAAGGGCTATCGACCTTCGATCTGAAGATCGCGGACCTCGATGTACTGATGAATATCTATCGCCATCCCGGCGAATCCCAGCACGATCTTGCGCGCCGCATTCTTGTCGGGCGCTCAAACATCACCATGCTGCTGCCAAAGCTGGAAAAGCGTCGCTTGCTGGTGCGCGAAGGCGACCCGACGGACAAGCGTGTGATGCGCCTGACCCTGACTGCCAAGGGCGAAAAGCTGCTGGGACACGCGCTGACGGTCTATACGGAACTGATCGACCGCGTCATGGCGCAGTCGACAGCCGCGCAATGCAACGCGATGGGCGACGTGATGCGCCGCATCTGCGAAATGCTGGAGAAGGAATAGGTCAGCGGTCCCGCTTGAGCCCCTTCCCGGCAAGCTCATCGAGATAGGTTTGCCACAGCGTCTCCTTCTCGGTGCCGAGCTTGTGGAGATAGGTCCACGAAAACAGGCCGGTGTCGTGCATGTCGTCGAAAGTTATTCGAACGGCGTAATTGCCGACCGGCTCGACCTTCATGATTTCGACATTGCGCTTGCCGCCAACCGTCACGCGCTGTTCCGGCGAATGGCCCTGCACTTCCGCCGAAGGCGAGAGCACACGCAGCAATTCGGCGGCCAGCTCGAATTTCTGGCCATCGTCGAATGCCACCGTCAGCAGCCTGCGGTCGTGCGAAACGCGCAATTCGGTCGGCCAGACTTCGCTCATAACCATTCTCCAGCTTGGATATTCGCCAGCTTTGATAGGCCCCGCGTTAAAATATCGCAATAGGCGCGATCATTATTGAAAGAGCTTCGTGCGCGCGAAACTGGACAATGAAGTCCGTAGGTCCTATCTCTAGAGAAACGATGCGGACATTCTTGCGCAACAAGCGGAAACAACGGCTTATGATGCACACAAACCAAGCCCAGCCACTTGTTTCCCCGACTGGACCCATGATCGATCCTTTCGGGCGCGCCGTCACCTATCTTCGCGTTTCGGTTACAGATCGCTGCGATTTCCGGTGCACCTATTGCATGGCGGAACATATGACGTTCCTGCCCAAGAAGGATTTGCTGACGCTCGAGGAACTGGACCGGCTTTGCACCGCCTTCATCGACAAGGGAGTGCGGAAACTGCGCCTGACCGGCGGCGAGCCATTGGTGCGCAAGAACATCATGCACCTGATCCGGCAGCTTTCGCGCCATTTGAAATCAGGTGCGCTGGATGAACTGACCCTCACCACGAACGGATCGCAGCTTTCACGCTTTGCCGACGAACTGGCGGAGTGCGGGATACGCCGTATCAATGTCTCGCTGGATACGCTCGACCCTGAAAAATTCCATCAGATCACCCGTTGGGGCGATCTGCCCCGCGTTCTTGAGGGGATTGAGGCTGCACAGCGTGCGGGTATCCGCGTCAAGATCAATGCGGTCGCACTGAAGGATTTCAACGAACATGAAATTCCTGAACTGATCCGCTGGGCGCATGGCCGCGGCATGGACATGACCCTTATCGAAACAATGCCGATGGGCGAGATCGAGTTCGACCGCACCGACCAATATCTGCCGCTGTCGCAGGTAAGGGAAGACCTGTCGCGTCAGTTCACGCTATCGGACATCCCGTACCGCACGGGCGGCCCTGCCCGCTACGTGACGATTGCCGAGACAGGCGGGCGGCTGGGTTTCATCACGCCGATGACCCATAATTTCTGCGAAAGCTGCAATCGCGTCCGGCTGACCTGCACGGGGATGCTCTATATGTGCCTCGGCCAGAACGACGATGCCGATCTGCGCAAGGCGCTGCGGGAAAGCGAAAGCGACCTGCTGCTCGGCCAGGCGATTGACGAAGCCATTTCGCGCAAGCCGAAAGGGCACGATTTCATCATCGACCGCGATCATAATCGCCCGGCGGTTGCGCGCCACATGAGCCTTACCGGCGGTTGAGCCGCCTATACTTGAAAAGCACAAATCACCTGAAATAGTTGTCGCGAGATCGACTTTAAAACGGTATGCAATCCAAGGCTCAGGCCCAAAACGGATTCTGTATCGTGCCGCAATCAGCGAATTTTCGTGCAAGTATTTTCATGCTTCTCGCCATGGGGACCTTCACCATCGGCGATACGATCACAAAATATCTCCTGACCGAGATGAACAGCGGGCAGTATATGCTGGTCCGCGGCATATTCGCGACGGCGCTGATCGGTTTGCTGGCATGGCGCCACGGCGCGTTGCGCAATCTTTCGCTGGAGAGGATGACGATCCTGCGTGTTGTGGGCGAAGTCGTCGCCACGATCACCTATATTTACTCCCTCGGTCATCTTTCGCAGGCCTTCTGTTCCGCCGTCTTTCAGGCAACGCCGCTTGTCGTGACGCTCGGGGCGGCGCTCTTCCTGAAGGAAAAAGTGGGCTGGCGTCGCTGGTGCTGTATCCTTGTCGGGTTGGTAGGCGTTCTCATCATCATCCGGCCTGGAACGGATGGCGCGGCGAGCCTGGCCGCTGTCGCCGTGCTTCTCGCCAGCGTGTGCTTTGCCGCAACACGAGATATCGCGACACGCCGCGTGCCGGCGCATGTACCGACCCTCTTTCTGTCGACATTGACCGCAGGCGCGATAACATTGACGGGCGGCGCGCTGACAGTTCCCATGGGCGGATGGCAGCCACTCGGGATGACCGCCGTCGGCGCCATGGCCATTGCCGCCGTTTTGCTTCTCGTGGGTTATCACTTCATCATTCTGGCGATGCGCGAAGGCGAAGTCTCGTTCGTTTCACCGTTCCGCTATTCGAGCCTGCTCTGGGCGATCGGCCTCAGCACTTTGATCTTCGGTGAAGCGCCTGACATATATACGATCATCGGATCTATTCTGGTGGTCGGAAGCGGCGTCTACATGGTCTATCGCGAAAACGTATTGAAGAAGCGCGAACGCAACAAGAGCACGCTCGCGACGATCCCGACGGGCGTGGAACCGTCATGATAGCAGGGGCCATCATCGCCGGGGGGCTTTCCAGCCGCATGCAGGAAGGTGGCGTTGCGGGCGACAAGTTCCTTCAGCCACTCAACGGCGAGCGCTCGATCATCGCCCACGTCATCACGCGCATCAGCCCGCAGGTCGAAACTCTCGTTGTCAATGCGAACAGCGATGATCCCCATCTGGCCAATCTCGGCGTACCGATCATAAAAGACCTGCCTTCAAAACATGGCGGCCCACTTGTCGGCATCCTGTCGGCTTTGATCCATGCGCGGGGGGCTTCCCTTTTACTGACAACGGCAGCCGATACGCCGTTCCTGCCTCACGATCTCGCCGGCCGCCTTCTTTCGCGTCGAAATGAAAGCGGAGCGCGTATCGTTCTCGCCAGTTCCCTTGACCGGGTGCATCCGATTTTCGGCCTGTGGGAAACGGGGCTGGCGCATGAACTGTCCGCCTGGCTCTCCGAAACGAACAGGGCGAGCGTGCTTGCGTTCGCTGAGTATATAGGTTTTGAGACCGTCGATTTTCCGCTTGCCTTCGCTGGCGATAGTCCGGAAACATATGATCCGTTCTTCAACATCAATCGGCCCGACGATCTTGTCGCGGCCCGAAAACTGGCTGAGTCGATGGAATGAACCAGAAGCTTTTCGGCATTACCGGCTGGAAAAACTCCGGCAAGACAACAATGACCGAACGCCTGGTGACATGCCTTACCGCCCGCGGATACCGTATCGCCACGATCAAGCATGCCCATCACAATTTCGATATCGACCATGAAGGAACTGATTCCTGGCGGCATCGAAATGCGGGAGCGGTGGAAGTCGCCATAGTCTCGTCGCAGCGCTACGCGATCATGCATGAGAGCACAGGCGAAGAAGAGCCTTCCCTGCGTGAGATTGCCGCCAAACTGGCGCCCTGCGATCTTGTCCTGGTCGAAGGCTACAAGCGCGAAACACACAAGAAAATCGAGTTGCGTCGGCAGGGGAGCCATGAGGGGCCCGCGCTTTCCCGCGACGATCCGACCATCGTCGCCATCGCCAGCGACCAGCCCCAACCCGACGAAGCAGTGCCCGTGTTCGACATCAATGATATCGAGAAAATAGCCGATTTTGTCCAACGCGAGATGGCGTTCTGAGCAACTCCCTAAATTTTATGGTCAAAATAGCGATTTCCATTATAACGAGACAAAAACATGCAGAAAATGCAGACGAATTCACTCTCAAGAGACACAATTTAATTACACGGACCATCTTGCCAATCGTCTAAAAATGGTGGGAATATCGCCGACAGACCTGATGGTGGAGATGGAAGCGCGAAAAAATATTGCGCATGATCGGCTCAACCATCTATTGGTAGGGACAAGGGGAATCCGCTGCCAAACGTGCAATTTAAAGTTACACGGTCGTGAGTGCCCCTTAAGCGGCTGAACCAGAAGAAATAATCAGGGAACCAGCCAAAACAAACGAGAGGACTGAAAATGCGCGTATTGAAGCGTATCGCCACTGCAGCATCGGTCGCAGCACTGGCAATCACAATCGGCAGCATGGCTGCTGGCGTTGCCAATGCAGAAGAACCACTCAAGCTCAAGATCGGCACCGAAGGCGCCTATCCTCCCTTCAACTTCATCAATCCGGACGGCACCCTCTCGGGCTTCGACGTCGATATCGCCAAGGCGCTCTGCGAGGAGATGAAAGCCGAGTGCGAATTCGTTACCCAGGAATGGGACGGCGCTATTCCTGCGCTTCAGGCAGGCAAATTCGACGCCTTCATCGCATCCATGTCCATCACGGACGAGCGCAAGAAGCAGGTCGACTTCTCCAATAAATATTACAACACGCCTCCCGGCATTGCGGCTCCTAAAGACACCGACATCAAGGGTGTGACCAAGGAAGACCTCGCAGGCAAGACCATCGGCGTGCAGGTTTCCACCACGCATTCCAACTACTCTGAAAAGACCTTCACCGACAGCACGATCAAGGCCTATCCGACGGCGGAAGAATATCGCCTCGATCTCGCCAATGGCCGTCTCGATGCCGTCAACGACGACAGCGTCACGCTGGCCCAGTGGCTGAAGTCCCCGGATGGGGCTTGCTGCAAGATGGTCGGTACGTTCCCGCCAGTTATCGAAATCCATGGTCCGGGCGCTGGCGTGGCCTTCAAGAAGGGCCGCCCCGAACTGGTTGAAAAGTTCAACGCAGCCATCAAGGCCATCCGCGCGAACGGCAAATACAAGGAAGTCAACGACAAGTACTTCGACTTCGATGCTTATGGCGCCGAAAACTAATCCAAATTGATAGACATGCGCCGGTTTGCGTTTTGGCAAACCGGCGCAAAACATTTGTACGGGCATGCCGCACAAGCCTCGCCGGGTTGATGCCCGCAGGCGATAAAAAGCACAGGCAGTTGCCTTCAGGAAAAAGAATAGGCGCATGGAACATTACGCCACTTTGTTGAGTTTCGGCCCGGACGGTTGGGGGGCAAGCATTGCCTGGGGCCTTCTGGTTACCGTCTCGCTGGCCCTCGCAACACTTCCCGTCGGTCTCGCACTTGGATTTCTGGTTGCCGTCGGCAAACAATCCAGCGAACCCTCGATACGGCTGGCAGCAAACATCTACACGACGATCTTTCGTGGTTTGCCTGAACTTCTGACCCTCTTTCTCGTCTATTTCGGCGCATCGCTGGGACTGCAGCGGCTCTTGAGCCTGTTCGGCGTGGAAGCCAATGTCGAAATCAATGCGTTCGGCGCGGGTATGGTCGCGCTGGGCTTCGTCTTCTCATCCTATTCGAGCGAAGTCTTCCTCTCGGCATTCCGCGCCATCCCGCGCGGGCAATATGAAGGCGGTTATGCCGTCGGCCTGTCGCACTGGCAGACCATGCGCAAGGTCATCCTGCCGCAGCTGATCCGCATCGCCCTGCCCGGTCTGGCCAATCTGTGGCTGGTGCTTCTCAAGGATACATCGCTGGTTTCCGTCATCACCCTGTCGGATATCCTGCGGCAGACCTCCATCGCGGCGCGCGTGACCAAGGAACCGTTTCTGTTCTTCGGCATAGCCTGCCTGCTCTATCTGGTTCTCGCAATCATCTCGTCCTACTTCATCGACCGCATTGCCCGCTGGGCCGATGCAGGCGCCAACCGTTCGCGAGGTGCATGATATGAGCCAGACGGCTTCCAACACGACAGTCCCGGTGATGGCCCCGCCGCCAGTGGTAAAGCAATGGACGCGGATGCGCGTCGCAGGCCACGTCATCGTCGCCTTATGGTTCCTTCTCTTCGCCGGCCTTGCGATCTATCTCTACAACGCATGGCGCGTCGATCTGTTTGAAACCTACGGGCCGCGCTACTGGTCCGGTCTTCTTATCACGCTGAAGCTGGTCGCTGTTTCTATCATCATAGGCGCCCTGCTCTCGCTGCCGATCACGGCTGCGCGCATGTCCAACAATCGATGGCTTCGCGGACTTGCCTTCGGCTACGTCTATTTCTTCCGGGGCACACCACTGCTCGCGCAGACATTCCTTATCTATTACGGTTTTGGCACCTTCCGTCCGTTTCTCGAAAGCATCGGGCTTTGGGTGTTTTTCCGCGATGCATGGAATTGCGCGATTCTGGCGTTTTCGCTCAATACGGCGGCTTATCAGGCTGAAATCCTGCGCGGCGCCATCCAGAGCGTGGCGCTCGGCCAATGGGAAGGCGCCGCGGCTCTTGGCATTTCAAAGCGTGTGACCTTCTGGAAGGTCATTCTTCCGCAGGCGCTTATCGTAGCGCTGCGCCCTTACGGCAACGAAATCATCCTCATGATTAAGGGTTCGGCCATTGTCGCCATCATCACCGTGCTCGACCTTATGGGCGAAACGCGCCGCGCCTATTCGCGGACCTTCGATTTCCAGACCTATCTCTGGGCAGCGGTCATCTATCTGGTGATCGTCGAGTGTCTGCGGCACGTTTGGGATTTTCTCGAACGACGACTGACACGTCATCTTGTTCGCTAGAGATCACTAAATAGGCATAAGGCAAAATATCGTCCCCGGAAGTCTTGCGACTTTCGGGGACGATCTGTTTAGAATGCATTTTTCGACAGTAATGCAACAGGCTGAGTCATGCTGAAAATCTGGGGTCGTATCAATTCCACAAATGT
Source organism: Brucella sp. NBRC 14130 (assembly GCF_040371715.1). Classification (NCBI taxonomy): domain Bacteria; kingdom Pseudomonadati; phylum Pseudomonadota; class Alphaproteobacteria; order Hyphomicrobiales; family Brucellaceae; genus Brucella; species Brucella sp. NBRC 14130. Next base: position 295,931 of record NZ_BAABTE010000002.1, read on the forward strand.
GAAGAAGGCGCTCTGGATAGCGCGGGAACTTAATCTCGACTATGAGCAGATCGATGTGGGCGGCCAGTTTGGTGGCCTGAAAGACCCCACATATCTTGCGCGCAATCCGAACGGGCTGATTCCGCTACTGGAAGACGGCGACACTGTGTTGTGGGAATCCAATACCATCACCCGTTACCTTGCGGCAGTCTATGGCAAGGGAACGTTCTGGATCGAGGACCCGGCCATGCGCGCGCAGGCTGAAAAGTGGATGGATTGGGCCTCCACCTCCCTCGCCTCCAATTTCAGCGATGTCATCAAGCATCTGATCCGGTTGCCGGAAGCGGAACGCGATCCGGCCATTCTGGAACGCGGTCTTCAGGGGCTGGCTCATTCGATGCAGATTGCCAATGACGGCCTCAAGGATGCCGCCTGGTTTTCGGGCGACAATTTCGGCATTGGCGACATTCCCATCGGTTGCTATGCCTATGCGTGGTTCGAGTTCCCAATTGAGCGCCCCTCTCTCCCACGGCTCGAAGACTGGTATGACCGTTTGAAACAGCGTCCGGCCTATCAGGCAGCCGTTATGACGCCTCTCACCTGATTGCTTACATCTATCCAGAGGAATGAACGAATGACGACACCCGCTAAAGTCGCCTTTCTGGGTTTGGGCGTCATGGGCTATCCCATGGCCGGACATCTCAAGAACAAGGGCGGTCACGACGTCACGGTTTATAACCGCACGACGGCCAAGGCCGAAAAATGGGCAAAAGAATTCGGCGGCAGCTTTGCTGCCACGCCGGCCGAAGCCGTTCGCGATGCGGATTTTGTTTTCGCCTGTGTCGGCAATGACGATGATCTTCGTTCCATCACCATCGGCCCGGATGGCGCATTCTCGACCATGAGGAAGGATGCGATCTTCATCGACAATACCACGGCCTCCGCGGAGGTTGCCCGCGAACTGGACGCCGAAGCGCAGAAGCGCGGCTTTCACTTCATCGATGCGCCTGTCTCCGGCGGGCAGGCAGGTGCCGAAAACGGTGTGCTGACGGTCATGGTTGGAGCGCCGGAAGCTGTTTTTGAGCGCGTCAGGCCAATAATCGATGCTTATGCGCGCATGGTCGGCCTCATGGGCCCGGTCGGCTCGGGCCAGCTTGCAAAGATGGTCAACCAGATCTGTATTGCCGGCCTTGTTCAAGGACTGGCGGAAGGCATCCATTTCGGCAAGAAGGCTGGTCTCGATATCGAAAAGCTGATCTCGGTAATCTCCAAGGGGGCAGCGGGTTCCTGGCAGATGGAGAACCGTTCCGGCACCATGAACCAGGGCAAATACGATTTCGGCTTTGCGGTCGACTGGATGCGCAAGGACCTTGGCATCTGTCTTGAGGAAGCGGACCGCAATGGCGCGCTTCTGCCGGTTACGGCTCTCGTGGACCAGTTTTACAAGGAAGTGCAGAAGATCGGAGGCAACCGCTGGGATACGTCTTCGCTGCTTGCGCGGCTTGAACGGTCCTGAGCCCAAGCGGTTTCCAACAAAAAGCCCGGCAACGCCGGGCTTTTTTCGTGTCTTAAATGTCGAGCTTAGAACTTGACCTTCGCAGTGAGTGACAGACCGCCGACAAAGTCGTTACCGAACTCGCCTTTGGAACCGGTCAGGCTCGGCTTGCCGCCGACAACGGTATCGTCGAGTTCACCGGAAGAAAGCCAGCCAGCAGCACCGGCCAGGCGAACTTCGAACTGATCGTTCGGCTTGTAGTTGGTACCCAGGCCAAACAGCCATACGTCAGTCTGCGACGTCATGCCTGTGCTGGTGCCACGATCCCAGGTTACGGTACCGGCCACCGACCATTGTTCGTTGAGCTTATGGCCAACGCCACCGCTTACCGTCCAGCCATCCTGGTAATACAGGTTCAAGCTCGTGATCGTCCTGCCCTTGGGAGCAACTCTGCTGTCAGACGCGTTGAAATCCACGTGGGAGATGGATGACCAATCGGTCCACTTGACCGAGCCGAAAGCAAGCCAGTCTGGTGCGATACCGGTCTGGAACTTGAATTCAACCGACTGAGGTGTCGCCACATCGCTTTCAACATTGATCGGCACTGCGCGTCCGCCGACAATTGCCAGGTTATCAATCGTGCCTTCAAGGTTGTACTTGACCTTGGACTGATAAACGAGCGTTGCGCGCATTGCATATTCAGGGATTTCGTAGGCCGCACCGAGACGCCAGCCCACAGCTTCATCCTCTACATCCAGAGATGCAATACGAAATGGGCCGGGGAATGGGAAATTCGTCGGGTTATTTCTTGGATCAATCCCCGGAATCATGCGGGTTTGTTCGCCCTTGAGTTCTTGGTAGCTCACACCGCCTAAAATACGGAAGTAGCTTTTTTCGCCCGCTGCAAAACGGTACGAACAGTTCACGCCGTAATCGTGCGAAGAAATCTTCTGCTCGATCGCCGTATACATGCGAACCGTATCAACGCCGACGTCGGTGTGAATACCCCAAGGCTGACGATACTGTGCCGCACAAGCAAAATCGTCGGTCAGATCAAACTTCGCAGATGCCTTTGGTACCCAATAGCCCTTGGCTTCATCGACCTCGGTTTCGTAAGCCCGCTTGGTGATTGGATTGATCCCGCCCGTCATTGCACCAATAGGCGAACCATGAATATTCTTCAGTTTACGCTGAGGAGCGACATAAGTGCCGGTCGTATCAACGACATTGCCTTTTTCGAAAAGAATATCGAAATCCTGCGAGCTGCGCTCGAAGCCGCCCGCATGGGCAGCGACCGCGCTTCCGAGGAAAGCTGCGACCATCCCTGCCATTTTCACGCGCTGTACACTCATAAATGTCCTCCCACACAGCAACGGTATTAACGTTGACGAAAACGTAAATCAGGAAGGATTCAGCCCGCAAGATGCATTAATTTGGATTAGCGTTATGGAACTTTCGACACATATGCGGAAAATGGCTAAAACACCGATCATATCGTCGTTTCATTAGTAAAATTAGACCAAGCACATGGCAAAACATGCCTGAATCGGCCAATTTTCGGCCGCTTTTTCGCCTTGTTGCGAAAGCGCAACATTGCTCAAAAACAATCGAAACGCCAGTTCGATCACTCCCTCTGCCGCTTGAAACGCGCCGAAATGCGACTACCGCGCAACAAAACACCCGACAGCGGAGGCTGCCGGGCGTTTGATTCGACCGAAATCTGTTTTCTTACGTCAGGTCAATTCAGCCTGCATCACGGATGCGTGACTCGGCCGTTGCCACACGCTGCGCGGCTTCCTTCAGTTCCGCAAGCCGCTCGCGCTCCGCTTCAACGACTTCTTCACGCGCATTCGCAACGAATTTCTCGTTGGAGAGCTTTTTCTCGATGCGGTCCATTTCGGCGGCAATCTTGCCAGCTTCTTTGGCGAGGCGTGCGGCTTCCGCCTTCAGGTCGATCAGATTGCCAAGCGGGATGCAGATTGTCGCCTCACCCAGCAGCATCTGTGCCGAACCTTTTGGAGCCTGTGCCTCGAACGAAACATTCTCGACACGCGCAAGACGCTTGATCGCAGCATCGTGACGGGCAAAGCGGTCAATACTTGCCGCATTCGCATCCAGAACGACAACAGGAGCGATCGCCCCAGCTGGCACATTCATTTCCGCGCGAACCGAACGAATCCCGGTGACGAGATCAACCAGCCAGTTGATGTCAGCCGCTGCTTCCTCGTCCTCGAACGACAGTTCCGGCCAGGCTGCAAGCGCCAGCACCGTATCGCGCTTCTGCCCCTCGCCTGCGGTCAGGGTCCAGAGTTCCTCCGTCATGAAAGGCATGAACGGGTGCAGAAGCTTGTAGATCTGATCGAGGCAATAGGCTGCAGTAGCCTGGGCTTCAGCCTTCGCAGCTTCATCGTCGCCCATGAAGATTGGCTTCAGCAGTTCCAGATACCAATCGCAGAACTGGTTCCAGACAAAACGATAGGCGGCGCCCGCCGCTTCATTGAAGCGATAGTTGTCGATGCCCTCGGTCACGGCGCGCGTGGCCTTGGTCAGCTCCGTCAGTATCCAGCGATTGACGGCAAGGCTGGCGTTTTCCGGCTTGAAGCCGGCGTCGAGCTTCACGCCATTCATCTGCGCAAAGCGCGTCGCATTCCAGAGCTTGGTGCCGAAATTGCGATAGCCTGCAATACGAGCCGGATCGAGCTTAACGTCACGCCCCTGAGCGGCCATGATCGCAAGGGTGAACCGCAGCGCGTCGGCGCCGTATTCGTCCATCAACTCCAGCGGATCGATGACATTGCCCTTCGACTTCGACATCTTCGCGCCATGCTTGTCGCGAACCAGAGCGTGCAGATAAACCGTATGGAACGGGATTTCCTCCATGAAATGGAGACCCATCATCATCATGCGGGCAACCCAGAAGAACAGGATATCGAACCCGGTCACCAGAACGCTGGTTGGATAATAGGTTGCGAGTTCCGGCGTCTTGTCCGGCCAGCCGAGTGTGGAGAACGGCCACAGCGCAGACGAAAACCATGTGTCGAGAACGTCGGTATCACGCTCGAGCGCAACATCTTCGCCATAGTGGGCGCGCGCAGAGGCCTTTGCCTCTTCTTCGCTCTTTTCGACAAAGCATTTGCCGTCCGGGCCATACCAGGCCGGAATCTGGTGTCCCCACCAAAGCTGGCGCGAGACGCACCACGGCTGGATGTTTTCCATCCAGTCGAAATAGGTCTTTTCCCAGTTCTTAGGAACGATCTGCGTGGTGCCGTCGCGAACAGCCGCCATTGCAGGCTTGGCAAGTTCGGCAGCGTTCACATACCACTGGTCGGTCAGGTAGGGTTCGATCGGCACGCCACCGCGGTCACCGTGCGGAACGGCGTGCGTGTGGTCCTCGATCTTTTCCAGATAGCCGCGCTCGTCCATCAATTCGACGATGCGCTTGCGAACCGCAAAGCGATCCTGCCCATCCAGCTCGTTGATGAGCGCCTTCAGTTCGGGCGTCAGCTCAAGGCCTTCCAGGAAGTCATTGTTGCCCTTGAGCGTAACTGCGGCCTCGGGCGTCAGGATATTGATGGCGCGCAGATCGTTGCGCTTGCCGACCTCAAAATCGTTGAAGTCATGCGCAGGCGTAATCTTGACCGCGCCAGAACCGGCTTCCGGATCGGCATAATCGTCGGCAACGATCGGAATGTGGCGACCGACGAGCGGGAGCACCACGTCGTTTCCTACCAGAGCATGGTAACGCCCGTCCTTCGGGTTGACCGCGACACCGGTGTCGCCCAGCATGGTTTCCGGCCGCGTTGTCGCCACGACGATGTAAGTGTGCGGGTTTTCCGGGTCGAACGGAACGTTCTCAAGCGGATAACGGAAATGCCACAGATGGCCTTTCGTTTCGCGAGACTCGACCTCAATGTCGGAAATCGCCGTCAGCAGCTTCGGATCCCAGTTGACCAGGCGCTTGTCACGATAGATGAGGCCCTGCTTGTAAAGCGAGACGAAAACTTCCAGAACCGCGCGCGAAAGCCCTTCGTCCATGGTGAAGCGCTCGCGCGACCAGTCACACGAGGCACCAAGACGGCGCAGCTGGTTGGAAATCATGCCGCCAGATTCAGCCTTCCACTGCCAGATCCGTTCGATGAACTTCTCGCGGCCCATGGCATGACGGTTTGGTTCCTGCCGTTCAGCCAGCTGGCGCTCGACCACCATCTGGGTGGCAATGCCTGCGTGGTCCATGCCGGGCTGCCACAGCACATTCTTGCCGCGCATGCGTTCGAAGCGGACCATGATGTCCTGGATCGTGTTGTTGAGCGCGTGGCCCATATGCAGCGATCCGGTGACGTTCGGCGGCGGAATAACCACGGCAAACGGATCGGCTCCCGGCTTCGCGCCTGCACCCGCCTTGAATGCACCCGCTTCTTCCCAGCGTTCAGCAATTTTCGGCTCTATCGCCGCGGCGTCATAGGTCTTCTCAAGCATGGAATTATCCGGTCTTTATGCGCGATGAATGAATTGAAGGCTCAATAGCAACTAACAGCTGACAAATCACTTTAAAAGTGACAGCGCCGCCGTCGGTCATTCTAAAAGTGAAAACCCGCCTGCTGCACAGACGGGTCAGATTTCAACGGATCGGGCCGGTACGCTTATCGCTCGCCGCGTACCACGCGTTCGATCTCTTCCCGCACAAGCCGCTCAACGAGCGTCGGCAAATTGTTGTCGAGCCAGTCCTGCAGCATCGGGCGCAGCAGTTCCGAAGCAATATCATCGAACGAGCGGCGCGGTTCAGCCCTAACCGCATGATTCAAATCCTGAAACGCAGCAGCTACCTGACGTTCCGCGATCTGCGACAACATATGGGCAGAAGGCTGCGGCTTTGCAACGGCTTCTGTAACCGGGGCGGCAGCCTTGGGCTGGACAGGAACTTCCTGCTCGATTTCCGCATCGGATTCCGGTTCCAGCAAGGTATCGACCGCCTTTGCAATCTCCGCCTCAACCGAAAGGTCCATTTCTTCCAGCGAAATATCCGTTGCCGCGGGCTGTAGCGGATGTGCCAGAGGCTCCGGGTTGGAATGATCGTCATTCTCGGCGTTGAGAACAACTTCATCCTCATCCTCGGCCTCGATTGCCGGTTCGGGCGCTGGCGGCACCGGCTCGCTGATCGGGCCGCGCAATGTCGGTTCGTCCTGGAACACATTGCGCATCATTGCGGGCCTCTCCGGCTGCGCAACGGGTTGCTCGGTGACCGGACGACGAAACTCGGCAACCTCTCCACGAACCTGAGATGCCATCGGTGCGGGCTGGCGGGTGACATCGCTGTCTTCAATGATCCTGCGGATGGACGCGAGAATCTCTTCCATCGACGGTTCACGTGTTGCGCTGGATGTCTGTGCCATGGCTAATCCGCTTTCCTGTATTGCGACATTGTCTGCAAAAGACAGAGAATCAATGGATTAAGGGTAGCGGACGATCCCCCGTTTGAGAATCCCCACGCAGGAAACGTGCTCTCAAACTCACAGCTTTATGGATTTGTTAAGGATTTGCGATACCGCGAGAATCCCGAATCGACGGCAAAATAAAAGGCACCCGAAGGTGCCTTTCAATTCTCATTCCACACAAATGATCAGCGGCCGTCCGGTGTGCGCAGGCCGAACCACTTGTCCTTGACGGCGTTGTAGTGCTCTTCCGGCTTGTACTCGGCAACCTGCAGCCCCATCTGGCTGGCGGTCATGCGACCGGTCGCGTTCAGGAGCGCATAGCTGGCAACAATGACGTTACGCTCGGATTCGACCAGAGCGATCTGCGCCGTGATGAGATCGTTTTGCGCATTCAACACGTCGAGCGTGGTGCGCTGCCCCACCTTGCGTTCCTCGATGACGCCATCGAGAGCAAGCTGTGCGGCAGAAATACCGTCCCGATTTGCCTTGACCGACGCACGGGCAGCTTCAAGCTGCGACCAAGCTGAGCCTATCGCTTGCCGAACCTGATCGCGAACCACGTCGACTTCGATACGCGCCTGACCAAGCTGCTCCTTGGACTGGCGGACCTGTGCCGAAGTGCGGCCACCGGTATAGATCGGAATGCTCACACCAACACCGATGGAAGCCGAATTACCGTCGGTCTGCGAACCGCCCTCACCGGCATAAGTATCGAGGCGGCTGGCGCTTGCCGTAAGCCCGACGGAAGGAAGCAGAGCGCCTTCCTTAGCCTTTACATTATATCCGGCAGCGTTGACGGCGTACTGCGTCGCGAGGATGCCCGGATGGCCAGCAATCGCAATGGAGAATGCCTGATCCGGCGAGGCTGGCAGATTTTTGGCTGCCGCAGCCGTTGCAAGCTTGTCCGGCTGAACGCCGATCACCTGCACGTAGGTTGCTTCTGCCGACTTGACATCCGCACGCGCAGAATTGAGCGCAGCAACCGCATTCGAGCGGCTGGCGTCTGCCTGGGCAACGTCGGTGCGCGTACCCTCGCCCACGTCGAGGCGAGCGCGGGCTGCACGAACCTGTTCGTTCAGGGCTGCAAGGTTGCGTTCACGCAGGGCCGCGATCTGGCGAGCGCGATAGACATCCATATAGGCGGTCACCGCCTCATAGAGTCTGTTCTGCTCTTCATTGCGGAGGTTCTCGCGCTGGGCAAAGACCTGTGTCTCGGCGGCGGCGACATTGTTCTTGGTTTGAAATCCATCGAACAGCATCTGATTCAGCTCAATGCCGAATGTGCCTGTCGTACGATATCCTCGGCTTGAAGGGGTCTTGCCGCGCCCTACGTTATAAGAACCCGTAATCTGTGGGCGATAACCGGACTTGGCAATCGCCACGCCTTCATCCGTAACGCGGACGCCTGCGCGGGAGTAGTTCAGGTTAGCATTGTTCTTGTAGGCCTTGACGAGAGCGCCGGTCAACGTCTCCGAGAACGCCGCCTGCCCCGTTAAAATGGTGCCAGACAACAATGCTGCGGCCGCTACCAGTCCTTTGCACGTTTTGAACACCGGGTACCTCATTATAAGAACAAACGAATCCAACTATCGAACCGATTGGTTCGGGCAAATCCTAATAACCTCTAAATTCGGTTATTTCCATTGCCCCCGCCAGAGCTTGCACAAACAAATTCCACAGCGTTGCAGAATTGTATCATCCGCTAAAATTAAAACTCGAACTGCGGAATCCGTTCAAAGCCCGGTAGCGGACGAACCGCAGTGTTGAACACACCGCGTCCTGATGCAACACCATTTTCTTTAACGTAAATCCGCGCAACTCCGGCATTCCCGCGCCCTTCAACGGCAACGAGACGTCCGCCGTCCCTCAACTGGGCGAGAAGTGCGTCCGGGATGAAGTCGACGGCGCCCTCAATGACGATCACGTCATAAGGTGCTTCCGAAGGATAGCCTGCCTGCAGTTCGCCTGAAACGATCACAACATTGTCATAGCCCAATTCTGCGAGACGGGCAGTGGCGGCAGCCGACAATACGGAATCACTTTCGAGGCCGATGACCGAACCGGCCAGCTTGGAAAGGATGGCGGCGGAATATCCGGTGCCGCAGCCGACATCGAGAACGACGTCCGTGTTCTTGATGCTTGCGAGCTGCACCAGCTTGGCGAAAGGCGAAGGCTCCATCAGATAGCGAGGCTGCTTGCCTTCGCTTTCAAGAAGCTGGTCTTCGTCAATATAGGCAAGGACCTGACGTGCCGCCGGAACGAACGCCTCACGCGGGACGGTCAGGAAAGCATCGATCACTGCCAGATCGGTTACGTCCGTCGTGCGGATCTGGTTGTCGACCATCTTTGTGCGAAGATCCTGGAAATCGGCTGCCATAGCCCTAAACCCTTCCTTATCGCGAAGTGCGATGTTTCATGCCATTGGAGCGCCCTGCATCCTGCCGGAGCACCATAAACGAGATTTGCCGTTGATGTGGCAAAAATCGCGGGTCCAGTCAATGAAACACAGCATTTGCGGCATTTATGCTCACTGTTCCCCGATCACCGCGCCGGAGTTCACCGGGCGCGCCCGAGGTCACTCCATTTGAGTGCTACGGCGCGTCGGGACATGAAAATGCCGGAAAGCCCTTCGCTTCCCGGCATCTGTTCTCGACGTACAGCCTAGCCGGAACTGCATCATGCTTCCGGGGACGGCTCTATCTTCTGCAGCGCATTGAAACAAGCGCAGCCGAAATCACATTATTGAGCGTTTGCCGCTGGAAACCCGGCTGCAGCCAGGGCGGAGAGCACTCTGTCCTGGGGAACGTTGCCGCCGAACTCGACTTCCTTCTTTTCGAGGTCGATTTCGATGGGAGCCGTCGCATCAAGTCCGCGCAAGGCGGCTGTAACGCTATCGGCGCAACCGCCACATTTCATCTTGGGAATGGAAAACTTCATCAAATCAATCACTCCTTCTAGGGATGGCCATAAGATGGAGCTTCCCATCGTGGTAAGGTCAAGGGCCTTTTTGCCATTTCGAGTCAAGGCGCTTCGCAGGTCTCGGGCACGCTTTTTTCCAGTTCAAGCGGGGATTTGGTGAGCGAGCCCGTCATGATCTGCATCGGCTTGAAGGGCGGGTCCTCCTGCATGGCAGGATTTGTAAGGTGAATCGTATAGCAGCCTGTGAAGACTTCCTTCTTGCCATCCGCCGTTTCCGCTTCGATGGCCACCGGCTGGCTCCAGTAAATCTGCCCCGCCCCCGGGTCGGGATCGGTCTTTCGCAACGCCACCTTCACGCTCTTGGTGTTTTCATAACCTTTCAGGAAGGTCTTGAAGTCCGGTTCCCGCCCCTCTTCGGAATAATAGCCATAAGCCCGCGCATATTCCTTGCGGTTGATCGCATTGTAATAGGATTCGATGAGCGCCTGTGGAGTGGAACGATCGTCGCGATAATCCGGAACCGTCACGCCTCCCGCGGCGTCCTGCGTCTGTTCGGAAGGCTTGGTTTCCTGAACTGGCTCGGGAGCATTATCGTGCTTTTCCTGGACGTTTCTCGGCGTTTCTTCAGGCGCGCCCTTCGGCGGATTCTGCGCCAGGGCGCCTCCGGCTGCAAAGCCTGCTGCCCCTGCACCCAGAAGGCCGATCACGGCAGCGAGCATGAGAGGTTTCATCCGGTCATTCGACATACGCTTCTCCTCTTCCGAGCAATATTTTGCAGAGCGCTTCGGGACGCTCCCGATTTGGTGTATTGCAGTAATGATGTTACAACACTAACTATAGTGAAAACGTGGCAATCGCAGAGGAAACTCAGCCTGTTGCGACAAGACTGGACGATTCTCCGTCCATAAGCCAGCACGATACCGGAAGAGAGAAAATGGGCCGTTTCGCAGTCATGACGCTAACCGACAAAGCAGCTGATCGCGTACGCGAGATCATCGCATCGCGGGACGGCGCCCTGGGTATCCGGGTAGGCGTGAAAAAGGGCGGCTGCGCCGGGATGGAATATACCATCGATCTCGTTACCGAAGCCAAGGCTGGCGACGATGTCATCGAAAAGGATGGTGCGAGGGTTTACATCGCACCGGAGGCCGTTCTTTTCCTGCTCGGCACCCAGATGGACTTCGAGGTGACGACCCTGCGCACGGGTTTTGTCTTCAACAATCCGAACCAGACCTCGGCTTGCGGATGCGGTGAGTCTGTTGAAATCAAAGCCGCCTCTCCGGAAAGCCTGCGCCAGATGCAGGGCGCAGCCTGACGCCAGACAAAGGTCCGCCTGCCGATGGATGACGAAGTTCTCCGCGATCTGTTGCAGGACTTTGGTCCCGTCACCATCCGCCGCATGTTCGGCGGCAAGGGCATCTATCATCAGGGCATGATTTTTGCGCTCGTTGTTCGCGACGAGCTGCTCTTCAAGGCTGACGAAGCAACCATTCCTCAATTTATTGACGCTGGCGCGGCCCAATGGACCTATGAAGGACGCAAAGGCGGCGAACCTGTCGCCATGCCCTACTGGAGCGTGCCAAGTGAAGCTTTCGATGATCCGGAAGTGATGACGCGCTGGGCCCGCCTCGCCTATGACGCGGCCTTGCGAAGCGAAAAAACCAAGCCCAAAAAGAAATCGGCTGCAAAGCGCTCGCTTGCAGCCGATTGAACATTCTCAGTTTTCTCCCATCAGATTCCGGTCGGAATCAGCATGAAGGCCGGGATATCGTTGCCGAAGCCAACAGGCGACGGGCCGTCATCGTCACGATCACGACGGCGCTTCTGTTCGTGCTGCGGCTTGCCGCGGCGCTCGTCATTGGAAGCGCGGATCGCATCGCGGCGGTCACTGGTTTCAATGACCGGCTGGGGCTGCTCGGCAGGATCAACGATTTCCGCAGGCTTGGCCTTCGCCTTGTCCTTCGGCTTTTCCTTGCCCTTGGCGTCCTTGCCTTTGCCGCGCGCATTCTTGCCCTTGCGCTGATCGTCCGCCTCGTCGGAGGCCGGCAGGGTGGACAGATCACCGTCCAGCCATTCGATCTTTTCACCGATCATGTCTTCGATAGCAGCCAGATATTTCGTATCCGAAGGCGTCACGATGGTGAAGGCCTTGCCGGAACGGCCCGCGCGACCAGTACGGCCGATGCGGTGAACATAGTCTTCCGAATGGATCGGAATATCAAAATTGAAAACGTGGCTCACATCAGGAATATCGAGACCACGGGCAGCCACGTCGGACGCGACCAGCAACTGCAGTTTGCCGTCCTTGAAATTGGACAGCATGGTCATGCGTGCGCGCTGATCCATGTCCCCATGCAGGGCTCCGGCGTTGAATTCATGCCGCGTCAGCGAGCGGAACAACTCCGATACGTCCTTCTTGCGGTTGCAGAAGATAATTGCGTTCTTGAGCGTATCGCCTTCGGCGCGGATGAGATCGCGCAGCACCGCGCGCTTGTCCCAATCCTTCTTGGTGGATTTCACCAGGCGCTGGGTGACGGTCTTGGCCGTCGATGAGGCCTTTGCGACCTCGACGCGCGTGGGAGAATGCAGGAACTGTTCGGTCAGCTTGGTGATTTCCGGCGGCATGGTGGCCGAGAAGAAAAGCGTCTGACGCGTGAACGGGATGAGCTTGCAGATGCGCTCGATGTCTGGAATGAAGCCCATGTCGAGCATGCGGTCGGCTTCATCGATGACGAGAATTTCGACACCGGTCAGGAGCAGCTTGCCGCGCTCGAAATGGTCGAGCAAGCGGCCAGGCGTCGCGATGAGGACGTCCGCACCGCGCTCCAGCTTGCGTTCCTGGTCATCGAATGAAACGCCACCAATCAGAAGAGCCACATTCAGCCGCTGATTGATGCCGTATTTGGCGAAGTTTTCCTCGACCTGCGCGGCGAGTTCACGGGTCGGCTCCAGAATGAGCGTGCGAGGCATGCGCGCCCGCGCCCGGCCCTTTTCCAGAAGCGTCAGCATGGGAAGCACGAAAGAGGCCGTCTTTCCGGTTCCCGTCTGCGCGATGCCCAGAACATCCTTGCGTTCAAGGGCTGGAGGAATGGCTCCGGCCTGGATGGGCGTGGGCGCAGTATATCCTGCCGCTTCAACAGCGGCGAGCACTTTCGGGGAAAGACCGAGTTCGGCAAATGTCGTCAATGGAGGCGCAGCTCTCTGGTTTGGAAATGGTTTCCACCCATCCTGTCATTGCAGCCGCGTCATCGGGCGCAGGAACCAAGGCAGAATAAGGCGTCTGCAACGCAATATGCGTTTTCTTGCAGCATCGCCTACGTCTACAGCGTGCAAAAGTCAACTAAAATACCATCGAAAGATATCAAATTGCTTCAATCATGCTGCAACAATCGAAATCAACGTCGAACATGAACAAATTTATTCAAATTATCAAAAGCTAAAAAGCAATCGGCACTGCTCAGGTCGCGCGCCCTTTTCCTGCCAGAGCTAATGCCTGAACTGTTCCGTCAGGATGCGTTCATCCCATGAATGATTGCGATCGAAAAGAATGGCGACCTGGCTGTTCGGCGCTTCCCGCACCGTGACGGAACGAACCGATTTGACTTCATTATTGTCCGCGACTGCGTTGACGGGACGCTTTTCGGTTTCCAGCAGATCCATACGAACGGTCACATGCTTGGGCAACAGCGCCCCACCCCACCGACGCGGGCGAAACGGGCTTACCGGGGTCAACGCCAGAAGCGGCGCCTCAAGCGGCAGGATCGGCCCTTGCGCCGAGAGATTGTAGGCGGTGGAGCCTGCTGGCGTCGCGACCATCACACCATCACAAACAAGTTCATCGAGCCGCACCTTGCCATCGATCGTTATCCTGATCTTGGCGGCCTGATAGGACTGGCGGAACAGGGAAACTTCGTTGATCGCCAATGCTTCGAACGATTGTCCGGATTCCGTTTCTGCGACCATGACGAGCGGGCGAATGGTTTCCATCTGAGCGGCCAAAATACGGGCTGGCAGGTCGTCCACGCTAAACTCGTTCATGAGAAAGCCAACCGACCCGCGATTCATGCCATAGATCGGCGTGCCGCTGCTCATGAAGTCGCGCAAGGCTTGCAACATGGTTCCATCACCGCCAAGCGCGACAATGATGTCGGCATCTTCCGCCGCTACATGGCCGTAGCGAGCCACCAGATCCTTTTGTGCGAGCAGTGATTCTTCGGTTCCTGATGACAGAAAATGCAGCGCGAGCGATTTATCTTCCATGTTTACAGTCCCGAATCCGGCCCAACTCTGACAAGTTTGCCACTGTTTTCCCAACCCGCTATTGGCTATCACATGAAAAACCCGGTTGCCATGACCTGCTTGCGACGAATTTTCGTTTTACAGTCGCTGCATTTGTGCTAATCGGGCGCAAGTGCCCTTATAGCTCAGTTGGTAGAGCACCTGATTTGTAATCAGGGGGTCGGGAGTTCGAGTCTCTCTGGGGGCACCAACATATCCTCATAATCGGAGGATTGTGCTTTTGTTACAATGACATAAGCTGGCAATAACACCTCCCACCTAGATCCTCATCGTTATTATTACAGCGCTGCGCAAGGCGGATTGTTCATTGTGGAACATTCTCCACAACTGGCCACATTTTTGATTTCTGGATTCGAGTGCGCCTCCGCTTCGAGCTTGATTACTGCCGGTTACACAGGGTCTCGGTGCAGGATTCCCCCGCAATTTCGCTTACTTAATTCTGCCTAACTTTAACCATAGTAATACTGAATATTTCTTTATTATATTTCCATACCTCAAATTATTTAGATATATCTATAATAGAGATTTATAAATGGAAAAAGTTAGTATTATTATTGCGACTATTACGCGCAATAGACCAAGAATGCTTGCAAATCTTTATTTGTCTTTATGCGATTTGGACTTTCCGGATTCTTTAAGAATCGAATTTCTGGTTGTCGAGAATCATACGGCCAACACCTTGGATGGCTGGCTTGCCGAAATGAGGCCGAAAATTTACCCATACCCGGTGCTTTATTTGCTCGAAACACGCATCGGCATTTCGTCTGCACGTAATCGCGCCCTTGATTTTGCTGAACAGGCGGGAGCGGACTTTCTTGTTTTTGTAGACGATGACGAGACTGTCGCAACCGATTGGCTGAAGCAACTGCTGGCCGAGCAGCAGCGCATGAATCTCGATATCCTTGGCTCGCCGGTACGGCCAAGGCCGTTCAATCCGCAACTGAATATCTGGCAAAACCTGATCTGGTCCGGCGTTGAGAAGAACAGCGTCAAAGCTGAACTGCGTGCGCGTCAGAAGTGGCAGGAAAACAAGGCCGACGCCATCAAGGTTGCAACCGGCAGCTGGATGGGAAGGCTCGACTTCTTTCGAAGAACGGGGTTACGGTTTGATTCGCAATTGGGTCTGACGGGTGGAGAAGACTGGAACCTGTGGCTTAAAGCCAAAAAACTCGGCGCCAGGACCGGCTGGGCGCCCGACGCGATTGTCTATGAAACCGTCCCTTGTTGCAGAATAAGCTTTTCTTACCATTTCCGTAGGAACCGGGATCATAATGCGAGTGAATTCGCGCTCCAATACAGAGTGAACCGCTGGCGGGCAATAAAGCAGTTCCCAGTCAGGTTTCTTAGCCGATTATGGAAACTGCTGAGCGCAACCTTTACCCTGCCCTTCAAGGGGGGACAGGGACTGGTTTCATTCGCTACGGCATTGGGAGGCGTTGCCGGGCTGCTTCAGGCATGCTGGGGCAAGCAATCCCTGCATTACTCGAAGACAACCGGATTTTGAAAGCGTTCCTCCCGGGGCCGGCTCTCGACTTCGGGAGGAGCAGAGACTGATTTCAGTACCAGCCGACGGCTACCTGTGCCTCTTCGGACATACGGTCCGCGGTCCATGGCGGATCGAACGTCATGGTGACTTCCACCATTGACACACCTTCGACCGCGCCGACGGCATTCTCGACCCAGCCGGGCATCTCGCCCGCCACCGGGCAGCCGGGAGCCGTCAGCGTCATCTCGATTTTCACGGTGCGATCATCTTCGATGTCGATCTTGTAGACGAGGCCCAGCTCGTAGATATCGGCTGGAATCTCCGGATCATAGACCGTTTTCAAGGCCGCAATGATGTCATCCGTCATGCGCAGGAGTTCTTCCTGCGGGATGGCGGAGGCAGAAAAGACGGTTCGATCCTCAGTTTTCTGTTCCATGTCGGTCATCCGAAAAACTTCCTTGCCTTTTCCAAGGCTTCCGCCAATGCATCCACTTCAGCGCGGGTATTGTACAGGGCGAAGGATGCACGGCATGTAGATGTAACGCCGAAGCGTTTCAAGAGCGGCTGCGCGCAATGCGTTCCTGCACGCACCGCAACCCCTGCCCGATCAATCACCATCGACACGTCATGCGCGTGAATTCCTTCAAGCGCAAATGAGATGATGGCTCCCTTGCCCGGCGCATTGCCAAAAATGCGCAAGCTGTTGATGCGTCCAAGCTGTTCGTGGGCGTAATCACGCAAGTCCTCTTCGTGAGCGAGGATCGCGTGACGGCCGATCTTTTCCATATATTCAAGTGCTGCGCCAAGACCGATAGCCTGAACAATCGGAGGCGTGCCTGCCTCGAAACGGTGCGGCGGATGATTATAGGTGACGTATTCTTCCGTCACCTCTTCGATCATTTCACCGCCGCCCTGGAAAGGACGCATCTTCTCGAGCATTTCCGACCGGCCATAGAGCACACCAATGCCGGATGGGCCGTAAACCTTATGGCCGGTAAAGACATACCAATCGCAGCCGAGATCCTGCACATCGACAGGAAGGTGCACAGCGCCCTGGCTTCCATCGACCAGAACGGGAATACCGCGCGCATGGGCAAGTTCAACGATCTTCTTGATCGGCGTCACCGTTCCAAGCGCATTCGACATATGCGTGATCGCAACGAGCTTGGTGCGTTCCGTCAGGCGCTTCTCGAATTCTGCGATGTGGAAGGTGCCTTCGTCGTCCACCGGTGCGAACACGAGCTTCGCACCCTGTCTTTCGCGAATGAAATGCCACGGAACGATGTTGGAGTGATGCTCCATGATCGACAGCAGGATTTCATCCCCCTCGCCGATATTCGGCATGCCATAGCCGTAGGCGACCGTGTTGATCGCCTCGGTCGCATTTTTTGTGAAGACGATTTCGTCAACCGAACCGGCGTTCAGGAAACGGCGTACCGTCTCACGCGATTTTTCATAGGCATCGGTTGCCGCATTCGACAAAAAATGCAGCCCGCGATGAACATTGGCATATTCGTTGGAATAAGCGTGAGCAACCGCGTCGATGACGCTCTGCGGCTTCTGCGCCGATGCGCCATTGTCGAGATAGACGAGCGGCTTGCCGTGCACTTCGCGCGAAAGGATCGGAAAATCCCGGCGGATCGCTTCGACGTCATAGCGCGCTAAAAGCGGATTCTTATGGTCCATGATCGTTCCTCTTGCCGTTTCGGCAGGAAAAGGCGGAGCGCATATTCACACGCTCCGCCTCAATCAATCAGGCATGGCTGGCGAGCCAGTTGGACAGCACTTCTTCCAGTGCTTCAACCAGCGTTTCGTCTTCCAGCTCTTCGATAATCTCGGCGATGAAAGCCTTGATCAGCAGGCCACGAGCCTCGTTTTCCGGAATGCCTCGGGCCATCAGGTAAAACAGATAGTCCTTCGACAATTCGGTAACCGTCGCACCATGGCCGCAGGCCACGTCATCGGCAAAGATTTCGAGTTCCGGCTTGGCATCGAACTCGCCTTCATCCGACAGCAGCAGCGTGTTGCAGGCCATGCGGGCGTCGGTCTTCTGAGCGATCTGCGCAACGCGGATCATCCCCTGGAAGACGCCGCGCGCGCGGTCCTTGACCACATTGCGGACGATCTCGGTCGAACGGGTGTTCTCCACAAGATGGCCGACCGTCATGGTCACGTCGGTATGGCTGTCGTCAGCCAGCAGGTTGAGGCCGCGCAGTTCGAAGTCGGAATCTTCTCCGGCCACGTTGACGTGCACTTCCTGACGCACGAGCTTGCCGCCCGCATTGATGATGTAAAGCGTCAGGCGGGAACCCTTGCCCATGGTCGCATTGAACTGCGAGAGCTGCGTTGCCTGGCCGAAATCTCGCAGGATAACCCAGAGAATTTCGGCGCCATCGCCAACGGTTACATGGTTGACAGAAGTGGAGAAGGCATCGCCCTCGCCGCCATTCTGGCGTTCCACGATCGTGGCCTTGACATTGGCACCAATGCGAACCGGGAAACGTGTGTGTCCCTGTCCGGCCTTCTGGATATTCTGGAGTTCCAGCGGAGCTTCCAGTTCGGTGCCATCTGCAACCGAAACCATCCAGCCATCGCTGACATAGGCAGCGTTGATCTGGCCAATCGTATCGTCGAAGCCCCGTGACCGGAGCTGGGTGACGAGCGAGCCGTCAGCCAGCGCTTCGCGGACCGGCGTCAGCGACACGCCTTGGGGTGCATTCGCAGCAAGAGCAACGCCGTTGCTCGCAGCGACAATCGACGAACCGGCGATCAGCGCGGGCAATGCCTGCGTTCCCGCGGAGGTATCGAAGGGCGCCACGCCTTTCAGAAGCGTACGGAAATCCGTGTAGTGCCAGCTTTCAACGCGACGGGACGGAATGCCGTTTTCCTTGAGCGATTCAAGGGCCGCATCACGTGCAACGACAACGTCGCCATTGCCCGGCAGGTCGCCCATGCGGTCGGCAAAGCTGTCGATCAGCGCAGTTTCAGCCGGCGTTCGCGGCTTGGCAGCCGGGGCGGTCTGGATATTCATGATCCATCCCTCCTCAGGCAGCTTCGCCGATTACGTCGGCATAACCATTTTCTTCAAGATGCAACGCAAGGCTCTTGTCACCGGACTTGATGACCTGGCCCTTGTACAGAACGTGCACGCTGTCCGGAATGATATGCTCGAGCAGACGCTGATAGTGCGTAATGACGACCACGGCGCGATCTGGCGAACGCAGCGCGTTCACGCCTTCCGAAACGATCTTCAGCGCATCGATGTCGAGACCGGAATCGGTTTCGTCGAGGACGCAAAGGCTTGGCTCCAGAAGCTGCATCTGCAGAATTTCAGCGCGCTTCTTTTCACCGCCCGAGAAGCCAACGTTGAGCGGACGCTTGAGCATGTTCATGTCGATGTTGAGGCCGCCAGCGGCGTCCTTCACGCGCTTGATGAATTCAGGAATCTTCAGTTCCGGCTCGCCACGCGCCTTGCGCTGGCTGTTCATCGCAACCTTCAGGAATTCCATCGTGGCAACGCCCGGAATTTCCATCGGGTACTGGAAAGCCAGGAAGATGCCCTTGGCGGCGCGTTCGGCCGGGTCGAGTTCGAGGATCGACTCGCCGTTATAGAGAATGTCGCCTTCCGTCACTTCATAGTCCTCGCGACCCGCGAGGATATAGGAAAGCGTGGACTTGCCCGAACCGTTCGGACCCATGATCGCAGCAACTTCACCCTTGTTCACGGTGAGGTTCAGGCCACGGATGATCTCTGTATCCGTGTCGGCGATCTTTGCATGGAGGTTCTTGATCTCAAGCATGAATGTAAACCTTGTTCTAATGCCAGGAAAAGGCTGGCCAGAAAATCTGATGCGAGATGGAATGGGCGCGTCGGTTAACCGACGCTGCCCTCAAGCGAAATGCCGATAAGCTTCTGGGCTTCGACGGCGAATTCCATCGGCAGTTCCTGAATGACTTCCTTCACGAAGCCATTGACAATGAGAGCGATTGCCTCCTCTTCCGGAATCCCGCGCTGCATCACATAGAACAGCTGGTCTTCCGAAATCTTGGAGGTGGTTGCCTCGTGTTCGAACTGCGCCGTGGCGTTCTTCGCCTCGATATACGGCACCGTATGCGCGCCGCAATCATTGCCGATCAGGAGCGAGTCGCACTGGGTAAAGTTACGGGCATTCTCAGCCTTGCGATGGGCAGAAACCTGTCCGCGATAGGTGTTGTTCGACTTGCCGGCCGAAATACCCTTGGAGATGATGCGGCTCGACGTGTTCTTGCCGAGGTGCAGCATCTTGGTGCCGGAGTCTATCTGCTGATGGCCGTTGGAAACGGCAATCGAATAGAACTCGCCGCGGGAATTGTCGCCACGCAGAATGCAGGACGGATATTTCCACGTGATTGCGGAACCGGTTTCTACCTGGGTCCACGAAATCTTGGAATTATCGCCACGGCAATCGCCACGCTTGGTAACGAAGTTATAGATGCCGCCCTTGCCATCCTTGTCGCCGGGGAACCAGTTCTGGACCGTCGAGTACTTGATTTCGGCGTTTTCGAGCGCAATCAGCTCAACGACAGCCGCGTGCAGCTGGTTTTCGTCGCGCTGCGGTGCGGTGCAACCTTCGAGATAAGAAACATACGCGCCTTCATCGGCGATGATGAGCGTCCGTTCGAACTGACCGGTGTTCTTTTCGTTGATGCGGAAATAGGTCGAAAGCTCCATCGGGCAGCGAACGCCCTTCGGAACATAGACAAACGAACCGTCCGTGAAGACAGCCGAATTCAGCGTCGCATAATAGTTGTCCGAAACGGGAACCACAGAAGCCAGATACTTCTGCACCAGTTCGGGATGCTCGCGGATCGCTTCGGAAATCGAGCAGAAAATCACGCCAGCTTTGGCGAGTTCTTCCTTGAAGGTCGTGACGACCGAAACGCTGTCGAACACGGCATCAACGGCCACGCGGCCCGACGCATAGACATTATCGGACGGGTTGCCGTCGATTTCGCTCGGCTCGCCCTGCTTGCGAACGCCAGCAAGAATTTCCTGCTCGCGCAGCGGAATACCAAGCTTTTCATAGGTCTTCAGCAATTCCGGATCGACTTCATCGAGCGACTTCGGACCGGACTGGTTTTTCGGCGCCGCATAGTAATATGCGTCCTGGAAATCGATCTTCGGATAATCGACACGAGCCCAGGTCGGCTCTTCCATGGTGAGCCAACGTTCATAGGCCTTCAAACGCCATTCCAGCATCCATTCCGGCTCGTTTTTCTTGGCGGAAATGAAGCGGATGATATCTTCGTTAAGGCCCTTGGGGGCCTTCTCAGCTTCGATCGTCGTCTCGAAGCCATACTTGTACTGGTCCACGTCAAGGCCGCGGACCTGATCAATGGTCTCCTGCACTGCAGGCATCGGCGTTCTCCATCCTCGTCGGGGTCAAGGCCCGACAGTTGCAAACGTCAAGGCGATAATAGTCTTGATTACCGTCTCGATATAGTGTGCGTGGCCCTTCTTTAAAACCTCTCTAAACTGAATTTCAAGCGCCGGGTGCAAATTTGCCCGAAAAAATGCCGATTAAAACAATCAACTTATAAAACTCCCCCGTGAAACCGCGCTTGCAGGTAACATACGTCCCCGGGGCGGAACTTCAATTTCGGCTTGGGTCAGGCTCTTTTAGCGCGGCGCTCGACAATTTTGCGAAACACTTCGAGAAACGCATCGACCTGATCGGGCGTTGCGGTCGGCTCCAGTGAAACGCGGATCGCCCCCAGACTGTCTCCGTATCCCATTGCCGACAGGACATGACTGGGACCGACTTTGCCAGACGAGCAGGCCGAACCTGCTGAAAGAGCGACCCCGCCAAGATCAAATGCGATCTGCACGGTTTCGGCCTTCTGTCCTTCAAGCGAAAAGAATGTGGTGTTCGGCAGTCTGTTGACCGACTGGCCATAGATCACCGCGTCTGGTGCAATTGCGGCCAGCCCTGCTTCCAGCCTGTCCCGCATTGCCGGAGACCAGCCATCTCCGTCCAGCCGCGCTTTGGCGACATCAGCCGCGGCCCCGAAACCGGCGATCAGCGGCAGGGCTTCGGTTCCCGCTCTATGCCCCTTCTCCTGCCCCCCGCCGCGAACAAGCGCGCGCGGCATCATGAGATCGGAAATGGCAATGATGGCACCGACACCTTTCGGTCCGCCGATCTTGTGTGAGGAGATTATGAGATAATCACCGCAATTATCTGAAATGTCTAATTTAATGCGTCCAGCAGCCTGCACGGCATCGACGATGTAAATACCGCCAGCAGCTTTCACAATAGCGGCAATTTCGGCAACCGGCTGAATGATCCCCGTTTCATTATTGGCAGCCTGTATCGCCACGAGTGGCAGTCCGGCGCTTTTGTCGTGACGGCCGAGGGCAGCCTTCAGGGAATCAAGCTCCACGATGCCGTTTGCGTCGACCGGCAGCACCGTGACGTCCTGCGGGGCAAACTGGCCACCGGACAGCATGCATGGGTGTTCCGTCCCGCTCACATAGAGATGCGACAGGCGGACCGGCGACCGTCCCATCATGTAGTGCGGTGTCAGCAGCGTCGAAGCGGCTTCTGTTGCACCTGATGTAAAGAAAACATGGTCCGGCCTGGCATTGACGAGCGCGGCAACGCTGCGACGCGCTGCTTCAACGAGCGCGCGTGCGGCGCGGCCTTCACGATGCACGGAGGATGGATTTCCGGTAATGCCGAGTGCGTTGACGACCGCATCCCGCGCCTCTTCAAGCAACGGAGCACTGGCATTATAGTCCAGATAGAGCCTCTTGCCGCTCCCGTTCACCGTACCTATCTCCTAAACAAAATTCTGGAAGCGCAATTTTCTTGAATTTTCAATCAAGAAAAGCCTATTAAGCCCCCATAGGAACTGAAACTCGCTTTCAGTCTGTCGAAATTTCAAACCGGTTCTAGAAGCGGCGTCCAACAACGTCAAGTTTCGCCGTCCAGATCCGGTCTTCCCGTTACGAGCGGAGTACACATGCCAGAAGTCATTTTCAACGGCCCTGCCGGACGCCTCGAAGGTCGCTATCAGCCTTCCAAAGAAAAGAATGCTCCAATCGCGCTCATCCTTCATCCGCATCCGCAGTTCGGCGGCACGATGAACAACAAGATCGTCTATGATCTTTTCTACATGTTCCAGCAGCGCGGCTTCACGACGTTGCGCTTCAACTTCCGCGGTATTGGACGCAGCCAGGGCGAATTCGACCACGGTGCGGGCGAGTTGTCGGACGCGGCAAGCGCTCTCGACTGGGTGCAGGCGCTTCACCCCGACTCCAAGACGTGCTGGGTCGCCGGTTACTCGTTCGGTGCGTGGATCGGCATGCAGCTTCTGATGCGCCGCCCGGAAATCGAAGGCTTCATTTCCGTCGCCCCGCAGCCGAATACCTATGATTTCTCCTTCCTGGCGCCCTGCCCGTCATCCGGCCTCATCATCCATGGCGATAACGACAAGGTCGCGCCGCCGAAGGACGTGCAGGCTCTGGTCGACAAGCTGAAGACCCAGAAGGGCATCACCATCACCCAGACCACGATTCCGGGAGCAAACCACTTCTTCACCGGTCAGGGCGATGAACTCATCGAGGATTGCGCCGAATATCTTGATCGCCGTCTGGCTGGCGAACTGGTGGAAGCGCGTCCGAAGCGCCTTCGCTAACAAGCAATCCGGCAAGTCGTTTTCCCGATTTGCAGCGTCTCATCCGGCGGGTCTCCCGCCGGATTTTTCATGCGATGTTACCATCGCCGTCAAATGATTCGTCCTTTCATCTCCATCTCACGAGCGTGACATGCCGGTTTATGCTATCCTCGCTATCGCCATCGTGTCCGAAGTCATCGGAACGCTCAGCCTCAAGGCGTCCGAAGGCTTTACCCGGCTGGGACCATCCATGATCGTCATCGTCGCTTATGGACTGGCCTTCTATTTTCTTTCCCTGACGCTGAAGAGCATCCCCGTCGGCATCGCCTATGCGATATGGTCTGGAATAGGCGTGACGCTCGTTGCTTTGATCGGGTGGCTATTGTTCGGCCAGAAGCTCGACCTCGCCGCCGTGCTGGGCATGGGATTGATCATTGCCGGTGTCATTGTGCTCAATCTGTTTTCAAGCACCGCACAACACTGAGGCCAACGCCAGTCCCCCCAATAGATGAAGCCAAATTACCGGTTCGCAATCCGCCAATTCGGGAGTTTCCTTGTTATTGGCGGTTGATTGGTGCTAAAGGCGGACTTATCACATGGATGTAAGCAGCCGCTTGCGACCAGTTTCAACTTCGCCTTATCAGTCAGGGAAAAGGAATGTCCGGTTTCAAATCCGATTTTCTTCGCACGCTTTCCGAGCGTGGCTTCATTCATCAGATTTCCGATGAAAGTGGCCTCGACGAATTGTTGGCCAAGGAAACCGTGACGGCCTATATCGGCTTCGACCCCACGGCTCCGAGCCTTCATGCAGGCGGACTGATCCAGATCATGATGCTGCACTGGCTCCAGCAGACCGGCCACAGGCCCGTCGCGCTGATGGGCGGCGGGACTGGCATGGTTGGCGACCCGTCCTTCAAGGACGAAGCCCGCAAGCTGATGACCGAGGATACGATTGCCGAGAACATCGCCGGCATCAAGCGTGTCTTTGCCAACTACCTTACCTTTGGTGATGGCCCGACCGACGCCCTGATGGTCAACAATGCCGACTGGCTGCGCAACATCAACTATCTGGAATTCCTGCGCGATGTCGGCCGTCATTTCTCGGTCAATCGCATGCTTTCGTTCGATTCGGTGAAGACGCGCCTCGATCGTGAGCAGTCGCTCTCATTCCTCGAATTCAACTACATGATCCTTCAGGCCTACGATTTCGTGGAACTGAACAAGCGCCATGACATTCGCCTCCAGATGGGCGGTTCGGATCAGTGGGGTAATATCATCAACGGTATCGATCTCGGTCACCGTATGGGAACCCCACAGCTCTACGCCCTCACCTCGCCGCTGTTGACGACGGCATCCGGCCAGAAGATGGGCAAGTCGCTTGGCGGCGCCATCTGGCTGAACGCCGAAATGCTGAGCGCCTATGATTTCTGGCAATACTGGCGCAACACGGAAGATGCGGACGTGGAGCGGTTCCTGAAGCTCTATACGGCACTTCCGCTGGACGAGATCGCCAAGCTGGCCGCTCTTGAAGGTGTTGAAATCAACGAGGCGAAGAAAATCCTCGCGACGGAAGTAACGGCCATGCTGCACGGTCGTGACGCAGCCGAGGAAGCCGCGGAAACGGCGCGCAAGACCTTCGAGGATGGCGAACTGTCGGAAAACCTCCCGACGGTCGGCGTTCACAAGGCAACGTTGAACAGTGGCATCGGTGTTCTGGCATTGATGGTTCTCGCTGAACTGTGCACGACCAATGGCGAAGCCCGTCGCCATGTTGAAGGCGGCGCGGTGCGCATCAATGACGAGCCGGTCAGTGATCCCCGCATGATGGTCGACGCTGGTGCTCTGAACGATCAAGGCGTCATCAAGCTGTCGCTGGGCAAGAAGCGTCACGTGCTGATCCGTCCAGCATAAACCGGACGATCATGGAATGAACAAAGCCGGGCCTTGCGCCCGGCTTTATTGTGAGGGGCATCGTTAAAGCGGGAAAGCTTGTCGGCGGATCACCGTTCGTTGTATCCGAGCAATTGCTTGGTACGTGCTTCTATGACTTTCGCCCGGCAAGCCGGAAACGAAAGCACCTGTCCTTCACGTCCCCAATCGCCATTCGCGTAGAATTTGCAGGACGCTTCCTTGTAGCTGTTCCAAAGGCGCTGTTCGGCCAGCAAATCAGTCTTTGTCTGCCCATCAGCCTGACCGTAGGTCTTCTTCCATGCCGCGTTCAGCGCACTGTCGGCCCGCTTCACCCACGCGCCACCACACTCCGCCCAAGCGGAGTTTGTGCCATCGGATTGTTGAATGCATTTGTCGTAGAGAGAGTCCGCATTCGCATGCACCGCGGGCAGCAAGAAAGCCAGTGTCAGAAGGAGACGTTTCATCGTGCGCAACCTCGTTCAGATCGGTCGTTTTGCATTAGAACTCGAATATGGAGCGGAATATACCGGGAGCGATGACTGAAATCGGGTTGACGATCACCTGGGGCTGCTTGGCGCTTCCAGCAAGCTTGTAGGTAATTCCAATCAAGCCACGGTCGCGTCCGTTGCCGAGCAACGCACCCACGATAGGAAGCTCGCCGAACAGCCGGTTGACGCCGTAAGCGGGCATGAATGTGCCGGTGATGGACATGTTGCCTTGCTGGTCATAGAGCGTTCCCTGGAAGGTCGTACCGACGGCGGGTCCTCGCACAACTCCCTTCGACAGGTTCAGGTAGCCATTGCCCTTTTCGATCAGCGAGAAACCGCGCTCCACGTCAACACGTGATACGTCGATATCGCGTTTTACGGCCTGGTTGAGACTTGTGCCCCCATCTGAGGGTGGACTGGAAACGATCTTGGCCAGACGCGGTTCGTTGATAATGGCAAAGTTGCGTGCGTCGATCTGGCCGCGCAAAGGACCGTTGCCCTGTGCTGCAAGCCCGACTGTGATCTTGCCGCCGCGCATCTTGTCATAGAAGTCGAAAAAGCGAAGAACCGCGCCAGCATCGTTCGACTGAAGCGAAATGGAGCGCGCATCGCCCTGATCGTTGTTCGTCGCCACGAATGACTCACCGGATGATGTAACAGCGTTGACCGATACGCCCGAAACCTTGCTGCCAGCACTTTCATAGGAAACATTGACATTGCGCAGCGTTTCGCCGTTAAAGCCCCCGACCTCGTCGATCTGGGCGCTTACAACCACGCGTGGATTGCTGGATTTGCTGCCGCTTCCGCTTTTTCCCCCAAGGTCCGAGACCTGTTTGATCAGGGCGCGCGCATCGAATTGCGAGCCGCGCACATTGACACGATAGCTGTTGCCGCTCTTCGTCGCCTTGACCGCGAGGCTATCGTTTCTGTTCAGGCGTATGTCGCTGAAATTCGCGGACTGGAAGTCGCCTTTCGCGATCGAGAGATCGCCCTTGGCGCCGAAAGCATCCCCGGAAAAAACAAGATTATGGATGTCCATCTTGCTTTTGTCGTCAGGGCTCTGGACCAAATCGAAGGTGGCTTTCGCGGGTATGCCCGCACCCTTGCGCCATCCGAGCCAGGGAAGGTCAATCTGGGTCTTGCCGAGATCGGCCGAAACATGGCGCTTCCCGCCGTCCTCCATTCCGAGGTCAACCGACATCGGGCCCGAAAAGATGGAGTTCAGCCCCGGAAAGACCGCGTTGCGGGTCTTGTCGTCAATATCCAGCCGGACCTTCTGCTCGCGCTTGACCGAACCGGACCGATCGACCGGCTCGACCAGATTGATCTTTGCAGGAACACCGTCGAGCATCGCATCGGCGGTGATATTGGCGGCTGACTGATCGACCTTGATGCTGCCCGTCGCATCGCTGACGGACGAGCCCGCTATCGGCTTCGAAATATTGAGACCAGTAAAGCCAATATCGGCATTCCAGCGAAGCGTGCCGGGCGGCGGGTCCTTGGACACGGCAAAGTTTACTTTGACGCGCGATTTCACATCGCCAGTCACATCGCCGGGCTGAAAAGGCACACTCTTCAGGACGTCGATGGGCTTGTTCCCAGCTATTTCGGCAATGGCCGCCGCTTCGCCGGAGACACCGAGATCCAATTCGGCGATAACCGGGCGTTGCGGTCCCCACGGAATGATGAGCGTACCGTCCGACACATCAACCTTGCGGTTGTTCGGCGTATAGGCCACGCCTTTCAAAAGCTTGATCGTCGTATAGGCCCCTCGGACCGATATTTCACCCTCGGCGTCCCGCACGGGGGGCAGTTCTCCCACCACATCAAAGCGTGTGTCGACTACCCTGAAATCCGCCTTGATTTCATCGCCCGTCAATGGCGGCGGAAGGCCCGGCCCGTTGAAACGGCCGCCCGCAAGCGAAATATCGATGCGGCTATCCTTGAGCGTTCCGCCGAAAAGGTTTTTGAGCACCCATTCTCGGGCACCGTCCGCAACATCGATGGGCCAGAGATGCTTGGCGTCGGCCACAGGCATCTGGGGAATGCGCAGCAAGAAGATCATTTCCGGCGAACCGGCCCCGAATGCCATGCTTCCCTGACCAAAGAGCTGACCGTTCTCCGTCTGCACATCGAGATTTGCAAACTGGATGCGTTGCTGATCGGCCATGTAGCGCCCCGCTATCCGTGTTGCGAAGGATAACGGCGGATCGGTCGATTCCGACGGCATGCTCGTCGCCGAAGTGGTGAGCACCTCAAAGCGATACGTAGGCCCGCCCGTATTGCTTTCGGTTTCCGGCTCGGGTCCAAAAGCACCGTTGAACTGTGCCTGCAAACCGCCAAGCTGCAGGCGGGATGACTTGATCTCGATTTTACGGCTTCCGACCGCATGCTCAAGATTAAGGCGAACACCCCCGCGCACGTCCTCGACCTTGCCAAGTTGCATATCCAGATCATCAATGGCGAGTTCGGTCGCGAGACGTTCGGGCTTGTCACCGTCTGCGGCTGACCCCATCAGGGACAAGCGGGCCGATGCCTCAAGTTCGAAATGGGCCGGATTGACACGGTTGCCGTTTATGAGGGGAGCAACTTCCGGCGGAGAACCCAGTGCTATGGGAATGTCGCGAATATTCAGCTCAAAGCCTGCCAGGCTGTTATCGCCTGCATGCTGGTCAATCTTGCCATCCAGCGCAATTTTCTTGCCCTTCCAGATGACACTGCCGGTGATGCCGATCTTCCCGCCTTCTTCGATCAGGCGGGCCTCCTCGATATTCAGAACCTGCTGCTCATCGCCAACCTTGAATGCGACGGTACTGTTGAAAATGCCGATGACATGCGTGTCCTGCGCGCGCAAAAGCTCCAGGCTGCGGCGCATGGCAGCAAAAAGCTCGCCTGAAACCGCGTCGAAATCGAGAATGCCGTTTTCATCGTAAGGCAGCGACTTCCAGAAACCCGGCCCCTCCGTTTCCGGCATTTCAAAGGACACACCGTCCACTTCAAGCTGGGCGACGCGCACCTTGCCGGTCAAAAGCGGCAGCGGCGCCAATCCGAGACGCACCGACTTGATTCCGCTGATTTCAACACCCTGCTTTGGATCGGCGATCGACACATCCCGGGCCTCGAGCGCAACATGGCTGTCCTGATCCAGCGACAGCGCCGCACTACCGATGGAGGCCGATGCGCCTTCTCCGAGAATATGCGTCAGGCTTTTCTGCGCTTCGTCACGCAAAAGATTGCTGTCAACGCCGCTGCGAAGGATGACGAAACCGGCACCTGTGATGAGAACCAGAAGAATGCAGACCGATAGAACTGCATGGGAACAGCGCGATAGAAAAGAGCGGCTCGAACGTGCCGGGCCGGGCAAAAAGCCTCCCTCGCCATCAGCGGCGAGACGCTCGATTCTTTTCATCTCCCGCTTGCTGAAGCGGATCTTCTGCGGTTTCTCTGTCAACAACCCAGCCAGAAAAAGAGTGCCATGCCAAACGATCCCTTAGAATTTACTTTCGTAAGTGATCGTAATCACCTGTTTTATAAGCAGTTCGTCACTTGTGCGACATGCATGAACTGGCAGCCTTGCGCTTATCAACTACCGTCACGATGACGCCGCGAATGGTTGCACAAGCCTTGCCCGAATGCGATAGCTCAGACTGTAACAGGTGGTTTCCATCCTAATCCATAAAAGAAAGGCGCAGATATGGCTCATCCCCAAGTTGGCGATCCGGCACCCGATTTCACTCTGCCTTCGGATAATGGCGAAATCTCCCTGTCATCCCTTAGGGGCAAGCCGGTGGTCATCTACTTTTATCCGAAAGACGACACTTCCGGCTGCACCAAGGAAGCGATTGCCTTCTCCCAACTGAAGCCGGAATTCGACAAGATAGG
This sequence comes from Brucella sp. NBRC 14130, assembly GCF_040371715.1. Classification (NCBI taxonomy): domain Bacteria; kingdom Pseudomonadati; phylum Pseudomonadota; class Alphaproteobacteria; order Hyphomicrobiales; family Brucellaceae; genus Brucella; species Brucella sp. NBRC 14130. The sequence continues at coordinate 325,481 of NZ_BAABTE010000002.1, forward strand.
GGTTCGCGTCATCGGCCTTTCTCCCGACAGCGCGACGAAACACGCGAAATTTCGCAAGAAGCACGACCTGACCGTCGATCTTGCCGCGGATGAAGACCGGGTAGCGCTTGAAGCCTATGGCGTATGGGTGGAAAAAAGCATGTACGGCCGCAAATATATGGGCGTGGAACGCACGACGTTCCTGATCGATGCGCAAGGAAAAATCGCTCAGGTCTGGAACAAGGTGAAAGTAGACGGTCATGCCGATGCGGTTCTCGAGGCTGCACGCGCGCTTTGAACGATGACAAACAAGCCATCTTACGAACAGACGCTGCGCGGCAATGCCATCCGCGCCATATCCGCCAGCGATCTTGACGAAAAGGTCCGGCTGACACGAGAAACTGCGGCCCGCTGGTTTGGCCGCACATTGTCGGTTCGCAGTCCGCTCGATCCGCCCTTGCCCGAGCGTCCCGGACGGCCTGAAAAGCCGGAACTCGTACCTCCGCGGATGCTGAAGAAGCGATCGCTCAACACGGAACACGGGCGCATCGCCTTGATGCACGCCCTCGCCCATATCGAGCTGAACGCCATCGATCTTGCGCTGGACATTGTTGCCCGTTTCGCCGCCAAACCGATACCACGCAGTTTCTTCGACGGCTGGATGAAAGTCGCCGATGATGAAGCCCGGCATTTCACACTGCTGCGTGATCGCCTCAAGTCGTTGGGTGCGGATTACGGCGACATGCCCGCCCATGATGGACTCTGGCAATCCGCCCACCAGACCCGCAACGATCTCGAAGCCCGTCTCGCTGTCGTACCGCTTATTCTCGAGGCTCGTGGGCTCGATGTGACCCCATCCTTGCTGGAGAAAATGATCGAGACTGGCGATCATGAGACCGCTGCAATTCTGGACGTCATCTACAATGACGAGAAAACGCATGTCGCCGTCGGCGCCAAATGGTTTCGTTTTTTCTGTGCCCGGAACAGAATCGACCCGGTCGCGAGATTTCAGGAGCTGGTGCGTGCAAATTTCCGCGGCGACCTGAAGCCGCCCTTCAACGAACTGGCTCGTGCCGAAGCGGGCTTGACCCCGTCCTTCTATCGTTCGCTGTCCCCGGTATCCATCTAGCCCTTATCCCGCCGACCCCTTCGGCAAAAACAAACCTCGTCGCACGGCCCGCGCAAGCTCCGAATGTAAAGGTCTGTTAACCCTAATAAGTTGTAATCAAGTAAGGGAATCGAGAAGGGGCATGCGGCTGGCATGACTGGGAATCAGGCGAAAACATCCACGAAAAAGGTGTTCGGAGAGCGCAAGGAACCGCCTGTCCTGATTATTGCGCGCGGCGAAAAGATCAGCCATTTCACGTTGCGCCCCTGGATGACAGTTCTTGGCGGCGCGGTGTTTCTCGCTCTCTCGGCAGGATATCTTGGCGCGACGGCTTACCTGGTGCTTCGCGATGATCTCATGAGCGCCGGCATCGCGCGCCATGCCCGCAACCAGCAGCTTTATGAAGACCGCATTTCAGCGCTTCGCACCGAAGTTGACCGTATCACCAGCCGACAGATGCTGGATCAGCAGGTGATGGAGAACAAGGTTGCTGAACTGATGCAGCGTCAGCAGACATTGAGCGCACGTGACGGCAAACTTGCGCCACTGCTGGAACGGGCTTCGCAATTGCAGCCAATGCCGGAAATGCCTGCGGAAACGGCGCCGGATATTGAGCAGCACAGCCAGTATATCCCCAATGAAGCCCTTGCCGGACGCGATTTCCCCGGCATCGATCCAATCATCACCGGTCCTGTGCCCGGAAAATTGCCGACTGGAGAGCCTGATCGCCGTGCGGATGCCGGTTCGGTGGGATTGCGCCTTTCTGGCGGGATTTCGGGTGAATCAACGCTTGAAACTTCCGACAAGATACTTGCCACCATCACCCATAACCTTCATCGCATCGAAAGCGAGCAGAATGGCAAGGTGCGTGTGCTGGCCGATGCCGCCTACGAAAAAGCAGACAGCATTCTCGACACTTTGAACGCCGCCGGACTGCGTATCGAAACGCCCGGCAACGCATCTGTGGCGATGGGCGGACCGCTTATCCCGGTTTCGTCGCCCGGCACAGTGGTTAATGATTTCGACATGCAGTTGCGTAATCTCGATAGCGCGCTTGACCGGCTCGATCAGGTCCGCAAGCGTGTGAGCGCCCTTCCCCTTGCCAATCCGGCTCCAGGGAACCCCCTAACCAGCCTGTTCGGCGTGCGCCGTGATCCGTTTCTCGGTACGGTTGCTTTTCATTCCGGCATCGATTTTCGTGCAGCCTACGGCCAGACCGTAAAGTCCACCGCAGCGGGCAAGGTCGTGAAGGCAGGCCGTTTCGGCGGGTATGGCAATATGGTCGAGATCGATCATGGTAATGGCTTCTCGACCCGTTTTGCGCATCTAAGCCGGGTCCTTGTACGCGACGGGCAGCAGGTTGCCGCCGGAGTTGTTGTCGGCGAAGCGGGAAGCTCCGGACGTTCGACCGGCAGCCACCTGCATTATGAAGTCCGTGAAAACGGACGTGCGGTCAATCCGGTCAATTTTCTCAAGGCCGGAAAACAGATAGAGCCGTTACTCTGAGTTTCTGAAACGAAAACCCGGCCGGAGCCGGGTTTTTTTGTTCTGTGCCGTGCAGATAGTGAGCAATCAATCGATATCGTCGATCAGTTCACCGCCGCCCTGAATACGGTGCGCGAGCGCGGCTTCCATGAACGGCGTGACGGAACCATCCAGCACTTCCTGCGGGTTGGTGCTTTCCACACCGGTGCGCAGATCCTTGACCAGCTGATAGGGCTGCAGGACGTAGGAGCGAATCTGGTGTCCCCAACCGATATCGGTCTTGGTGGCATTCGCTGCATCCGTCGCCGCTTCGCGCTTTTTCAGTTCCTCTTCATAAAGGCGAGCGCGCAGCATCGACCATGCCTTTTCGCGGTTTTTGTGCTGTGAGCGTTCCGCCTGGCACTGCACCACGATCCCGGTCGCAATATGCGTGATACGCACTGCCGAGTCGGTCGTATTGACGTGCTGCCCGCCAGCACCCGAAGCGCGGTAGGTATCGATGCGAACATCTGCTTCCGTGACCTGCACGTCGATATTGTCATCGATGACTGGATATACCCAGATGCTGGCGAAAGACGTATGGCGACGGGCGTTGGAGTCATACGGCGAAATACGGACCAGACGATGTACGCCCGATTCGGTCTTCATCATGCCATATGAGTTGTGCCCCTTGACGAGAATGGTCGCGGACTTGATGCCCGCTTCTTCGCCTTCGTGCACTTCCATCACTTCGACCTTGCGGCCATTGCGTTCCGCCCAGCGCGTATACATGCGCAGCAGCATCGACGCCCAGTCCTGGCTTTCGGTGCCACCGGCACCGGCGTGCACTTCGACATAGGTGTCGTTCGCATCGGCTTCGCCCGACAGGAGCATATCGATCTGGCGACGGTCGATCTCTTCCTTCAGTTCGCGGATGGTGTTTTCCGCATCCTGAATGATCGACTTGTCATTTTCTTCCTCGCCCATGGCGATCAGTTCGATGCTGTCGTTCAGCGTCTGGGTCAGATGATTGATGCCATTGATGCTGTCTTCCAGCTGCTGGCGCTCGCGCATCAGCTTCTGGGCTTCCTGGGCATCATTCCAGAGTGTGGGATCTTCAGCTTTCTGGTTGAGATAGCCGAGACGTTTTATCGCCTGATCCCAGTCAAAGATGCCTCCTCAGCAGGCTTATGGCCTGCTGGATTTCGTCAACCAGCGTCTCGATTTCCGCGCGCATGGGCAAATCGTTCCTTCAATATCATTCTATTCAATTGAGAAGCTGAGCCGGTCGTTACGAGGCCCAGACTTTCGGGCATGGACAGACAGTCCAGGCGCCGCGGACCATAGTGAGCACGCGGCGCAGTGTAAAGGGTAAAGCCCCGTTTTTCCCGGTCAGTAAAGTCCGCCCGAACCTGAGTTGATAGCGCGGGTTGCCTGCGGCGACTGCGGCGCAACCGGAGAACCTTCGCGGAAGGAATCCATGCCGATGACAGAATAGCTGTCGGATGGTCCCGTACCCGGCTTGAAAGCTTCCATGATCACATTCGGATCGCCCTGATTGGCACGCATACCGGTCTTGCGGTTGATAGCGATGACCGTCATGCCCTCAGGTACGCGGAAATCCACTTTCGGCGTTCCGGCCAAAGCCTGCTCCATGAAGGACTTGAACACAGGCGCTGCGAGACCGCCGCCCGTATTGCCGCGGCCAAGCGGTGTGGGCGTATCATAGCCCATGAACACGCCCACTACGAGATCGGGCGTGAAACCAACGAACCAGGCGTCCTTCTCATCGTTGGTCGTACCGGTCTTGCCAGCCATCGGGCGGTCGAGGCTCTTCAAAATCTGCGCCGTGCCGCGCTGAACGACGCCTTCCATCATCGAGGTGATCTGATAAGCCGTCATAGGATCGAGTACCTGATCCCGATTATCGATCAGCGTCGGCTCGTCCTGATTGGCCCAGTCCTGTGCATTGCAGCCTTCGCACTGGCGCGCATCGTGCTTGAACACGGTCTTGCCATAACGATCCTGAATGCGGTCGATCATCGACGGCGTTATGCTCTGGCCGCCATTCGCCATGATGGAATAGGCCGTCACCATGCGCAGAACGGTCGTTTCACCGGCACCAAGCGCCATGGAGAGAACGGGCAGCATCTTGTCGTAGATGCCAAAGCGTTCCGCATATTCAGCGACGAGCTTCATGCCCATGTCCTGCGCGAGACGCACGGTCATGACGTTACGTGACTGTTCGATACCGTAGCGCAGCGTGGACGGGCCAGAGAACTTGCCCGAATAGTTCTTCGGCGCCCAGACGCCCAGCGTACCGCCCTGATTGACTTCCAGCGGGCCGTCCAGAACCACGGAAGCCGGCGTATAGCCATTATCGAGGGCCGCAGCATAGACGAACGGCTTGAACGACGAACCGGGCTGGCGATAGGCCTGCGTTGCGCGGTTGAACTCCGATTCCGCGTAGGAAAAGCCGCCGACCATGGCCAGAACACGGCCTGTGTGCGGGTCCATGGCAACAAGCGCGCCCTCGAGTTTCGGCGGCTGCTGGAGACGGAAACGAGATTCGCCGGACTTGGAGACATAGATAATGTCGCCCGCTTTCAGCACGCCTTCCGGTGATTTGGCGCTGGTGCGCTTGCCACCGATATTCACGATGCGCATCGCCCACTTCATATCATCGGCCGCGATAAATGCGCGCTTGCGCTCCTTGCTGCGCGAGCCCGATGCCTCAAGCGGCGGCTGCAGACCGATATCTGCGCCAGCGGCGGAAACATTGAGCACGATCGCAAGCTGCCACTCGGGCACATCCGCATAGGACTGCATGTCGCCGAATGCCGTACCCCAGTCGTTGCCAAGTTCGACATTCTTCATGGGGCCACGCCAGCCGCGAGCCTCGTCATAGCGCAGCAGCGCAGCCTGCAAGGACTTGCGCGCCTCGACCTGAAGGGTCGGGTTCAGCGTGGTGCGAACGGAAAGGCCACCTTCGTAAAGCGCATCGACGCCATATTTCTGGATTATCTGGCGGCGAACTTCTTCGGTGAAATATTCCGAGGCAAACACGTAATGGGCGTCCGAACGCTCCTTCACGCCCAGCGGCTGCTTCTTGGCTTCGGTCGCTTCTTCCGCGGTGATGTAGCCGTTTTCACTCATCCGGTCGATGACCCAGTTGCGGCGCTCGATGGCGCGCTCTGGCTGGCGGAACGGGTGATAATTGTTCGGGCCCTTCGGCAAGGCGGCAAGATATGCGCTTTCGGCGATGGAAAGTTCGCCGACCGATTTGTCGAAATAAGTCAGAGCCGCGCTGGCAATACCATAGGAACCAAGACCGAAGAAGATTTCGTTGAGGTAAAGCTCGAGAATACGGTCCTTGGAATAGGCCTGCTCGATGCGCATTGCAAGGATGGCTTCCTTGATCTTGCGATCATAGGTCTGTTTCGACGTCAGGAGGAAGTTCTTTGCAACCTGCTGCGTGATTGTGGACGCGCCTACCGGACGGCGACCGGACCCCATATTCTTGACGTTCGTCAACATGGCGCGGGCAAGGCCGGCGAAATCAAGACCATGATGCTCATAGAAAGTCTTGTCTTCAGCCGAAACGAAAGCGGCCTTCACGCGGTTCGGCACCGCCTGAATAGGGATATAAAGACGGCGCTCACGGGCAAACTCCGCCATGAGGCTACCATCGGAGGCATGAACGCGCGTCATTACAGGCGGCTCGTATTTTGCGAGCACCTCGTAATCTGGCAGATCCTTCGTGAGACTTCCGACGTAAAGGGCGACGCCACCTGCCACGAGGAGCATCAGCACCGTTCCGATCCCGAAGAAATATCCGATAAGCCTTACCATAAATGCGGAATCCTGCCTTCAGATTATTCACATGATAAGGGTCAATGCACGAACAGCCAACCCTTTAACCCAATTATGCCATGAGGCAATCACTGGCTTAGTGACCAGCAAATGAGTCAAAGGCAAGATGGTTTACGTGTTTTTACCAATTTAACGCTGCTGCTTTCGCCTGCATGACGAAAATCCGTTAAACTGTTGCAAGCCTGCATCTTATAAGATGTTGCGCATTTAAGAGACATCGCCACAGTTCTCCATATTTCAGGGTCCCTACCCTTTGCTGAGGCTTGCGGGATGTTTCAGCGCTTCAAACGCCTTGATCGCAATCGCAAGCCTGTCCGCGAGCTTCTTGCGCCACTCGGGGTTGCTGATAAGCTTTTCGTCCTCGGCATTGGACAAATATCCGATTTCGATCAGCACGGATGGCACGTCCGGCGCGCGCAGTACCTGAAAACCGGCAAAGCGATGCGGATTGTTGATGAGGTTCACCTGTCCTTGCAGGGAGTGAATCACCTTTTCGGCAAAGCTCAGCGAAAATGTGTGCGTTTCACGCCTGGTCAGGTCCAGAAGAATATCGGTAACCTCGGGCTGCTCCTCGGGCGCCGCACCTGCAAGGGTGTCGGACTTGTTTTCCCGCTCAGCCATGGCGCGCGCTACAGAGTCCGATGCCTTGTCGGAAATCGTATAAACCGTCGCGCCGCGAATATCGTGCTGGTTGATCGTATCGGCATGGATGGAGATGAACAAATCCGCTTCGTGCTGGCGGGCGATCCTCACCCTTTCGGAAAGGCGCAGAAAAGTGTCGTCCTCGCGCGTCATGAGAACCTTGATGTTCTTGTCCTGCGCCAGACGATCTCTGAGAGCCTGCCCGAAAGCGAGCGTCAGGTCTTTTTCCTTGATGCCGCTAAGGCTTTCCGCGCCACTGTCAATTCCACCGTGGCCGGGGTCGATCATGATCGTGAACGGGCGAGCCGTCCCATTCTGCGACGCGGCCTGGACCGGCTTTTCATCGCGATCGGTGGAACTGGTTATTTCCTTGCGGCCCTGCAACTGATCCGCAAATTCCCGGTCCGAGGTCGCAACAATATCCGCCACAAGGCGATAGCCTGATGCGCTTTCATTTTTCAGAACGCGCAAATCCTCAACCTTGAACGGACCGCGGAGTGTCAGGATGAGGCGCGAACGCCCCTTGCCCACGAGGCCGTAGCGAACGCGAGACACGAGACCCCGGGGCTCCAGACTCTTTTCATCGAAACCGAAGCGTGTTTCAGGCAGGTCGACGACAAGCCGATGCGGATTATCGAGAAGCAGGGTCGACAGCTTGGGCTCCCTGTCGAACATGACGACGATGCGCGTCCGCAAATCGTCGCCCGCCATCCGGAAAGTCAGCGCAGCCAGCGGCGAGGCCACGCGATCGGCCGCATAGACGGAGACGGACTGGACCAGCAGAACCGACAAAAGGGCCAACAACGCCAGAAGGCATCGCAAATTCAGCAATCGTGTCATCGCGTTTTCAGCGCTTCGAAAATGCATCGGCTGCCACAATCAGGAACATCATTTGGATGACTGGTATCAATAATCGCGATACCGGCACGTTTGTCCTGCACCCTCTCGCTCGAATACCCATTGAAACACTCGTACAGAACTACAGTTAATGAAGGATTTCCAGCCGTATTTCGACCTTGAATCGGGCCTATACTCAGCTTTCGGCGAAATTGCGATGCGAAAGTCAAATGATATTCGCACTTGTCATCGTTCAAACGACGCCATAAAAGCTATGGAAGGTTTTGGGTGAACTATCAGAATCGTTTGCCGGTTCTCTAAACGAACCGCAAGGAATGGTAGCGAAAACAGCGGCATATTCATTCGTCGCCCCCAATAACCGGCACAGAATTCAGCGGAGATGTGGCTCCCCCGCCCTCCGTTTCCATCGGCCGACTGCGCATCTTTACGTGCTGTCGCCAACGCTCGAAAAGAGCAAAGAGGTCGGCCCGGCTTTCCCGGGTCATATATGAGGTCGTTTCGTTCGGAACAGCTATGGGTCAAGCAAGACTGACCATTGCGAGCCTGAAGACCGTGATCGCCACGAGGCCATCGCGCGCGGAGGCAGCAGCTTTTATTCCGACGAACCCAGAACCATCCGGCAGATGCAACGCAATGAGCACGACAGCCCGCAGGGTTTCGTCCGGCGCACGCGTTTTGCGTCTTCGCGCCGGCAGGAAAGACAATAATGTCCAACAAAATGCTTATAGATGCCTCCCACCCGGAGGAGACCCGGGTCATCGTTACTCGGGGCAACAAGATTGAAGAATTCGACTTTGAGTCGGAACATAAGAAGCAGCTGAAAGGCAATATCTACCTCGCACGCGTCACTCGCGTCGAACCTTCGCTTCAGGCTGCGTTCGTGGAATATGGCGGCAACCGTCATGGCTTCCTCGCATTTTCGGAAATTCATCCCGACTACTACCAGATCCCGGTAGCTGATCGCCTTGCGCTGCTTGAGGCGGAAGCCAAAGCCGCACGTGCGGAAGACGACGAAGACGAGCCGCGCGCCAAGAGTGAGCGGAGCGAGCGAAATGATCGGAATGACAGGTCTCGCCGTAACCGGCGTCGCGGACGCCGTGACGGCCAGAACGGCGACGCGCAGGCCAATGCGTCCGACAACGGATTGCCGGCGGCCGAGCCGGTTGGTCCGGCATTTGAAAATTACGTGCCCGGCACACCGGCCATGGCCCTCTCGCAGAAAAGCGATGTGATCTCAGAAGCCCTCGATAACGGGGATGAGGATGACATAGAACATGAAGAGGACATGGTCGAATCCGTTGGTTCGGAAGACGCGCTTGAAGAGCTTCCGACGCATGCGCGCACCAATCGCCGCCAGTACAACATTCAGGAAGTGATCAAGCGTCGCCAGATTCTTCTGGTTCAGGTCGTCAAGGAAGAGCGCGGCAACAAGGGCGCGGCTCTCACCACCTATCTCTCGCTTGCGGGACGCTATTCGGTTCTGATGCCGAACACTGCGCGCGGCGGCGGCATTTCGCGCAAGATCACCAACCCTCAGGACCGCAAGCGCCTCAAGGAGATCGTAAAGGAACTCGAAGTGCCGCAGGGCATGGGTGTGATCCTGCGCACGGCTGGCGCAAACCGGACCAAGGCCGAAGTCAAGCGCGACTACGAATATTTGATGCGTCTTTGGGAAAATGTGCGCACGCTGACGCTGCAATCGACGGCGCCTGCCCTCGTCTATGAGGAAGGCAGCCTGATCAAGCGTTCGATCCGTGACCTTTACAACAAGGACATTTCGGAAATCCTCGTTTCCGGCGAAAACGGCTACCGCGAGGCCAAAGACTTTATGCGCATGCTCATGCCGAGCCATGCCAAGGTCGTCCAGCCTTACCGTGAGCAGGTGCCCATCTTCACACGCAACGGTGTGGAAGCCCAGCTCGACCGCATGTTGCTGCCGCAGGTCACGCTCAAATCGGGCGGCTACCTGATCATCAACCAGACGGAAGCGCTGGTTGCCATCGACGTCAATTCGGGTCGCTCGACACGAGAGCATTCCATCGAGGACACGGCGCTCCAGACCAACCTGGAAGCTGCCGAAGAGGTTGCGCGCCAGCTGCGCCTGCGCGACCTTGCCGGCCTGATCGTCGTCGACTTCATCGACATGGAAGAAAAGCGTAACAATCGCGCTGTCGAAAAGAAGATGAAGGACTGCCTGAAGGATGATCGCGCCCGCATTCAGGTGGGTCGCATCTCGCATTTCGGCCTTCTGGAAATGTCGCGCCAGCGTATCCGTGCATCCGTGCTTGAAAGCACGATGCAGGTCTGCCCGCATTGCGGCGGCACCGGCCATATCCGCTCGGATTCCTCCATGGCGCTGCACATCATTCGCGGCATCGAGGATTATCTGCTGCGTCATTCCGGTTTCGACATTCACGTCCGCACACCGGCTTCGTCGGCGCTTTATGTCCTCAACCACAAGCGACAGCTTCTGGCTGATCTGGAAGGACGCTTTGGTGTAGCGATCAGCATTGACGCCGATGAGAGCGTCGGCCACCAGCATTTCGTCATCGACAAGGGTGCGCCATCCACACGGCCTATCACCCAGCCGCCGGTGCAGCCGATGGCCTATATCGAGGACGATATCGAAGATCCGGAAATCCCGGTCGATGAGGAAGAAGCCGAAGAAGAAACGAAGGCTGATGTTCAGGCTTCTGAAGAGCGCGGTGAAGAAGGTGACCGCAAGCGCCGTCGCCGTCGCCGTCGTCGCGGCGGTCGTGATCGCGAGGGCCAGGAGCAGTCCGCGAAGTCCGACTCCGTCTCTGAAGAATCGTCTGACGAAGACGATGATGCAGATGAGTCTCAGCAGACATCTTCCAATGCTTCGTTGAGCGAGGAAGATCGTCGCAAGAAGCGCCGCCGCGGTCGCCGGGGCGGTCGCAAGAATCGTCGCGACGATGAACCGCGTGCGCGCAAGGTTCCTGATCCCGAGTTTGTCGGTTACACGCCGGTCCTGCCGGTAAAGATCGAGGAAACAGTAGTCGAAGAAATAGCAGCCGTAGCGGTCGAACCAGCCGCAGAAGCCGCGGAAACGCCTGCTCCAGCGGTAGAACCGGTGGCCGAAGAGAAGCCAGCCAAGCCTGCACGCAAGCCCCGCGCCCGCAAGTCTGCTAAGACTGAAGATGCGGCTGAGGAGGTTGTTGCAGCAGAGGCAGAAGAAAAGCCTGCGAAGCCCGCCCGCAAGACCCGTGCTCGCAAGAAGGCGGTCGAAGAGGCTCCTGCCGAACCGGTGGCGGTTGAAGCCAACGGCGAACCCGAAGCAGCAGCGGAAAAGCCCAAGCGGCGTACCCGGCGAGCAGCGGCAAAGCCAGCGGCCGAAGTCGAAGACACGGTGGCGGTTGAAGCTGACGTGGCGACGATTGCCGAACCGGAGAAAAGCGCGGAGCCTGTTGTGACCTCAAGCGAAAGCGAAGAGCAGAAGCCCAAGCGCGCCGGCTGGTGGCAGAAGAAGGGCTTCTTCTGAGAACCGCTTCAGGATTGAAATGAAAAAACCGGCGGAAACGCCGGTTTTTCTTTGCTTTAGAGCGGTTCCTGCTCTGACAGAGTCGCCGGAACCGCTCTAACTATTTGTTTTATCGCATTATCCAACGCATCGTTTCACACTTTTGCTGGAAATGCTCCAGAAGCTTAGTTTTCCAGGGCCCGAACCGGGATTCAGGCTCTCTGCTGTGGCAACCAGTCTTCTAACCGGCGAACAGCTTCTTCCATTTCCTCGATTTTGCCCGCATAGGAAAAGCGCATCGTCCGATGGCCGTCCAGCGGATCGAAATCGCGTCCCGGGGTTGCTGCAATGTTGATTTCGGCGATCATCCGGCGGGCAAATTCCATACTGTCGTTGGTGAAACGCGATACATCGCAATAAGCATAGAAGGCCCCATCCATCGGCGCAGCAAGGCTGAGGCCGATACGTGGGAGATGATCCAGCAGGATCAGCCGGTTCTGGCGATAGCGATCCTTCACCCGTTCAAGTTCCGCCGTTGCATGGAAGGCTTCGATGGCGGCGCGCTGCGAAAGCTCCGGTGCGGAGATATAAAGGCTCTGGCTCAGTCGCTCGATGGCGCGCGTATCGCTTTCGGGCAAAACCATCCAGCCGATCCGCCAGCCGGTCATGCAGTAATATTTTGAGAATGAGTTGATGACGGTCACATCGCTGGAAATCTCCAATGCGGTGACATCATCCGTCTCATAGGAAAGCCGGTGATAGATTTCATCCGAGATCACCCGGATACCCAGATCGCGAGCCGTTTCAATGATCGCCTTGAGCTCCGGCTTGTCGATGACAGCGCCGGTAGGATTGGCCGGGCTTGCAAACAGAACGCCCTTCAAAGGTTTCTCGGCATGCGCCGCCGCAAGCGCTTCGGCGGTCAATGACGCCGAGGTTCCATTGCCCGTCGGTATTTCCACGACCTCAAGGCCAAGCGCGGTCAATATATTACGGTAAGCGGGATAGCCGGGGCGTGTAATGGCAACCCGGTCGCCCGGATCGAAATAGACGACAAAGGCCAGATTGAAGGCAGCCGATGAGCCAGTGGTTACGGCAATGCGTTCCGGCGAGACCGAAATCCCGTAGTGATCGGCATAATGCGCAGCAATCGCCTCCCGCAGTTCAATCAGCCCCAGAGCGTCCGTATAGCCGATGCGCCCGTCCTTCAAGGCGCGTTCGGCAGCTTGCCGGACGGCGGCAGGTGCGGGATCGGCTGGCTGGCCTACCGCCATGGAAATGATCGGATGCCCGGCTGCACGACGGCGGTTGGCCTCTGCCAGAACGTCCATGGCGTGAAAGGGCTCAACTGCGCTGCGGCTGGAAAGAGTGACCACCATTACCTCCAAAAAATTGCGAATGTCGCTTTCTGAACCCGCCGTATAATCGCCGGATTGCTAAAGCAACAGCACCTTTCGAGAAAATACGACCAAATAGATTATCCCAACCTCCGCCTATCGGTGATTGAAAGCAAAGGCTATAAGATTCGCGCCGGTTTGAAGAAGGAAGAGCAGCACGATGGGGATGATGACTTCACCTTTCCCAGCCAGAAGATTTTCTTTCCATAAGATGATCAGACGCTCGGTCGCCGTAATGGCCGCGGCGTCCATAGCCGTCACCAGTGCCCTGCCCGCATTCGCGCAGTCGCGCGGGGGTGGCGTTCCCATCGTTCGAGACGCGGAAATCGAGGCCCTTGTTGCCGATTATGCCGCGCCGATCCTCAAGGCGGCCGGACTGGGCGGCCGCGGTATTCGCGTCATCCTGGTCAATTCGCCAAGTTTCAATGCCTTCGTTGATGGACGCCGTATTTTCATCAACACAGGCGCAATCATGCAGGCGGAAACACCCAATGAAATCATCGGTGTGATCGCGCACGAATCGGGCCACTTGGCCGGCGGCCATCAGGAGCGCCTGCGCGAACAATTGAGCCGGGCTCGCAATATGGCGATCATCGGCATGCTGCTTGGCGTTGGCGCGGGTGTGGCCGGTGCCGCAAGCGGTAGCGGCAACGCGGCAGGCGCCGGCGCGGGCATCGCAATGGGTTCGGGCGAAATGGCCATGCGCAGTGTGCTGAACTATCAGCGCACCGAGGAAATGACCGCCGATCGCCTCGCCGTGAACTATCTCAATGCCACCGGGCAATCCACCAAGGGAATGCTCGACACTTTCGAGCGCTTTGCATCGGCCTTGTCGCTTACCGGCACACAGATCGATCAGTACCGCATCAGCCACCCGTTGCCGCGTGAGCGCATTGCCAATCTGGAAGAGCTTGCGAGAAAGAGCCCCTATTTCAACAAGACCGATTCACCGGCTCTGCAGCTGCGCCACGATATGGCGCGCGCGAAGATCGCCGCTTATTCGGGCAATATGGGCGCGCTTCAACGCATGTTCCGCAATAATCCCGGCGGCCTCCCTGCCCGTTATGGCAATGCCATCACGACATTCCTGAACGGCTCCGCCCGCGCCGCACTGCCCAAGTTCGACGCCTTGGTCAAGGAGCAGCCGAAGAGCCCATATTTCCAGGAAATGCGCGGCGAAGTCCTGCTGAAAGCAAACGATGCTTCGGGAGCGGCAAAGGCTTTCCAGAAGGCTGTTTCGCTCGATCCCCGTAAATCGCCGCTGTTGCGCATGAGCTATGGGCGCGCCCTTATGCTCACCGGCGCCAAGGCGAACATGCCGACGGCGATCAAGGAGATCAAGGCCGGCATCGCATCCGATCCGGAGTTTCCGGGCGGCTATGCCTATCTCGCGCAGGCATACGGCCAGCAGGGCGATATGGCGCTCGCAGACCTCGCCACAGCCGACATGAACTATTATTCTGGCAAGCTTCAGCAGGCCCAGATATTCGCCATCCGCGCGCAAAAGCAGATGAAGCCCCGCTCTCCGGAGTGGCTTCGTGCGCAGGACATCATCAATGCCAAGAAAAGCAAGTAAGGCGGCAATTTACGCCTGACGCCGATATTCAAGACAGATTGGAATTTGGAATGAAGAACGCAGTTTCCATAACAGTTGCCAGTGGCATTGCGGGCATTGCCGCCCTTGCATTAGGTTATTACGCGGGAACCGCCCGGCAAGCTCCGGCGCCCGCCCCCGTGGAAACCCCTGCCGCGGCGCCTGTGGCGATGAACCAGCAGGCCATCGAGAATGTCGTGCGCAATTATCTGATCCAGAAACCGGAACTGATGCTGGAAGTGCAAAGTGCTCTTGAAACCAAGCAGGCACGTGCAGCCCAGGAACAGATCAAGCAGGTATTGGCCGCCAATCGCAGCTCCCTTTACGATCCGAAGCATGATGCGGTTTTCGGTAATCCGGACGGCGACGTGACTGTCTACGAGTTCTTCGACTACAATTGCGGTTACTGCAAGCGGGCCCTGCCCGACATGGAAGCGATCCTGAAAACCGACAAGAATGTGCGGTTCGTCATGAAGGAATTCCCCATCCTCGGACCGGATTCCGCCAAGGCGCATGTCGTGGCACAGGCGTTCAGAGCGTTGATGCCGGAAAAATATGCTGAGTTCCACGAAGTACTGTTGGGCGCGCAAGAGCGCGCTACGGAAGATTCCGCCATCGCCGATGCCGTGAAACTGGGAGCCGATGAAACACAGCTGCGCGAAAAGATGAAGGACCCGGCCATTACCGGCGCATTCCAGCAGACCTATCAGCTGGCTCAGCAGTTGAACATCACCGGCACGCCATCCTACATCATCGGCGATGAACTGGTTCCCGGCGCAATCGGCGTGGATGGACTGGTCGAGAGAATCGCCGCTGCGCGCGCCGGCGCGAAAAAGTAGGCAGCGGGCTCGCGGCTTGACGGATCACATTTGTGAAACAGTTTAAGCTGCGGCATTCGACAGCTGTATCAGATGAAGAGAATTGCCGTGTTGCCTGCCTTATTTTGCAAAGAATAGCGGGAAAAACCGGTTCGGCAAAACATCTGCAATGATTTAGAGGGTTTCGGCTTGCGTCCAAGCCCTCTATATGGAATGCGAAGTATACCGAAATTTCGTGGTAGTGCGTTATCAGTCGCGGACGGATATGGCAAAAACGGTTTTTGTTTTGAACGGCCCCAATCTCAACCTTCTCGGCAAACGAGAACCGGGGATATACGGTATTGCAACGCTTGAGGATATCGAAGCGAGTTGCAAGCGTGAGGCTGAACAACTCGGACTTGATGTCGATTTCCGTCAGTCCAATTACGAAGGCGATCTGGTGACCTGGATTCAGGAAGCGGGCGATAAAGACGCCTATGTCCTCATCAATCCGGCCGCCTATAGCCACACTTCGGTTGCTATTCACGATGCGATCCGCTCGGCCAAGGTAAAGGCTGTGGAAGTGCATCTTTCGAACATACATGCGCGTGAGGCTTTCCGGCATCACTCCTATGTATCCGCAGTCGCCAAAGGCGTTATTTGCGGCTTTGGCGCGGAAGGATACCTGCTCGGTCTGCGCGCGCTTGCGGCAATTGCCAAAGAAGAAGAAAACAACGGGCAAAGCGTTAAAGGGGCCTGATATGTCCAGCAAAAACTCCGTCATCGACAAGGAAACGATCCGCGACCTGGCGGATATCCTCAATGAAACCGACCTGACCGACATCGAAGTCGAGCACGGCGACCTGCGTATCCGCGTTTCACGCAAGGTTACGGTTCAGGCCGCAGCGACTGTTATGCCTGCCGCAGCACCTGTTGCAGCCGCTCCTGCGCCGGTTGCAGCCGCCGCCGAACCGACAAAGGCTGATCTGTCGAAGAACGCCGTTCCGTCACCGATGGTTGGCACCGCTTATCTCGCTCCGGCTCCGGGCGCCCGCAACTTCATCGAGGTTGGCGCGCAGGTGAAGGAAGGCCAGACGCTCCTCATCATCGAAGCCATGAAGACGATGAACCAGATTCCGGCCCCGCGCGCCGGCACTGTGAAGGCCATCCTCATCGAAGACGCTCAGCCGGTTGAATTCGGTGAGCCGCTCGTCGTAATCGAATAAGATAGCAGATTACGGCTTATTCAATGAACGGGCAGCAAAGCGCAATGTTTCAAAAGATACTCATAGCCAATCGTGGTGAAATCGCTCTTCGCGTGCTCAGGGCTTGCAAGGAACTGGGCATCAAGACCGTCGCCGTCCACTCCACGGCCGACGCCGACGCGATGCATGTGCGCCTGGCAGACGAAAGTGTGTGCATCGGCCCGCCGCCATCGCGCGACAGCTATCTGAACATCCATCAGATTGTTGCTGCCTGCGAGATCACCGGCGCCGACGCAATCCATCCGGGTTACGGCTTCCTGTCGGAGAACGCCAAGTTTGCGGAAATCCTCGAAGCACACGGCATCACCTTCATCGGCCCCACCGCTTCGCATATCCGTATCATGGGCGACAAGATCGAAGCCAAGCGCACTGCAAAGCGCCTCGGCATTCCGGTTGTTCCGGGTTCCGATGGCGGTGTGACGGACGACGTGGAAGCTGCCCGCATCGCCAAGGAAATCGGCTATCCGGTCATCATCAAGGCTTCGGCCGGTGGTGGCGGACGCGGCATGAAGGTTGCCCGCAGCGAGGAAGATCTTTCCATCGCTCTTGCAACCGCCCGCTCCGAAGCCGGCGCAGCCTTCGGCGATGACGCAGTTTACATCGAGAAATATCTCGAAAAGCCGCGTCACATCGAAGTCCAGGTCATGGGTGACGGGGCTGGCAATGCCATCCATCTGGGCGAACGCGACTGCTCGCTGCAGCGCCGCCACCAAAAGGTATGGGAAGAAGCCAACTCACCGGCGCTCAATGCCGAGGCACGCGACAAGATCGGCATGGTCTGCGCCAATGCCTGTGCGGAACTGGGCTATCGCGGTGCGGGAACAATCGAGTTCCTCTATGAAGACGGCGAATTCTATTTCATTGAAATGAACACGCGTCTGCAGGTGGAGCACCCGATCACGGAAGCCATCACCGGCATCGATCTTGTTCACGAACAGATTCGCGTTGCTGCCGGTCTCGGCCTGTCGGTAAAGCAGAAGGATATCCGCTTCTCCGGCCATGCAATCGAGTGCCGTATCAACGCGGAAGATCCGCTGACATTTGCGCCCTCGCCGGGCCTGATCACCCATTATCACACGCCGGGCGGCCTTGGCATCCGCGTGGATTCGGGCGTCTATTCCGGCTATCGCATTCCGCCATATTACGACAGCCTTATCGGCAAGCTCATCGTGCATGGTCGCAACCGCGTTGAATGCATGATGCGCCTGCGTCGTGCGCTGGACGAGTTCGTGGTGGATGGCGTGAAAACCACCCTGCCTCTCTTCCAGGACCTGATTGCCAATCAGGATATTGCCAACGGCGACTACGACATTCATTGGCTGGAAAAATATCTGGCCAAGAAAACCAAGAGCGAAAGCGCCTGACGAAGGTGACCGCAGGAGTGTCCCCGGACGACTATTCAATCGAACCGGAGCTGCTCCTGCGAGCCTACGCCACGGGAATATTTCCCATGGCCGAAGAAGCCGACGATCCGGAAGTCTTCTGGGTTCGTCCCGAGCGGCGCGGCGTGATCCCCCTCGATGGCTTCCATATTCCCAAAAGCCTCCAGAAAACGATCCGACAGGGCATTTTCGATATAAAGCTCGATAGCGATTTCGATGGCGTGATCGAAGGTTGTGCCAGCGGCACCGGCGAGCGCGCGCGCACGTGGATCAATGGTCCAATTCGCGAAGCCTACAGAAAACTGTTCGAAATCGGGCATTGCCACACGGTCGAAGCGTGGCATGACGGCAAGCTTGTCGGCGGACTTTACGGCGTCACGCTCGGGCGCGCCTTTTTTGGCGAGAGCATGTTTACGCGCAAGCGGGATGCGTCCAAGGTCTGCCTGGCCTATCTGGTCCAGCATCTGGTCAGCCGAGGCTTCGTTCTTCTCGACACACAGTTCACCACGCCGCATCTTGAGAGATTCGGCGCCGTGGAAGTTCCACGGAAGAAATACGAGAAACTGCTGGAAACAGCGCTCGACGGAACCGCGCGTTTCTAGAGCACACCGCCTACGGCTTGCAGAGAATGATGCGCAACAAAAGGCTGGTTTATTTGCGCTGATCCGGCGGAGGCACTTCCGACTTCTGCTTGCAGTCCTTCAGCCAGACGTCATAGATTGGGTGCTCGACAGCATTGAGGCCGGGGCTATCGGCAAACATCCAGCCGGTAAAGATACGGCGTATTTTCCGATCCAGCGTAATCTCATCGACCTGAACGAAGCCGTCCGTGCGTGGCGCTTCATTCTCCGTACGCGAATAACAGACTTTCGGCGTCACCTGGAGCGCGCCGAACTGAACGGTCTCATTGATGTACACATCAAAGGTTGTGATGCGGCCTGTGATTTTGTCGAGACCCGAGAACTCCGCAACCGGATTGGTAATGCGTTCGGCCATCGCTGCCTGAAAGCAGCTGGCAGTCGCCATGAACGAGATCAGGGCAAGCTGAACAGCCCTTTTGATCGAGTTTTTTCCGTTGCCGGGAGATTGCTTCGTCAAAACGGAGATCCGCATCCAAAGGGTTAAATTAAGCTGGAACAATTCCTAAGCATGAATTGTGACGATTCGTTGCCCTGTCGCAAGCCGCAATGCAGCCCCGGGGCGTGAAGCAAACCATCTATCCTCAGGCCTTTTCGCGATGGCGTCAAAAGGCGGACATAAGAAATCCGGCGCGGATTAACGCGCCGGACAAGAACCGAAACAGATTATCAGTTGCCCGGCGTCCAGGCATCGTACTCGCCGGTCACACGCGGACGTTCCGCAGGCTCCGCACCCGGACGGGCAATGGCGCCCTTCGGGCGATAAGCCAGCGGAGAACCGGTGAGGTTCTGCAGATGCGGCTTCTGCCATTCGCGCGGACGATAGTCTTCCTTGGACGGCGGCGTATCGACCCGATGATGCATCCAGCCGTGCCAGCCGGGAGGAATAGCGCTTGCTTCCGCATAGCCATTGAAGATTACCCAGCGGCGCGTGCGGCCTTCGGAATCCTTGCCGCCCTGATAATAGATATTGCCGAACTCGTCCTCACCGACGCGCTCGCCCTTGCGCCACGTATGAAACCGCGTGCCGAGCGTCTGACCGTTCCACCAGGTGAAAACTTGCGTAAAAAATTTCTTCATGACCTATTCCAGATCCATCATTGCCACGGGTGATCGGAACCACCGGGTTTTCTTGCTTATGGCCCTATCGCCCGGCCATGGCAAGGGTCAAGTTGCCGCTGTCACAAGAGTATGAAGAGCCAAAGCGCTGCGCGCTTCAGGCTTTTATATTTCCGCATGTCCTGATCCCCAAAACGGTTCCCGCTTTGGAGAGACATGCTTTACATGTTCCAGCCTTCGAGTGACTTTTCCATCACCAGCACAGGTTCCTTGCAATTGGGATCGCCCCAATCCTCATTACGGCCGACCTTGCTGTAGCCCTTGCGCTCATAGAAATTCACCGCTTTGGTGTTTCTCTCGATCACTTCGAGCTTCATCGTCCGGACACCGGGAAAAGCCATCTCGATTTCAGCGAGAAGCATCGTCCCGATACCCTGAACCTGTACATCGGGGCGAACATAAAGCTGATGCAGCGAAGCCTTGCCTTCTTCCGACTGACTGGCAAAAGCCATTCCGTCGATGCCGCCATTGCCATTATCGGCAACAATGAACTCCGAGTAAGGCTTCTTGAGATTGGCCTTCAGCACGGCGATGCTGTGCCACTGGGCGGTAACGGCATTCACCATTTCCCGCCCGAGAAGATCATCGAAGGTCGCGTGCCAAGTCGATACGAGCAGCTCGTTTACTGCCTTGAGATCGGCTTCTGTCGCGCTCCTGACCCACATTACTCTTCGATCCCGAGCTTGGCCTTGACCAGTTCATTGACTGATTGCGGGTTGGCCTTGCCACCCGTTGCCTTCATGACCTGACCGACGAACCAGCCAGCCAGTGTTGGCTTGGCTTTCGCCTGCTCGACCTTTTCCGGGTTGGCGGCGATAACATCGTCCACGGCCTTTTCGATGGCGCCGGTATCCGTGACCTGCTTCATGCCGCGTTCTTCAACGAGCTTCTTCGGGTCTCCGCCTTCATTCCAGACGATCTCGAAAAGGTCCTTCGCGATCTTGCCGGAGATCGTGCCTTCCTTGATGAGATCGATGATCGCGCCGAGCTGATCAGGAGTAATCGGCGATTCCTCGATGTCGTTGCCCGCCCGGTTCAGCGCGCCAAGAAGATCGTTGATGACCCAGTTTGCAGCAGCCTTCCCGTCGCGACCCGCAGCAACTGCCTCATAGTAGTCAGCAATCGCCTTCTCAGTCACTAGGATGGAGGCATCGTAAACGGAAATGCCCTGCGTTTCCACGAGGCGCTGCTTCTTGACGTCCGGCAATTCCGGCAGTTCTGCGGCCAACGCGTCAACGAAGGCCTGATCGAACTCGAGCGGCAGCAGATCGGGATCGGGGAAATAACGGTAATCATGCGCTTCTTCCTTGGAGCGCATCGAACGTGTTTCACCCTTAACCGGATCGAACAGGCGTGTTTCCTGATCGATGGAACCGCCATCCTCAAGAATCGCTATCTGGCGGCGTGCTTCATATTCGATGGCCTGGCCGACGAAACGGATCGAGTTGACGTTCTTGATTTCGCAGCGCGTGCCGAATTCGCCACCGGGACGACGAACGGAAACGTTCACGTCGGCGCGCATCGAGCCTTCGTCCATATTGCCGTCGCAGGTGCCAAGATAACGGACAATCGTGCGCAGCTTGGTGAGATAGGCGCGCGCTTCATCCGACGAGCGCAGGTCCGGTTTCGACACGATTTCCATCAGCGCCACGCCTGAACGGTTCAAGTCGACATAGGACATGGTCGGATGCTGATCGTGCATGGACTTGCCCGCATCCTGCTCCAGATGCAGGCGCTCGATGCCGATTTCCACGTCTTCGAACTGGCCCTTATTGTCCGGGCCGACCGAAATCATGATCTTGCCCTCGCCGACGATCGGCTGCTTGAACTGCGAAATCTGATAACCCTGCGGCAAATCCGGATAGAAATAGTTCTTGCGATCGAAAACCGACTTCAGATTGATCTGGGCATTGAGCCCGATGCCCGTGCGAACCGCCTGCTTGACGCATTCCAGATTGATGACCGGCAACATGCCCGGCATGGCCGCATCAACCAGAGAAACATTGGAATTAGGCTCCGCACCAAACGAAGTGGAGGCGCCGGAAAAAAGCTTGGATTCTGACGTGACCTGCGCATGGACTTCCATGCCGATGACGACTTCCCAGTCGCCCGTGGCGCCGGAAATGAAGCGTTTCGGTTCCGGCGTGCGCGTATCAATAAGGGTCATAGTAACTCGTCTATCTCTTCCTGTGCGACGCAATGCGCAGCAAAAATTCTATCTGACTTTGGCTAAAACAAACGGCGAAGACTGGCAAGCCTTCTCTGCCCTTCAGCGTGATTTGCTCAAGCTTTCGTATGCAGCTTCGCAGCCGGGACTTCGCTAAAACCTAGACGCCTGTAAATTCTTTCGGCGCCAGAAGGGTTATTCCGCTCCACTTTCAAACTAACCTTTGTCTGACCGCGGTGGAATAAAAGGCGAAGCACATGAACCAAAAGCGCTTCCCCCAAACCTTCCCGCCGCCTGCCTGGATCCACAACCAGATCCTTAATGAAAGCACTATTCCAGCACTGCACAAATGCGACAGACCGATGGGCCTGATCGAGAACCAGAACGGCCAGCTCGGGATCGTACTCATTATCGGTTATCAGCCCATTGTACCAGTTGTCGAAACCGGCAACCGAACCGCCACCACCGGCATAGGCACGAACCAGCAAATCATGGGTGGCGCGTGCATATTCGTGAGAGAACGCGGCTATGCTGACATCGGCTGGCCATGCAGGTTGGCATGGCTCTTCGTGCATCGTCAGTTCCAGATGGAGATATGGCAGCCCCATTCATGTCACACCCTCGACTGCGAATTGCACTTGAAATGAAAAGGCCGCGCAGTGCGCGGCCTTTCATATAGATCAAACCAGAAAGAATTAAGCCTCTTCGGACTTGTCTTCGTCGGCCTTCTTCTTGGGAGCAGCCTTCTTCTTCGCCGCAGCCTTCTTGGCAGGCTTTGCTTCCGAAGCTGCATCTTCGTCTTCAGCCGTCAGCTCTTCCTTCGAAACCTTCTTGTCGGTCACGCTGATGTTAGCGAGCAGATGGTCGACGACCTTTTCTTCGAAGATCGGGGCGCGCAGGTTGGCAACGGCATCCGGCGTCTTGCGCAGGAATTCGTAGATTTCCTTTTCCTGGCCCGGATAGCGACGAACCTGGTCGTAAACAGCGCGCTGCAGTTCTTCTTCCGTGACTTCCACGCCTGCCTTCTCGCCGATTTCGGAGAGAACGAGGCCAAGACGAACGCGACGTTCAGCGAGCTTGCGATATTCTTCGCGAGCAGCTTCTTCGGTGGTTTCTTCGTCTTCGAACGTGCGGCCAGCCTGCTGCAGGTCGAAATTGATCTGCTGCCAGATGTTGTTGAACTCAGCGTCAACAAGCTTCTGCGGCGTTTCGAACTGGTAGTCGCCATCCAGTGCGTCGAGGATCTGTCGCTTTACCTTCTGGCGGGTGATCTGGCCGTACTGGCTTTCGATCTGTTCGCGAACGACCTGACGCAGACGCTCAAGCGATTCGATGCCGAGCTTCTTTGCGGTTTCGTCATCAAGAACGAGTTCGTTCGGCTTGGCAACTTCCTTGACCTTGATGTCAAAGGTAGCTTCCTTGCCGGCCAGGTGAGCGGCGCCGTATTCAGCCGGGAACGTAACGTTGATGACCTTCTCGTCGCCAGCCTTGAGGCCAACGAGCTGCTCTTCGAAGCCCGGAATGAACTGGCCGGAACCGAGAACAAGCTGCGCGTCGTTGTCGGCGCCGCCTTCGAACGGCTCGCCGTCGAGCTTGCCCAGGTAATCGATGGTAACGCGATCTTCGTTTTCTGCCTTGCCCTTCTTGGTTTCGAAGGTGCGGGTCGAAGAAGCGATGCGCTTGACCTGCTCGTCGACTTCCTCATCGGAAATATCGACGACTTCACGGGTAACGGCGATCTTGGAGAAGTCCTTGACTTCGATCGCCGGCAGAACTTCGTAGTTCAGCGAGAAAACGAAATCGGCCTTGCCGTCGAGAACCTTTTCGGCCTCTTTTTCGTCTTCAGACATGATGACTTCAGGCTGGGTGGCCGACTTTTCGTTACGGTCAGCGAGAATCGAGCGCGACGAATCGTTGAGGATTTCGTTGACGATCTCGGCCATGAAGGACTTGCCGTACATCTTGCGCAGATGACCTGCAGGAACCTTGCCCGGACGGAAGCCGTTGATCTTGGCGCGACCGCGCGCAGTTTCGAGCCGCTCCGAGAGCTTGGCTTCGAGGTCCTTGGCCGGAACCACGACTTTGATCTCGCGCTTCAGCCCTTCATTGAGCGTTTCGGTAACCTGCATGTTCAAACCTTCACTTCTTGTCATTGTCCCGCCGTCACCGGCTTTCTTGCCTTGTCGCGGGAGAGAAATTCTTTTGCCTTATGGCAGTTGGTGCGGATGGAGAGCAGCCGCACCAAACCCCACCCATTGATTTTCTTGCACAATATCCACCAGAAAGGCGGTTATGTGTCCCAGTTTGTGTCACAGTGCGTATCGCAAAATTGCGGCGCAAAATCACACGTTGGCGCTCCTACTACAATCAGCGTCTGAAAAAGACAAGAACGTAATGGAACTGGGCCCTTCCAACGAAGCGAATTTATAACCAATTGGCATGGCGAGAATGAGGTACTATCGTATCTCTAGTGGTTGCCATCAGGGGGGAGGGTTTAACAATGGTCAGCTTTACTCTGGACACAAATTGCCTCATCGATCTTGATGAAGAAGGACGATTAAATAAGGCGCACGTCAGAGATCTCGTAGAACTAGCCCGATCCGGAGGTATCGAAGTTAGTATTTTGGCGTCGAGCGCGTCAGAAAAGCAGATCGATGGGACCCACCTAGACACAATCAACGCCTTCAAAGACAGACTGACCAAGTTAGAACTCGACCACTTAGACTTATTGCCGCCGATTGCTCGGATGAATTTAAGTTTCTACGGCTTCGCTATCTATCCAAGCGAGGAACAAATGAAACGTGAACAAAAAATCTTCGAAACACTGTTTCCTGAGTGTCCTTTTGAATGGCTAGAATTTGCCGATTCCAACGAAATAGATCCGGATGACCTCGCTTCAGGAAAAGCTTGGAAATGGAGAAATCGCATGTGCGATGCTCAAGCATACTGGGCGCACGAATACAAAGGGAACAATCATTTTGTAACTAGCGATGCAAATTTCCGAAAGAAGCTAACTGCCGAGGCGGGCTTTCCAGACGCATCGATACTCACCCCAAGTGAGGCGGCGAACATGGCTTCGGAATGACGAGCCTTTTACAGTGCATACACTCAGGGACACGAGAGGCTGGAATGAGACTGGCAACGCTTCAAAATGCGTCAATAGCAGAATACTTCCAAGTCATCGAAAGCCAACCGCAAGGGCTTACACATTTATTCAGGGGGCAAAGAGATAGCAGATGGGGTCTGATTCCATCGTTATATCGTTTACGCAATCTTTGCTGCCAAACAGGAAAGCTCGAAGAAGACTACGATATTCATGAGGATCAAAGCATCGCCTTATTCTTCCGTGAAGGCTTACCATACCTCCCACAGATCGCTCGCAACTCCACCAATGACCGAGTGATTGCCCAGCATTTCGGTGTCCCCACCCGCCTTCTGGACTGGTCGCGTGATCCGCTTGTTGCGTTATATTTCGCAGTCGAAGAGGCAAGTGCTGGCGTTGATGCTGCCGTCTTTATGATCGCACCCAATATTGAGGGCCCGCGTGAAATTAGAAGCGTTGCCGGAGAACGACCGGTCATTGCCATTACGCCCCCGGCGATAGACAGGCGCATTCCAGCTCAAAAGTCGGTATTCACCTTTCACCCCTACGGAGAAAGTAACGAACCATTTGTTCCGCTAGACAAGCGGGACGACATCGGGAGGGAGTTTCACACTGGCAGCACCACGAAACGTGGCTTCGCAAAGATTGTAATTCCGGCTGCACTTACTGAACGGCTACGAAACAAGCTTTTTAAGATGGGTATTGATCGTCGCAATCTATTTCCGGGACTAGACGGCGTCGGGAGGGACGTTGGCGCGAGATCAGCTCTGGGTTTGTTCTAAAAGCGCCGCAATCGGGAGTCCCGGAGGTTCTACGGATTTCGGGTCTTTTCAATGGCTTGCAGAAAAGTGGGGCAAAAAAGCATGCTTTAAAAACGTTATGTTTTTTCATGCGCCTGCCCCACCTTCCTGATAGCCAGCGGGAAGGAATGCAGCACTAGGCAGTCAATTAATTAAGAGCAGATTTCAGCAAATCGCTGAATTGGTCTTTATTTAACCATATCATGCGCTACTATTTGTATTGACAATCCCTTTAGCCTGAGATTGAAAGTCAGACATCGGGGGTATTTGAAATGGCTAACATCACTTGGAACAAGCTCATTGCAGCATCCGCCTTGGTCAAGGCCGGAATAGCTGGGGCCGGTTTGGCATTAGCAGTGCTGGGCATGTTCGACGTAGCCGCCGCTATCGTTGTGAAGGACTGGGTTGAGCAGCAGAAGGCACTTCTGTCTATCGACATCGCAGCATCGCTCGGCGCGCTGATAGGCATCGTATGGAAGGCGTTTAATATGATTGTCTCGTAAGAGGCAGTCAGGATGGATACGCTTAAGTTTCTTTTTCAGTGCGCCTTCAACCCCAGCGACGCGATGTCGATTAAAATATTCTATTTTATTTGGATCGGCGGATATTGCCTTATTCACATAGCATGGGATGCGTTCTGCAAAACAACACCAAAGTTTGAAATTGGCAATATGCAGAAATATGCTCCGAGCATCTACAATGCCACGACGCTGACAAGTAGCGTTTTGGTTTTGATCGCCATTTTCAACGACCATGTGCGCAACTATAACAACGATATCGTCGTGCATTATATTCTAGCGGGCCTCCCTGGCATCATGGTTTCGGTGGGGCAACTCAAACCAAAAGCCGGTTGACCAGACTTCTGTCACCGCACCAGCAAAAAACCGCCGCGTCGGTGACGAGCAGGCTCCTATCTCTTTATTGTGGTGAGAAATCGAACCTCCTTCGCTCACGATCTTCTCGCGCCCGCCCCACCTCAAGCTCCTCCAATCTGATTTCATTGAATCTATATCGTCCGCGGAATACGCGAATAAAAATGGTGTCTCTATTTTTCGATGATGCTTTCGAATGCCTTGTGAGAAACAATGCAACTCGATCCTTCGGAACGCCCGGTAAATGCCGCACGATACATTGCGAGCTAAACGGCTCCCGCACCCGTTTTTCAATGACAACGATCTTGTAAATTGCCTGCAACATCGCTCCTACCCCGGCATCTATTGTGCAGGGCAATACCGAGAATATCAAATATAAAAGCCCGCCGCGTCGAAACGGGCGGACTCTTGTTCGGAAACTTTTTCATTGAGGTCGCCGTTGCCCCGCCTCCAGGCGCTGCAGGATCTCCATCACCACGCGCACATCCCCGCGCACTGTCGTCAGCGTTTCCTGTATTTCCTTCGAATTATCAGCTGCGCTTTTGATTGCCTGGGAGTTTGAGGCAATCTGATAGCTCATGCTTTCCTGGTTACTGTAAAGCTTACGGATGTCGGCCTCTATGGTTTGGAACCGCTGATCGTTTTTCCCCTTATCCTCGCGGACCTCGGCCAGACGCTCTTTATGATACGCCTCGTGCGAAAGTTTCCATTTTGTGAGATCCTCTATATCGCGAGATCTGTTGACCCAAATTGTCACGCCACCGAGGATGAGGACGGCGATCTGCCCGAGTTGCAGCAGCGTGTTGAAGTTCCACTCAAACTTTCCTTTGCTTGGTAACCGCATCGCACCTTCCCTCACCGTAGCCCCCTCGCCCAACTGTCATAAAATTCGGCACATCGATCTGTTCGCGCGTTCTGCCTGTCGAGCGCCGCTCGCTCTCTTTTCAAGGTGGAGCGAATTTCCGCGCCCTCAATCAACGGCGCATGCGGCTCTTTCTGACGACAGTCATCGGGATAATCAGCGGGGACAATGCGCGCCTGCGCCTTGCCGTGCTGTTCAGCAGCCTCTTGCAGCAGTCGATCACTGGCGCAGGAACTGCAAATCATCGCGATCAAGCAGACAGGTACGGCCCGCCGCTGCCAGCTTTTTCTCATAGTCCGCTATCTCCTGTTCAGATTTTTCGATCTGTGCGGCCTCAGCTGCGCGAGCGTTCCGCAACTGCACCTGGTAGGCTTCAATCACAATCGCGTTGGCTCTGCCCTGCCGTAGCAGCTCGTCGCGTTCCGCCCGCAGCGCCGCCGCCTGAAATTCGGGAACAAGGCCTTTCTTTGCCTGCCCCTCGAAAACAACGCCGAGATAGGGAACATCTTTGAGAACCGGCACGCCGTTAAAATAGATCGCAGACAGCACGATCCCGACGGCGCAGCCAGCGCCGATCTTGAGATAGTCCAGCAAGCCGAACATCACAGACCTGCCAGACAGAGTTCCAACTCACCGATGCGCTGAGCGTCACCCAGTTCGCGGCGCTTTTTCAGACCGTCCACGACCTTACCTCCGGCGCGATTGAAAGCGGTCATCGCGTTGCAGGCTGCGCGCCATTGTCGTTCACTCATTCGGCGGGCAGCGGTCGATTTGCAGGCCGCACCAGTCCCGATGTTATAGGAGAGATCCAGCATCGACGCCTGCACACTGATAGGTGCCTGATCGAAAGTTCGGATGCACTTGCGAAGCGGTTGCCGGAAATCGTTCTCCAGTCGGGTGATGAGCTTTTCGCGGCACTGCCTGTCAGTATAATAGTCGCCTTTCTGCACGTCTTTGGTTTCACCCAGGCACACAGTCCAGACCCTGCCGAGCTTGTCATAATAGGCATGGTTTTCCATACCTTCCCACGGCGCGGTCAGATAAGTGGCCGTCAAAGCAACGAGCCCCAACCCAGACGCCAGAGCAGCCTTTGCGCGTTTACTCGCCATTTCGAAATACCTTCTGAGAAACAAGGCGCATCACAAAGGCTGCGACCACCACAACAAAGGTCAGCAACGCGAACACGCCGGAGGGGATGGGAAAAGTGTCACCAAGGAGCGGCAACACGGCTTCAATGCCGGTCAGAACACCGGCAAGCAGGATCAGGCGGACAGACCACGCCTTTCGCAAGACGTGCCGCCAATCGGGCACAAGCTGCATGACAGCCTCTATTTGACGATGGATATGAGGGAGATCTTCAGCTGCAGGCTGATATTGTCGTAGGCGACATAGCTCCAGCCGATCCAGCAACCACAGATCCTGCCGAAGATATTGAAGCGGGCGCGATACGAGAAAAACAAACGGCCTTTCGCGTCTCGATACACACCCTCATAGAATGTGCCGGGTTTCGACCAGTCAAAGCCGCCGCTATCGATCTGATAAACAGTGGTAACGCCTTCGAACCTGAAACCGAAAACATTGGCCGCAAATCCGTAGGCCGGGTTTCGCATGATCCATCGTGTTCGCTGCCACCACAATTTGAAGCCCTTGGCTTGCGGCCAACCTAGCTGATGTTGCGCGCCGTCCAGGTCGTCATCATGCGTGTGAAAAAGCGAGAATGGGTATGGCAGAACCGAAATCCCCGCCAACCCCGACCAGAGCGCCAATATCGGTGCGATCAGGATCGCTACCAGCTTGGCAATAAGCAGCAAGATCCCGTAGATCGCCCACTTGATGAAGACGACCGGATAATTCCGGATAATGTATTTCATGATTGCCCCGTTGGAAATTCGAGCGGTGCTAGGCGCGACCTATACCCATGCCCATAGGTGACCCGCCCGTCGTCGAGGTTGCGGGCGCTTGCGGTTTGGGATCCGGCACCGCTGGCGTTTTCGGACTGTTCTCGTTTGTTTTCGAAGTGCTGGCCGCAGTCGACTTTTTCTTATCCTTGGATGCTTTGCTGGCGACCGGCTTTAGCTTCGCCTCAATATCGGTCATATATCCCGACTTGCTGATGCGGTGGGTTGCTGTCTCGATAATGAATTCTATGCCGTCAATTTCCGGCCGCACATTCTGGTAGGAAAACGGCGCGCCTGCCCGAATGGTCGGATCGCCAAACACTGTGACAAAGGTTTTGACAGTTTCCGCCTTGAGGCTTTCAGCCTTGGACTTAGCAGCTTTTTTCGCTTCGGCTTCCGTGCTGAAATTTTCCTTCACCGTGAAATCGGCAGTGCCTTCCTCGTCGCTGTCTTCCTCAACTTCGACCGTCTCAGCCTTGGCGCGGTCGCGAACCTTTGCGCGCACCGTTTTGACTTTCTTGCGATAAGCGAAGTTGATGCGGCATGTGTCCTGCACAATCTCGAACGGTCCGACTACAATAGGCGTCAGATCTTTTCCGCTCGCGGACTTTCCACTGCCACGCTTGGCAAAAATCAGCTTGCCATCCTTGACCGAGAATAATGCACCATGAATACGGGCCAGGCGCTCGCAGACGTGCATGTCACTCTCATCCTGCTGACCGAACCAATCATACTTGTGCGAAGCGACCTCGTCGTCGATAACAGGCTGCAAACCGTTTTCGGAAGCGATCTGCTGCAGGATCTCGGCGACAGTCTTTTCATCCCAGTGACGGGAACGACTTTGCTTGAACTTGTCGCGGATATTCGCCCCTCGCCCGCGAATGTTCATGCCGTAAGGAAGGCAGCGGATCTCTGGGTCATCTACAGTGAACGCCCCGAAAGGGAGTATGCCGGTCTCAGTATAACCAAGCGACACCTCAATCTTGTCACCCTTTTTAGGGATGGCGGCGAACGGGTTGCCATCATTCAGGTCGACATCAATCGAGTCCGAGCCGACACCCTCTTTGTCAGTGACAGTCAGCGAGATAAGCCGTTCATTCACAATGGACGCGACGGCTTTGCCGTTGACTTTTATTTCAAAGGCTGGAGTCTTCATGAAGCACCTAGTGCAGAACTTTGATTAAACGGGGGAAAAATGAGGAAGCTTTTTGTTTCTACTGCGCTGCTGAGTAGCATCGTTCAAATCGGCGCTGCGACGGCAGATAATAATAGGCCGACACCTCAAGCAGTGACGGCTGCTATGGCAATGGTCAAAATTGTAAGCCAAGAGATCAAGAGGGATCCAGAGAATCCAAGGGTTTTGGTGCAAATCAAAAATGACAGCGACCTTGCGTTCAGCTGGATCACTGTATCTTGTCGCATCATGAAAGATGACAAGTTCCTCGACGTAGCAGAGGCGTACATTACAAATGTTCAGCCAGGGGAAACAGCCGGAGAACAGGCAACCTATTCCGCAACACCAGAAAACAATGAAGCTGATCGCGCTATTTGCAGACCCGCAATTGGCTTGTAGGCTAGTCCCATAATGCAATTAGCGGTTGGTTTTGATCTGTTCGCAAAGCATCGGGAAGATGAATTTTTGTACCAATTGGCAACCGATGCGAAAGCGCAGCCAGCCCTGGGTTAGCTTCCAAAACCCGCTCGACATAGCCGCTTTCGTCGCCATAGACCTTACGGCAGATAGCGTCAATCATTTCGCCTTGTATCGTTGTATAAACACGCCCCATGGCATCACCCGAATAGTGACTGAATAACTGAAATCGGCGAGAAGCTGCCACCGCTGTAGCGCTTAAGTTGGATGCGAAAAACATCCATTCGCGGCTGTCCTAGCGCAGTATGATACGATTGATCTTCACTAATACCTTCGATCACATGCATACCGTACACATTCCCGGCTAGTGTAATAAGCGGCAATACAGTTCCGGCAACAGCCGCCCCGCGAAGGCCTTCAAGAACAGCCAATCCGCCGAACTCATGTGGGAACAACACTCCTTCAATTGTCGTGCGATCATCGTCGCCGCCTGTCCATTGGAGGCGGTTCAACCCGCCTACAGTGTTGATGTCGGCCCAACGGGTTGAAAGGTCACGCTTCACCCCCCGGTAACCGAACCGAAGGGAATGAAACATGAAGGGTCCTAAGCACATCGGAATCGCCATTACATTCCCCCGTCGGAATATGCACCGCCAGATGCTGCACGGAATTGAGCCGCGACTGCTTGTGCCGTCTGAGACGCGATTTGTTCCGGCGAAGCGCCGGTCTGCACGTTCATATGAACCGTCACTACAGGAGCAGGTTGCGGATTGGTAACCCGCACATCTTGCGTTCCACTCGGCAGGGTTTGTACCGGCGTAGCAACTGATACCGATGGCGTCCCAACCAACGAAACGTCAGCCGACCCCTTTGCACCTGCAATGCCAGCCGTAGGAGACGGCGCGGTCAATGCGTTCCACAGCGCACCGAAACTAAACGGTTGGGACGCATTTTGCGCGGGCTGATTTGGCAGGGGCGCGGCTGGCAACACTTGCCCCGTACCAGATCCTGCTTTGGCCCTTTGTTCGTTGGACTTCTCTACGAAGAACTCTGGGTTTATGTAGCGAGGATCTGACGGACCTTTTGCTTCAAGCCCCTTGTAGAGACCATAGGCCATAAGCCCCCATATGCCACCACGTGCTACCATGCCGCCGGTGCCACCGCCAGCACCAAGAATTCGGCTTAACCATCCAGCACCAGCACCACCAGCAGCTGCAGCACCACCGCCAACCGCTGTAGATGCGGCCCCAGCCGCCGCCGTTCCTGCGATCAGGTTTCGCAGGTTCAGGAGCGGACCGGAAACCGCCAACAAACCTCCAGCAATCATGGCCCAGTCAACCATTGAAAGTTTGGCCAGATTATCCGCGAACTCACCAATACTGTTAGCACCCTTGACGGCATCAATCAGCGTGATAGCAGCGGAAGATACAAGGGCGATCTTCCCAAATGGGGACATAGCTAAACGGGTGATACCGCGCCCCAAAGTCAGCATCGCTGCTCCGGTAGCGGCAATGCCGAGCGCACTTATCACGGTCGCAGAACCAGACATCTTGCTGAGAGCTTCCGAGATATTCCCGGCAGCGCCTAACAGATCCCCTTCTCCAATATCTTTGGCGAAGGCTTTCAGGTCTAGACCAATTTTGCGGAAATTGTTCGATAGCTTGGCCAGGTCAATCATGCGCTGATCAACCTGTGTGCTGTCACCCTCAAATGCCTTGCCGAACAGGAGGTCACCGAGATCGTTGATCAGCTGGCGCGTTCCGCCCTCACCCCCATAACCGAAACCGCTCATCAAGCCTTTGACGGCCATTTCGATCTTGTCGATGACGCCCACACGTTTATCCAGCGTGTCCAGCACATCGCCGATACCAAGGCTCATATCCTTGATCGTCGGCAACCAGCTGTCACCAACGCCGATGCCATAAGCTTTGATCTTGTTTCCAAGCAGCTGCAAAGCGTTTGCGGTCGTTTCGGCGCGAACCATATACTCTTGAAACGCGGATCCGCTGTAGTTCGACTCAGTGCCGATCATCGCAAGCTCGCGGCGCAGTTCTTTGGTATCGGCAATGATCGGCATGAGCGCCCGCGCCTCGTCACCGAACAAGGCAGAAGCGATGCTGATATGCTGATCTTTCGGTAGCTGCTGGATCCGCTCGATCACATTCAACGTGGTCTTGAGCGCATCTTTCTGCATGTTCTTCGATACTTTGACGGAATCGAGGCCGAGCTTTGCAAATGCCAAACGCTGCGACTTTGTCGCCTGCTCGCCTTTCGTCAGCGCCCGCCCCATATTGCGGAACGAGGTCGCCGCAACTTCCGCCTCAGCACCTGCCGAAATCATCGACGCACCGAATGCGAGTGTCTGAGTATCGGAAAAGCCGAACATCTTGCCGGTCGCAGCAACCCGCTTGTCAAACTCGACGAGGTCGCGAGCAGCCGAAGCGGTATTGTTCGCAAGGTGATTGATGGCGTCAGCGTGCAAACCAATCTGGTCGACATTGAAACCAAGCTGGGTCTTGATCTTTGCCAATGCGTCGCCAGTTTCGCCCTGCGACGTATCCCACGCCACGCTGACCTTTGCCGCCATTTCCGAGAACTTTGTCAGTTCCTGCAAGGCAACGCCGGACTGACCGGCAGCGGCATAGATTGCAGCCAGTCCGTCAGCGGTAACCGGCAGTTCCTTGGACAAGCCAAGGATCTCGGATCTGACAACAGAAAGCTGCGCAGGCGTACCGTCGACGACCTTGCGGACATCGGCGAAAGCTTCCTCGAATTTCATGGCAGCGCCGACGGTTCCGCCGATACCTTCACGAACACCGACATAACCAGCCCCGATGGCGACGAGATTGCGAGCCAGCGCCCCGACCGAAAAGCCGCCGCCCGCCCCCATGATCGCGGACGTCGTTCTGCTGGCACGACGGTTGAGACCGTCGAGCGCAGCAGCAACACCGCGAGCGGGCCCGGTGATCTGATCGACAAGCGAAACAACAAGCTTGGAACTCAGGACAGCCATTATTTTCTCTTTGCTTTCATCAGATCGACGGCCTCATCACGCCACAGCAAGACTTCCTGCGGCGTCATTTCCATGAATGTCGATATCGGGGTGTAAAGGTTTTGGCTAAGCCAGATGGTCAGGCGTCGCCATCCGAGCCTTCCTCGATCAAGAAAGGGGTGACGATCTTGCTGCACCTCTTGTAATCGCCGAGGGAGAATTGTGCGATTTCTGGCTGAGTTGCCCCAGAGAGCTGCGCAATCATCAGTGCCAGCACGGCATTATTGCCGCCGCCATTTGCAACACTTTCAACCGTGATGAGATCCGCGACCTTCGGTTCGCGAATGGTGATTTCATCCGTCTCGACACCCGCAATCTTGTAGGTCGTCGAGAGCTTTACTTTTACGGGTTCAGGCATTTTCGATCCTTGTCGAACTGGCGAGCGTTACGCGAGAAGCGCGCTGCGAATGGATTGAGTGCGCGACGTGCCGCCGATGGACACATCAAACGGCGTCATTTCGATCAGGGTCGCCCCTTCGACTTCCAGCTTGTAATAGCGAAGCGTGATCGAGAAATCGTTTTCGGCCATGTCACCCGGCTTCCAGGCACCATGATCGTTCTTGATGAGGCGACCGCGAATATAGGCAGTTGCATTGACGACGGTGCCATCCTCATGCACGAGCGCACCTGTCACCATGAACTCGCGTTCTGAACCGACTTCCAGACCAAACAGCGTGATCACCTGCGGGTCAAAGCCGGAGAGCTTGAAACTAGCCTCCATCTTTTCATAGCCCATCGGAACATCAATCGGCAGCACCATGCCGGCGTTGCGCAGTTCCTCGACCTTTTCCGTCGGCACCGGCAGCGTGATCTCGCTTGCCTGCCCGATCTTTGATACGCGGTCTGCAAAAATGGTGCAGTTCCGCAGGATATAACGCGGCATGTCAGACATGAGCCTAACCCCTTAATGACGTTGAATTGTAAGAGCTGGAGTGGGATGGGCTGGCGCTTAGCCAGCCGATCCGGAAGTGATTTCCTGCGCAACCTGGTTGAGCAGTAGTGTATAGCTCGCGATATTGCGATAAGCCGTAATACGGATATCAACCATCGGTGCAGGCGGTTCGAACTTCACACCAAGCTTGATGATGCCTTGCGCCATATCGTTGTCGGTGTTCGTATCCAACAGCCAGCAATCATGGCCAGGCAGAATTGCGCCTTCGGCTTCCATCTGCCGAAGGAAAGCGCGCCCGCCCTCGACCATGAATTTCAGATTGGCGCGGGAGAAGGGCTTGTCGACAAATTCGAGATATGACTTTTCCAGCGCTTCATTGATCGCGTCAGCAGTGCGCCGCACAGAAATGAATTGCCAGAGAAGTTCTGCCGCGCATGTCCAGACACCCCAGAGCCGGAAGCCGGTATTATCGATATTGACGATAGTGTTGACCCGGTTTTCATTGAGGTAGTTCGACTGGTCGCCATATTCGATAGGACGGTTGACGCCGACAATACCGGAGATCCCGACATTCGAACCGGACCACCAGAAACCTTGCTCCAGATCCATTTTCGCCTGCTTGGCGGCGAAGATCGGCGAGGATGGGGCTGGAACATTGGCATCAAGTTCCGTGTCATACTTCAAGACTTTCGGATCGCAAATCGCGATGCGCCCTGAATTGATCAGCCCACGGTACTGCACTGCAGCCTGATCGGTCGTGTCCGGCCCGTCGACATAAGCAACGGCTTTCAGCTTTTCCGCCACCCCCATCAGCTCGGCAACAACCGGGTTCATAACAGAACCGATATTGGCGGTTGCGGTTGCGTCCTTGGATCCAGCCTTGCCAGTGATCGTAACCGTCGGCGTCCCGGTATAGCCATAACCAGCCTTGCGAACGATGATCGCGGTGATTGCGCCTTCGGCAACAACAGCCTCAGCGACTGCACCGGATCCTGTCCCTGTGACCGCGACGGTCGTCGTGTCAGCATCATAACCGGTTCCGCCTGCGGTCACATTGATCGAGGCAATGCCGTCGGCTGGCGAGGTCTGAGTGAAGCCAGGAGCAATAAGCAACTTAGGCTTATAAAGCCCGTCGGACGATGCGCGCCGGAATGCATGGACACCGGTAAAGGCAGTCTGGTCACCGATCAGGTTCGACCAGGTTTCCGCCGTCGTCTCGCCTTCCTCAACACGAACCACAATGATCGGACAGCCGACCTGGTCGAAAATGCTGTCGATAGCGTTTATCAGCGTTCCGGCATTGCCGAGAGTTGCCGCATCTTGCGGGCGCAGGATCTGCACCGGCTTATTCAGAGGAAAAGCCAGCACATCGGCATCCGGCGCGGTGCCGATCAGGCCGATGACAGCAGTTCGCGCAATCCGTACTAGAAGCGGGGTTTCGGCACTCTCGAATACACGCGTGCCGTGGTGAAAGGACACAGATGCCATAGCGGCACTCCTTGGATTGAGACCTCAGTGGGTCAGGTTTTCAGGAAAATTCAGAGCGCCGGTTGCGGCCACTCAATCGCATCAAAAATGGAACGCGCAGCCGCTTCGTCAGCGGCGGCATCAATATCGCGTTTGGCACCGAGGCGAACGGCTTCAATCGCAGCACCAATCTGCTGCCATTGTGCAAAGGCAGCAAGGACGACATCAGCTACCTCGGAAAGCGTTTCTGCAGTAATTCCCACTTCTGACGACAGGACCGGATAGTCGGCAGCTTTTGGGCTGCTCGCGTTATTGAAAGCGCGGGCTTCATCAACCTTTTGTTGATATGTCATCGCCTGACCAGCACCCGGCGTGATGTATTTCAGGCGTTCGTTTTCAGCGAGACTGTCGACCTGACCCTTCAGGGAAGATTTGATTGCTGAAAGTGACGCCTCTACATTGTCGAAGGCGAGTTGAGGCTTGCCGTCCGTATCGGCAACAATTCTACCGCCGATGCTCTGCCCTTCCAGCATTGCCTTGTGTTCCGCCGAGCTGATTTCAACCGCATCGGAAGGTAATTGCGGATGAAGACCTGGAGAGAAAAAACCATTCTCGCTGGCTGAAAAGAAAATCTTGTTCATAATCAGTATCCGAACACGATGTAAGAACCGGAAAGAGTTGCGCCCTCCTGTCGAGCCGCAACCAGTGCGCCGCCACCTGTGCGGGTTGTGTAGGAAAACCACGCCTGTTCTTGTTTACCCGGCCCCAAAACGTCTGATCCGCAGCCCGCAACTAGCTGCAACAATGCCGTGGGGAACGCGATTGGCCACGTAACTGAAATGGCGGGTGATTCATAAACACCCCCCGAGCTGGATGCAGCCGAGGTTGTGCCACTGAAACCACCCCACTGCATAATGATCCCACCCGGAAGCTTCACCCACCCCGAAGATCCGATATTCTGATTGGACCCCTCCGAGCGTGCGATGGTGCGGAAACGTGCTCCATCATAAATCAGTGACACAATCTCACCGGCGATCAAATCGCCAGCAGATAACGCTACTCCGACTCGATCAACGATTGACTTTGCCCCCAGACCATTGACGTTGATAGTAGCAGCCCCCGTGTTCGTAGTGGAAATCTTGATATCCAGCCGCATACCAACTGGATAAGAATCCGGCGCAGGGTCTAGTGTTGCAGTCAGAGCGTTAGCGCTGCCTGCTGCTGCCGCGTAATTCCATTTTCCAGACTGCATATCCAAGGCGATCTTTTCAGAATATGATCCTGATATCCGCTCAAATATTCGCCCGTCGGGCAAGCTGATGCCGTGGCCATCGGGAGGGCTTATTACTCCCCAGCCTGCTGCGGTGTACTCCGCTATTTTCCCAGCTTGCCCCGCCCAGGCACCAGTCGCGCCGGCTGGCACGAGATAAGCATCACCAACAACAGGTGAAGCCGGTGGGCTTGACTGCGTCATCGAAATGACAGGAAGCCAGGGCATTCGGTTTAATCGTTGCAGTGCCACCTTGAATGCTGGATCCACAACAATAGTGATTGCAGAAATATTCGAGAATGCCACCTCCAGACGAATAGTACCCTCGACCGTCTGTCCGCTCGACGGGATTGGTTTGCTGATTGGAGGATCGTAGCGAGCGATGGCAATCAGATCGCCATCCTGATCAATCAGGCCCGCTTCCCGAATTGTATATGGCCCTTCTGCGGCCTCCAGAAAAATATCGAAGTACGCCACATTCGATGCGCCGACCACAGTGCCATGCCCCGAAATCGCCTTGCGTGCAACTTCATGGTAAAGTGCTGTTTCGCCGCCCGACGGAACGGTTGCGCCGTCACCAATTGCGATGTGGGTAATGACAACGGAAGTGCCGTTGGCAAGCGCCGCCGCTTCCTTCGCGCGGCCAAGGTTCGTCATCAATGCGAACGTGTTTTGAGCCATAGTCTTAAACCTTATAATGAGCAGTTGCCGATATGAAAGCGCACGGCGCACCGGCAACAAAACTGGACGCCCTCAATACGGGCGGTTCAAACGCGAACGGATGGGCAATTGCGGTCAGATTGGTTCTGGGAAATGCACTGATGTAGGTCGTGCCACGAGCCTGAATGACTGCACGGGTTCCAAACACGCGCGATTTCGGCTTGGCGGCATCAACTGATGCGATTGCCGCTGCCTGCACTTCCAGATCAAAAACCGGGCTGCCATTCCGATAAAGGATCTCGACACGGAACGTCCCGCGCCTTGAACCATCCTCCCACCATTCGACAATGCGGGTTTCCAGCTCAAACGCTGCCAGCGCCCGCTCTACGGCCCCACGGGTACCCTTAAGCCTATGCACCATCGGCGACGCCGCGATAACGCGGCGCTGTTGGGCTTCGGGCCAGTCTGCAGACCAGACATCAACCGAGACACCCATAGCCAGATATGGCAGCAGAACTTTTGGGCACGTGGCAGGATTCCAGATCGTCGCAATGACGGTGGGATCTACCGTCGCAATCCGTGCCACTTCAGCAGCGAGCAACGCAACAGTGAGTGGCGAAGAACGCGCAGGAAGAATGGAACGTGCGAGATCTGCAACGGCGTCAATTGCCTCACCTGGCGTCATTGCCACGATCCTTGCGTTTGAACCGTATTGACCGTGATTGTGCCGACTTGTCCGACACCTTTCGAACCCGGCTCGATATCAGCCACAGGCGAAACCACCTCAACAGTGACGTTGTCGTCGACCGCTGCGCGACCGCCGATAACCTCGCGCTGCACGGCCAAACCGATACGACGGCGAGACGCGGCATATGCAGTCAGTCGCTTTTTCGCTTCCGCCGCCATCGCCGACACGTCGACACCCGGTGCATAATAAAGAGTGACCTCGATATCGTAAGGCGTAACGGTCGCGGGCTCGATGCGGACATTGTCACCAATTGGCCGAACATCCTTCGGCGTCACCGCCTCGAACGCCCGGTTCAACAATGACTGATCAGCGGGTCCATAGGTAACCGTCGGAAGGATCACGATGAGAATTTCAGGTGCTAGAACCGGATCGCCGGTAGCCCGACCGGAAAACGGGTTCGGGATCAGCCCCATTGAATAGGCGTCTGCATGAAGTCCATTCGTATAGGTCGCAGCATCTTCCTCGGAATAGACCGCAACATCGGCGATATCCCGTTTCCCATCCAGCTCCAGAGCATGAAACGCATATGCACCTTCCGGCCCTGCGGTCGAAAACGCTTCAAACGCGAGTAGGATGCGGGCGCGGAATATATCGTCAAGTTCGACCCACTTCCCCAGAACCGGATCCCATTGCGAATTTTCCGGTTGATCATCCTCGGCATTGTCGTAGACAAGACGCGAGATACCGGCATAGGTCGCCGCTATATGGTCAAGGTCGCCGCCGATGGCTGTTGCCAGAGATAAGGCGCGGATAGCTTCATTGACCCGCTGGCGAAACTTCATTTCCTGATAGCCGCCGCCTTCCGAAAAAGCGATCACCATCGGATCAGTTTCCAGCTTCTCAACATCGTAAGAAACGCCGAACCGCTCCAGAGCGGCAATCAGGTATTCGTCGCGTGAGCTTTTGATTTCCTCGAAATCAACTGCGACGACGCTTGGAACATCGCCAAGGTCAGCCAGGTTCGGCGCAACAAAGCGGCTCATGACATTGTCCTTGCTATGGTGATGTTCGTGGAGGTCTCGCCTTCGGTCACTGAAAAATCGCCCTTGTGACCGTTCGGGTAATAGACACCCCGTATCTGGAGATCGATGACGCCCTGTTCGTTCAGATCGCCTATGTTTATGCCGGTTACCGCAAAGCGCGGTTCCCATTTCGCAATGGCCATGGCGCAGGCTGAATAGATACCGAGAATGACGCGGTCATTCATCGGTCTATCGATCAGGCCCATCAGCTCGGAACCGAAGTCCCGACGCATCACGCGAGATCCAACTGGTGTTGTCAGGATGACCTCAATCGACTGCCGAACATGGTCAAAGCCCGCCAGCAGTGAACCATCCACGTTCGAAAAGCCGAGGGATGACATGGCCTATTCCTTTACCCGGCGCACAGCCTTTTGCCGTTCGGACGGCTTTTCCAGCTGATGACCGTATGGAGCCATAAATTGTTTGGCGACGGCATCCGGCATTTCCTGCTCGGCAGCTTTGGCTATGTAATAGGTGCCGCCGTAAAAGCCGCTTTCCTTCACGATGACTTTCATCGCCGTTTCTCCTTTGGTCAGTCGCACGACCACTTGGTCGCGCCAGAAATGAGACTTGCGCCACAACCCGTCGTGTCGCCGGTTCGCGCCACGGGATCGCCTTCGCAGATGAATTTCGATGATCCCGACACAATCGGCGTGACACCGTGACCGGGAATGGGGCAGGAATGCAGATCGCCTTTTCTGGCGATGAGCTTTCCCTCGCAGCTCCACTTGTCGGCAGAAGAAATTACGGTGCCGCCATGACTGGAGGTATCACCGAGACGAACGATCAGTGGCATCAGGCGAGGTTTCCGTTGGAGGCAGTAAAAGTGATGTTTGCCGCATCAATCGTGACAGTGTCGTCGCTGATGAAAAAGCGGACACCGCCCTTGACAATCACCGCGTCCGGCCCGTCGTGCGGGCGCGGGTTTGCATTCGAGTGCGTCGAGAAATCGATGACGGCGTCAGTCAGGTCACCGCTTTCCGACATGACATCGACCTGCTGTCCGACCGTTGGCGGGATATGTGTCGATATCCCGCCCGCTGCTATTTCCTTCCACGGGATCCAGCCGGTTCGGAAGGGTTGCTCGCCGCCCTCGATTTTCACGCGGGCAACACCCTTGCCATGGTCGATTTCGTCAATCACGCCGGTTCGACGATGATTGGCCAGACGGCGCTCGACCTCGAACAGTCGACGGTGCAGTTCGACGAGAATATCAGCGAGATTGTCAGCCATCAGATTTTCTCGAAATCGATCCGCGTAATAGCTGATTCTGTCGCTTCCGCTGCGAGTGGAGGCATATCGCAAAGCGCCCGCGCCTCATCTAGCGTGAAACCAAACCGCCGACGTTGTTCTATGGAGTTAAGCTGGGTGACGGCCAAGCCCATCAGTTCTTGCAGTTTCTGCAAATATGGATGCTGGACCGCTTCCATCTGATCGAGCAGTTTCTGCCATACAGAGGTCGCCGCAACCGGCTCGCCGAAAACCGGATCCGGCAACAAATCACAGGTGATACTTTGCTGATGCGCTGCCATACGGGTGCCGGTTTCGGCATCAGCCGTTCGCCTGCGCTCGACTTTCACGACATCGCGAACAAGCGTCCGCCATATCTCTGCCCATGGATTGTCTGGATCCATCAAGGCGGCGATTGATTGTCTATCGACAACATCGAGAAACAATTCGAAGGCAGAGTCCGTTGCGGGTATTCCCGGAATGATCGTGCTTTCGCCTGTCTCCTGATTGGTTTCGACCATCGACGCTGCGACGCCGGTTTCAATCAAAAGTTCAGTAAGTCCGTTCTGCCAGAGGCGTCGCGCACCGCTCAGATCTTCCGCCTTCGATCCGTCGGTATAAACCGAGATAAAGGGCTTCTCCTGATCGGTGCGAAGGCTACCGTCCGCGCCGACATCAATCGATCCAATTTCACTGTCGAGAACATTGGAACCGACCGAAGTCGCACCGTTAAGTGCCTCGATTGTCGCGATACGCAGTGCAATTCGACCTATTGACATCAGATCTGCCCCAGTTTCACGACGATGAGATTGCTATATCGATCCGATACTGCGGCGACTTCAAACCAGGGCTTTCCCGCCCGATCATTCGCGCGGATCTTGTCGCCAACCTTCGGATCGGGACCGAAATAGGATGAACGATCCAGAAACAGTTCCGCCTCGCCAAGCGATAGGCGAGATCGATAAGTCCCGGTAGGACCGGGAGCGCGCGAGTCGTCCCCACCGACATGCAGGAGCGCGATAATCTCGACCGTTGGCCGATCAGGATCCACGACCTGCTTTTTCATGAAAGACAGGCGAACCGACTCGCCATAGCTACGCGCCATCTTTTGATCGACCATAGCTTCCAGTTTTCGCCAGTTCGCCATGTCGCTTATACCGAAAGACGCACCGCGCCGAAGTCAGAAGGGTTCGCTGCCACTTCGGTAGCGTGACCGATGAAGGTGTTACCGGTCGCTGTCGTCGAGATATTCTTGTCAGCGGCGACGTAATAGACCTTTGCACCCACAGACCAAGCCTGCGCGGAAACCTTCGGCAAGGCGAAGACGCCCTTGGTTGCGATTTCCACATCTTCGCCAGCTTTTGCGGAGAACTGGGCAACGCCGAACAGATCGCCGACAACCACCAGGTCGCCAGACTTCACGTCAGCTGGAGCCGGAACGGTGACGCTGTCACCGGGCTGAATATAGTTTTTCATGGGAGTTTTCCTTATGAAGGATCAGAACGGAAAGGACGGCGGGTCAATCTGACCCGCCAGCACTCGATCAGGCTCCAGCGTTCTTGTAGCCAAATCGATAGTCTGTCGCGCCACAGCCGAAGTCGTGTTCAACCGACATGCTGAAACCCTGACGCCCGAACGGCTCATCCATGCGCACGCGCGGTGCCTCATAGCCTTCCAGATAGCCCCAGCGATAGTTCGAGCCTGCTGCCGGGTCAGAGAACAGATGCCATGCATTACCCTTGATCTGGGTGCTTTCGATCAGCTCCAGCCTGCCAGAGAAAATGTTGACATT
The DNA here is from genome assembly GCF_040371715.1 of Brucella sp. NBRC 14130. Taxonomy (NCBI): domain Bacteria; kingdom Pseudomonadati; phylum Pseudomonadota; class Alphaproteobacteria; order Hyphomicrobiales; family Brucellaceae; genus Brucella; species Brucella sp. NBRC 14130. The sequence goes on from NZ_BAABTE010000002.1 coordinate 368,504, forward strand.
CGCAACTGTCGCAGGCGTGATCGATGTCAGAAGCTTTTCGGCTTCAGTAAGCTTATCCGGCCCGACAAGCATGATGCGCGGCGAGTTGGAGAGCAGCGGATTTCCATCCTTGCTTTCCTGCTTGCCCATAGCCGTGCGACCCAGTCCGACACTGTCGACGGTGATGGCAGCAGCCGTGGTGGCAAGGTTCTTATGCTCTGCGTGGAAGACCGGCTTTCCGTCAGCAAGGTTTCCGTTGAAGGCACCCGCATAGAAAGTGACTTCCTCGAACAGTGCCACCGACGCACCATAGCTGGTCAGAAGCTCGGAGATCGCACCCAGATCGTCGTTGATCAGCATCTGGCGGCTGATGTTGAGCGCGATGGCATAGCTAAACGCCTGCACTTGTTCCTTGCCTTCACCGAACGAGCCGTATTTGATCTCGCCGTTTTCCAGCACCTTTTTCAGAAGCGGGAAATCACCGACCTTGACGGTGGTATCGGGACGGAAATCACGGAAATTTCGCTTGCGTGCGAAACGCTTGAATGTCGGCTGGGCAAGCGCATAGCGCTGTTCGAGCGTCCGGTTGACGGCACCTTCGAAAATCGCCGGGAAATCCGAGGTCGAATGCGAAGCGCGCGTAAACACATCGTCGATGTCACGGGCATTCATCATGCGACGACCGCGATAGTTGACGCTCTCGGCGGCCAAATCGACAAGGCCCATGCCCATATACTGGCGAGCAGCTGCAGAAGGACCGGCCTGCGGCGTCGGTGCACCAAGGCCGTATGCCAGCGCCTCGATCTGGGCTGACCGACGAGTGACCGCCTCATCGTGAACCACATCAACACGCACACGGCTGTCGGTCGGGCTCTGGCGCTCATTCGAGACCATGTGATCGAGAAGCAGGCTGCGGAACTGCTCGACCGGTGTGCCTACGCGAACATGCTCGCGACCGAGATCCGGGAAACCGGAACGGGTAGCCAGGTCCTCAATAATGCTGGACCGCTCACGCTCGGCGCGCACACCCTCGTCGACAGCGGCTCGGACCGAAGGATCAACCGACGGTGCGTTGCGTTGTTCGTTTTCCATCCGGGTTATATCCGCACGGACCTGGTCGGCCTCAGCCAGAATACCCGCATGTTCCTGTTCGATTGCCCGAACCGCATCTTCATCCAGATCGTCGGTAATACGGGCGCGGGCTGCTTCCGCACGGTCTGTGATTTCTTTCAGCTTCGAACGCAGGCCCAGCAAGGCAACGTTGGCACCGATCAGGTGCATTCCGTCAGGCTGTACGAAAGCACGATAATCGAGGGATGCTGCATGCGATGGATCTGCGGCGAACAACGCCATAGCCAGACCGACGCAGACAAATGCGGCGACGGTCGCGAAAATGTAAGCACCCTTTTTCATGGTGTGCGTTTCCTTCTATGTACCGGGCAAAAACAAGCGCCGTCGCCCTGCAACCCCGGAGAATTGCAGGCGGCAAACTGGAATTTGATGATTGCTGGATTAGGCGAGGCGGCGGACGGCTTCGGCCATTCTCATCCGGGCTGAGGCCGCAAACGTCGAGACCGGTTTACGGTCGATCATGAGCGGGAACGTATCTGCGTGATTGCGAACCTGAGCGCCGGGATCTGCCGGAACCGTTACAAACGAAATTTCATTCGGCGTCCAACGCTCGACGAACACCTTTTCGACATCGCCCTTTTTCTGGGCTTCCTCAATACGGATCTTGTCGATGGAATAGCCGACAGACACGTTCTTGATAATGCCATCGGAGACCAAGCCGAACATGCGGTCGGCGCGCTCGTCGATCCCGGCTTTTGGAAACCGGATCTTCGCTTTACCTTCACCGCCATCAACCCACGCCCGTTCGACAACCGCGACCTGCGAAAAGGTCGACCAGACAGAATGACTATCCAGAACCGGCGCACCGGCATTCATCCGCGATAGGTCAATTGCCTTATCGCTGACAAGCAGGATCTCGTCGAACGGGACAACCGTATCCCAGCCGACATAACGGCGACGGCGAACAGTTGCGCCGGTAGTCCATACCAGATCCAGCGTGCGCGTTTCAGCATCGACACCGGAAGGCAACAGCCGGACTTCCTGCATCTGCATCGGCAGACTGTCCGGCATTTTGCGCAGGTTAAGTTTCGTCATCGTTTTCGTCCTTCTCAGGAGGATCATCAGTATCAACGGGCTGCTGGACCTGACCCGCCTGCGAGATGCGGCGCGGGTCGCTGTCGAGGATAATGCCGCGCTTGTCGAGCTTGGCATTATCCGACTGGATTTCGTCCAGAACGTCATCAGTGTTTTCGCCGGTCTCGGCAATTGCGGATGAGAGCGAACGAAAACCGGCGCGAACTTCCTTGATCCTGGCGTTCACATCTTTCAGCGGATCCGCCGAGTAGAAACGCGGCGGCGACCATTCAACCGCCACTGTCGGAGTGCTGATCTTCCCGGCGAGATAGGCAGCTTCACAGAACCAGTCCCACATCGGCTGCAACAGCATTGGAATGATGATCTGCCATTGCAGCATTGAGATCATGCGCCGGAAGCCTTCCAGACCGATCTTGCTCGACGAATAATTGACCTTGTCGAGCCGACCTGTCATCAGCGCGTAGGGAACGCGCCAGCCAGCTGAGATCGTATGCAGCATCGAAACTTTATAAGGATCGTAGCTGTCGGTTACGGCTGGCTGTGAGAATTTCATATCTCGACCGCCGACCGCATTGTAGAACATTCCCGGCGTGAACTTTTCGACACGCTGCCCGTGCACGTTGTAAATGCCCGGTGTTGCGGCTTCGCCATCCTTGCCGGTCAGCGGCAACCCTATCGTGTCGTCAATGTCACCGCCGGTCATTACTCCGACAATGCAGGACTCAAGGCGCTTTCTAACAAGCTCTGACTGCTCATACTCGGCAAGGTCGAATGTATCGTCCATTGCTGGCGTCCCCCATGGAACGCCCCTGACCTGCGTGCGCTGTTTTTCGAAGACATGCGCAATATCCGCAGCCGGAACGGGCTTCGAAACGATGGTCGATTGCGGGTCAAAAAAGCTGTTTCCGGGGTGAGATCCGAACATCCAGTAGGCGCGCTTGCGGCCTATCGCATCGAACTCGATCCCCTGAATTGCCTTGCCGCCGCCAGATAATACCCCTTCCTTGGTACTATCGAGCAGGTCCGATTCAATCACCTGCAGCTGCAGCGGGACCGGCAATCCATCTTCCAACCTGCGGCGGCGGCGGCGTACAATACCGTCACCACTTTCAAACATCTCTCTGACGGTCAGGGCAACGATGCCGTTGAAGTCGAGATCGCCATCAGCATCGCAAACCTTGCTCCATTCGTGGAAAAGCTTGATTGCTTCCTTGTCTTTCGAGCGTGGAATAATGCCGTCGCCGATGGCATGGCTGACCAACTCGGAAACTGCTTTGGCCGCATAAGGATTATTGCGGACCAGATCCCGCATACGGTCGCGGAGCTTGCGACCGGCGCGCGCGATCTCGGCGTCTGCCGATGTCGACTTTGCATGACGGCCTGATTTCAGGCGATTTGTTTCCGCCCCGGAATAGCTACGCTGGACGATCTCCATTGCAGCCCGGTGACGAACACGGCGCAAGCCTGCCTCCGGCGACACGTAGCCGATGGCCTTATCAAGAATGTTCCCAATGCCCATTAGTCTAACGCCGCCAGAATAGTGCGAGGGCCGCGTGATTTACGGGCCCGAAGATCCGCAAGCGCTTCCCGCATATCTTTCAAGGAATGATATTCCACTTCACGGCGGGTGCCGCCTGAGTGGAATATGACTTTCTTCGCGCCGGTCAGAATAGCTTCCTCTAGCGCTGCGATCTGATCGTCTATTGACGCCATGACTATAACCACTCCGAAGGTGCGATCTGTGGAAGGGATGAAACAGGTTTGATTTCCGGTGGCGTCGACAACTCGCCCTCACGGTGCGCCCAGTTCGCATTCACCATCTGGCGAGCGGCGAAGGCATAAACCGTGCAGTCGAGAGCTTCGTGTCGTCGCCCCGGCACCGGAACGAATTGCCGGACCGTTTGTCCGCGCGAATATTTGACTACCAGTTGCTCGCCCACGAGCTGCTCAAACCAAACAACAGGCAGAGCTTTCGAAAAGCGCATGGAACCTGCGCGCGCCAGCCGACCGAAAATGTGGCTCTTGATGCCATCGACACCGACGATGAACAGCTTGCCGCCCTTCACGGTCGATTTGGATTTCTCAATCCAGGGTCGGTTGCCGCCCACGCCCTTGATCGCAAACACGCGCCTGCGGAACCTTGGAAAAGCATAACGATAGACTGTTTCCATCGTTTCGCCGTCCGAGCTATCGATGCAGGTGGCATCAACCTTGATCTTGCCGCCGAGCGGATGATCCCATTGCGTGCCGAGTGCGACATCCAATTCCGACCAGGTCGTGTGATCGTCGTATCGGCCCCAGATCACTTCATGTCCGAGGGCGTAAGGAATCCCCTCTTTGTCCCAACCTATGAAGGTGATTTCCAATCGATCATCCTGCACGTCAACGCCTGCGGTGATGATGAGAACCTGAACAGGAATGCCGGTCGTGGCGGTCGCATCGTCATCGTCTGGAGTTTCCGCAACCAGGCTAAAATCTTCAGCACGACTCGCAAGCTCGATGTCATCCAGCTCGTCAGTGTTTTCCTTCCAGCCTTGCGCGAGGATCGTGTTGATGAAGGTTTGAAGTTTCGACGGATCATTCTTCGCGCCGACAAACTCTTTCGCCAACCGACCCCATGACGCATTCGGTAGCAGTGAAATCAGGGCGTTCATCCGAAACCCTGCATGGTCCTTGACTTCCGGCTTCAATGCCCGCCAGCGACCATTCGCCACCATGCCGGGCTTGTGGCGCTCATCGATAACCGAGCCGCACTCCCGGCAAACATAATAGGCCTTCTCCGGCTCACCTTCCGGCCACTGAATGTCTGACCACTGGATCTCATGGAAGTGTCCGCACTCAGGGCAAGGCACCTCATAAATTCGCTTGTCCGACTGCTCATAGGATTGCAGCACATGGCTGGTTTCCTCATAAACCGGCGTCGACCCCATAACGATCTTGCGATCCGCAAACGACAGTGTCCGGCGCTCGGCGAGCAGGATCGGCGACCCTTCCTTGGTCGCCGACATGCCGTCTGCCTCATCGATAAACAGGATGCGAACATTATGGCGGCGCAGGTTGCGCGGTGCCTTCGCAGCAATGACTTTCAGAAACCCGCCTGGAAAGCGCCGGGAAAGCAGAGTGTTCCTGCCACCCTCATCCACATCGCCGGTCAACAATCCGTTGAGCGCTGGCGAGGCATCAAAGATCGGCTCGACATCCGAAACCATATAGTCACGGCAGTCTGCCTCAGTAGGCAGGAGCGAAAGGATCGGCGACGGATCGTTCGAACAGAAACTGGCCATCGCGCTTGTCAGAAGCGTCGTGAAGCCGACGCGCACCGGCTTCACCAGTGTGACACGCTCAAGCGCGCTATCGCCGATAGCGTCTGCAATCTCGCGCTGCGGTGGCCAGAGCCTCACCCGACCCGTGAGGGATGAAACACCCTCCGGTAGATAAACTGTTTGCTCAATCCACTCCGAGAGCTTCAGTTTCGGTGGCGGCGTCAGGGCTTCCCAAACTGCCCGCCGCGTGATCGCCAGAGCCGTCGTCATCGTCCTTTTCACCAAGCTCTGTAAGTGCTGTGCGAATTTCCTCGTCGATCAGGTCGACATCGAAAGTGGTAAGGTGGGGCAGCATCTGGCGGCATCTGGATGGAACCGCCATCATCACGTTTCGGACTCGTCGGGCTATCGAAACCCATTCGTTGCGCACCTCGGCAATCGGGACCAGTTCCTTGCGCATTGCCGCGTTGCGCATTGCTGCCTGGTCGGCTTGCTCGCGTGCCAGTCGGGCACGTTCGGTTGAGAGCGCGTCGACATTGTCACCGCCTCGACCTGCCGCGATCCCGCGCAAATGCTCGCAGTAAAGCTGGACTGATTTGCGCAGGTCGAAGCGATTCCGACCTGTCTTCACGATGATTCCACGGCCGACGTAATCAGATATTGCCCGCTTTGAAACACCGAGAATCTCAGCCATATCCGCTGCTGTTGTATCGGCGTCGTTTTCAGGCTCTTCGTCATCCTCAATCGGCTCTTGCTCCGGCAAAAGCGGCTGCGCGGCCTGGTCGACGTGCTTCTTGTGCGATTTTGCAGCAAAGCTGGGGCTGACGCTGAACTTTTCCGCTGCTTGCCGGACGGTATGGCCTTCCTCAATGAAGGCTATGACCTGCTGGCGCAGCTCGTCTGAATACCCTTTGGCCATGTGATTCCGATTCCATTCAAAGGGCGGTGGAATCCCCCTGTAAAAATTCACAGAGACCGAAATCCCGCAGTCGCGCTCACCCGCTCCGGTGATAGGCCCGGAAAAGGACCCAATGGAGGGGGGATGGGGTCAGGATCGGTCGGTCGGGTGCGCCGCCCCTCGATCCGCTCATCGGTCAAAGGCGCGCCCACCCGATCTCTTAAGGCAGCAGCTTCTTGATTGCGGCATCGACGCGCTGTTGCAGCAAAGGTGCGGCTGTCCTCTCAAATGCCGCTCTCGTCGCGCCTTTGGTCATTTCCACCGGGATGAACACGCCCGACCGGGTGTAGGTGATCTTGGTTCCAGACTTGTTCAGCCTATGGAAAGCATGGCCGTAAAATTTTGGAACGTTGACACGACCGGGAAAGCGTCCGCCTTTCAGAAACGATCCGGCGAACAACTTCCGCTGACCGAAGGGCTTTGCGGAAACGCCTGCGCGTAACTCGCGAGGCGAAAGGTACTTCAGGCGGATGTCACCACCACGCGTCACCATTTCGTAGGAAAGCTTGCCCGGTCGAGCAACGCCCGGATCTCCGATAGCCTTGACGATAGTTTTTCTCGCAAGGCCGGTCTGCTTGGTCAGGTTTCGGACAACTTGCGTTTTCGCCCGATTGCCGACCTGATTGACGATGCGAGGAAGAACTTTCGGAAATCGGGAATTGAGAACCGCGATCCTTGTTCCGAATAGCGAAAGGTGCTTGTCAGCCCAGTGTGCTGTGATCGTTGCCATGGTAGCAATTCCACGTCACTTGCAGGCGCTGCTGCTGAAATAGTCATCCATGGTGCAGAAATGCTTTGCGCATCCACTCAGTGCGAAGATGACCAGCAACAGTGCGATCAGGACAAACAACCGATTGTCGATGGTTCTGATCATTGCCCGACCTTTCAACAAAACCGTTTATCCTTAGTACAAACGAAAAGAGCGCCTTTCGGCGCTCATCGTTCGGCAAAATTTGGACATGGCTTACGCACTGGCCCTGAATCGATGTCTCTGGATTGAGACTGTCAGAGCGGGGTCCGAGCGTGGCCACCTCAGGAACTTGTCCCCACGTGCTACCGTGTATTGAGGATCACTATCTAAACCGGATCATCCCGTTAGCAGATTACGCTCACAATGGTTCGAGAATTGCAATAGGCACTGTCATGGCAACTGGTCTGCCCATGATTGAAACTTCGATCACGACCAGACCGTTGCCCTTCGTGCCACCCGACACCAGCTCTGCACGGCAACCCGCAAAAGGACCATCGGCAACGCGCGCCCATTTAACCCCGATAAACTTGCGGTGAAAATGCTCGTAATCGTACTGACCATCTTCGGCTTTCACTCTGAAAACAAAGACTTTTTCTGCACTGACCAGAAATGGCGTTTCGTATCCACCAAGGATCGAAACAACATTATCGAAGCTCAGCAGACCAGCAAGGCATTCGTTCGAAATCATGCATCGTGCAAGCACATAACCATTCATGACCGGCTGTTTTTTCGCCGGTATCTCCCGCCCTTGCCTGCGGATCTTGGGCCCCATTTTCATGGGGACAAGCACTTCGATATTTTCTTTTTCGAGCGCTTCCCGCACCGAAAGTTCGCGCCCTGACATCACCTGAAGCACCAGCCAAGGAGAATCATCACCCGCGCGATTCGCTGTCTGCGCTCTCATTCGAGCTACTCGTCGACGCTCTGCGAGCACCTTGTCGATAGCGCAAGCCTGCTCGAATGTCGGCTGTCTGGTGATAGCATCTGCAAGCTGCTTTGCGTCAATTGCCATCATTTTCACCCAATCCCCTCAGTGCGATTTCGAAACCATTCAAACCGTCCGGCCCACCAGCCGGGAAATAAGCCCACTCGGCATTGCCGGGATCAGGGAACCATGGCCAGCCTTGCTGGCTGTGGAAATCGGCCCATGCCTTCCACTCGTCGCCGCCAATGCGAACCTGCACGAGCAAATCCTTGATCGCCTGCAAGCGAGCTGGAACAAGCGCACCGCGCCCACCGGCTGCACGCTCGAAAAGCTCATTGACTGCCGGGAAACCTTGCTTGGCCTGCTTGTCGTGCAGCAGATATTCCTCGGAATAGCGCCCGCTATCGACCAAGCCTTTTTCGATCTGGGTCAAGCCAACAACGCGAGTGGGACCGTTCAGCAAAAGCTCATAGACCCTCGCACCCCACATCTTGCCCAACGGCGCTGCCTGCGCAGATCCGGACTGCTCGACTGCGACCTTGGCTGGAAGTTTTTCCCAGCGTCTTTCCCGAAGATAAACCGCATAGGAGCAAACCAGCTTCCGACCCGTCGCTTTCGCCGCCTCGATATAGCGCGGAGCTTCATCGACTGCCGCCTGGCGTTCCTCTGGCGTCATAGACAGCCAGACGCGGAATGCCTCAGGCTCGCTATCTGATATCGCTGTGGGCCAAGCATGGAAACCACGCTTGAACGAACGCTCGACAGATTTCCGGCTTTCCCTTCCATCGTCCTCGCTCTCGCGCGCTCTCTCACCTAATGGTTTATCTAATGGTTCTATTACGGTTTGGGTGACATGGTGACACCCGTCGGCGTCGTCAATGTCACCCGTCGGCGCTTCCGTTGTCACGGGTGACACCATGACACCCGTGACACCATGACACCCGTCGGCGGCAGGTTTTCCGGCCTGCAAATTATCCAGTGCCCGCATGTCGAAATCGTAACGCGTTGCCTGTCCAGGACGCCCGCCACCTTCGGCTATGACAATCAGCAATCCCTCATCAACAAAGTCGCGTAAGTGGCGCTGCACGGTGCGCTCGGAAAGCTCTGTTTCAAGCGCAAGCCGTCCAACAGTAGGCCAGATACCGCGCCCGTCATCGTCCGCGAAATCTGCGAGACGGATTGCGAGCATCTTACGGCTCGGCGACCCTAGCTGGGCCTTGAAAAGGCGAGACATGACAGCAATGCTCATTCTGCTGCCTCCAGATATTGAGCGGCAGGCAAACGCCCCCACTGGTCAGCCATTGCGGCTGCTATCCCTGTGAAAAATCGGCTGCGCTCGCGCCAACGGTCAGGACCGGGCGGCATACGATGCACGCGCGCCTCCCTGCCCTCGACGATGTCGGTCGCAGTCAGCGGCGGAAGATTGCGCAGCCACAAACAGGTCCGCTTGACCTCACCATGCCCGAATTGCCACGGCTGGACGCTCTGTGCGGGTGGCGCATAGTTCGTGATCCGCGCCTTGGCATGCTTGTGCATGACAGGGTTTTCGACGCACACGCGATGAATGGGTGCGTTCCAGAATGTCGAAAACAACTCTGCCGCCTCATCCAGCTCGCGCCAGATCTGCTCGACAGTCTTGCCGCGCGGCGGCACCGTCAGCCAACGCACGCCGGAATTGCAAAGCCGCGTGCACGGCGGATGCGCGACGATCAACAGATCCCAGCCATCGCGCAGCAGATCCCGCGCATCGCCGACAATATGACGGTTTGTTTTGTCCTCGGCTGGCAGCAGATCGCACGACCACGCATCATGCCCCGCGTCGAGAAATGCATTGCGTACCGTGCCGGAAAACTCACATGCCACAAGGACACGCAACGGCTTGACCGTCTCGGAATGTATCGTCATTTCCCCACCATCAGCCACGCCTCGAAATCGGCGCGCAAATCGCACCACCGATCCGCTGCGGCGGCATCGCTATTCAGTTCTTTTCTTGATTTGATGCGCAGCACGGCGCGCAATGCATCTGCGGCAGTATCAGCCGTCAGCGGCCCCTCAGCGCCGTGCCGTTCTTCCAGATAGATCCGGAAGGATGCCTGATCGCATTTCATGGCAGCTTCCGCCGCGAAGTCCTTCCAAACACGCTGTTTTTTCTGGACAGGCGCTGCCTTGCGAGACGCTGCGATTGCGCGGTCGACGAGACCAAGCAGAAACCCAACCATATCCGGCGCGTTGACCAGAAAATCGATTTCATCTGGCGTTGCAACAGGATGAAAATTCGCAATTTCGATCAATTCGCCATTGCGTGTTTTCGCCTCGACAAACGTTCTGTTGTCGACACAGCAAAGCTGCCAGCGGGCACCATCAAGCGCCCGAAACCTATCCTTGATCTTTCGCAGCTGGTCGGCGTCAGAGGTCATATCGCCTCCAGCCATTCGATGATGTCTATGCCGCAGTTGAGCGCCAACTGTCGCTCCGCACTCGCCCCCTTGGACGCCCGCCACCCAGGCAGCAACACTATGGTGTCAGCCTCCAGGCAGATGAAGTTGCAATATGACGCGAACGCCTGCCGGATCGGGAAAAGCTCCAGGGGGCCTTTGTGCGGATATTCGGCGGGGTTATAGACGCGATGCCCCGCCAAGCGGAGAGCGGCGGCGGCTCTGCGAAAGGTCGGATAATTGAAATCCGGCAATCCCGTCATTGGCCCGGAAAGATAAATGATGCGCGGGTTTCCCAACGTGGCGATAAAGCAATTGGAGCACATTATGCAGCCTCCACTTCGGCAGCAGGTGCTTCATATCCCCACACATCCCAGCCGGGACGCTTGCGCCGCGCGTTCAGCTCCAGCTTTGGGAGATCTGGATAGAATTTCTCGATTTGCTCGGCGAAATATTCGGGCTTGGCGGAATGCTCGCCCTTCTTTTCGACATAGACCGTCGGCGGCAGCATTTCCGGCAATGGGCAAGCCACCTCGCCGCGCCTGCCGATAAGCAACAGCTCGTGACGATCCCTGCCCCAGTAACCGGTGCCGATATCAACCTTGTCCCAGACCCAGTGATGAATGTAGGTGAAACCGCAAGCCTCCATAACCCGCAGGGAATCCGGCAGCATCGGGTTGGTAGCCCAGAGGAACAATACAGCGGGATGATTGCCGCCGATCAGCTCCACCATCTGAGCGACGATTTCGTCGGTGGTCATCGTCGGATAGTGATTCTCGGCGCTTTTTTCGCGCCCTGTCACTTCCGAATGAACCCTAAATTTCCAGGCCGGATCTGCATAATAGACTGGATAGAGCCGATCCAGCTTTCCCGGTGCCATTGCCTTGCCGCGTTCGGCGGTCAGCGCCATTTCGGTAAGCCTGACAGCATGGCGCACTTTTTGTTGTTGGGCGCGAATGCTCTTGTTCTCGACCTTGATACGCTTTTCTTCCGCCAGCGCACCCTCGACCCAAGCAATTTGCGCAACATCCGACGGGAGAGCTTTCAGGCGATCCAGCGCCACTCCATTATCGAGCCGCGTGCCGCGCAGCTTGTCGAGCGCCGCCTTGCAGATTTTCTCGCCTCGCTCGGCATCGCGCCGGATGCTTCGCTCTGGCTTTCCGGTCAGTTCTGCCGTGGCGGCAACAAAACTCTTACGCTCTGCCCGGTCGACCAAGTGGCCAACTTGGCCGCTTGATTTGCGGTCGCCACCGTGGCCCGTTTCCGGATATTTCAGGAGGTAAAGTTCCTTACGCCGGAAAACAAACATGGCGCGGTCAGCTGGAGTCAGCTCGGCACGGGCAAGATTCTCGTCGATCTCCCAAAGCTCGGCATCGAGCGCACTTTCCTTGCGCACAAATGCAGGGATTTCCTCCCAACCAAGCGCCAGTGCAGCAGCAAGCCGGTGGGCTCCTGCCGACAGAATATAGCGTGGCGCATCCTTCCGCCTGCTGTCATTCACCCGAACCGTGATCGGCGTCCGCAAGCCCAGCTCTGTAAAGGACGGTTTCAACGCCTCGACTTTCGCCGGATCCACATCGCGCAGGCGCTTGCCCGTATCGATATCGGCTATCCGGATCATTTCAGGTACTAGCGCGTCCATGTCACCGCCCCGCAAGAAACAGAAAGAAGATGAGAAAAGCCGCGACGGGTGACTCAGCAACCAACGCGGCACAAACGATCAGCGCGACTTCGCGCGGTGGGAAACGGGCGATCATAGGCCGATCCGCCGAAGCGGCTCCCTGCCATGCAACTTGCGAAAATCGTCGCGCAGCTCGACGAGCTTTTCCCAACCCATGACCTGCCAGCGTCCATCGACCCGCTTGACGGCGAAGCGGTTTCCCTTGCGTCGAACCTCGACACCAAAACCCTGCAATTCATATTGCGTGGCATCAAAACTGGACCTGACACCGGCTTCGAAACGACGGGGCCCGCCATGGTCAGCCAACCATTGCTCGACGAGTGAGGAAACAGCAGTCATTTCCCCGCCTCCAAACGCCGCAAAACATTTTCAAGCGCGCGCATCGCCTCACGCACTTCCTTGGTGATTTCCCGCTTTTCCCCAGCGTCAATGCGTCCATCTTCCAGCGCCGTAACGATGGATTTCGAAACGTCCATCGCCTCGGACATGACGCGATGTGCGTCCATTTCAGTAAGTGGCGCACCGTCCGAGGATTTTCCCGATGCTGATGATGCCGGGACAAGCTCATATCCGAGCAATCCGGCTGCAGCCTTTATGATCGTCGGCGTTTGTGCGCGTCGGTCGACCTCGACCACGACATCAATCGGCATGAAACTGTCGGCATGCTCATCGCCAAACGATGCGTACTTCGAAAGCGTCGACACGCCGACACGGGTAAAGGGCACGATGCAGGAAATGCCGCCCGACAGCATGTATGCACCGTCGGTAGCAGACTTGAGGGAACGCTGTTCTTGCTCGGAAATTGTGCGCACGGAAACACCCTGAGAATTTCAAGGAAAAAAGTTTGTCTAAGGATTCGATGAAGTTGGTCAGCCCAGCCGGTACGACTGAGAAATCAGACTAACCAGGTGGCCCACAGGCCGAGGAAACGACCGATGAATTCATTACACCGCACCCCCCAGAACAGAGGAAACCGGGGCGCGTCCGGCGTCATCCTTACGGCGCGCCCCGGCTTTTACGCCCGATGGGAGGATATCAGGCGATTGGAAACTGGTTGCAGGAGCGGGATTCGAACCCGCGACCTGTTGGGTATGAACCAACTGAGCTACCGCTGCTCTATCCTGCGACAAAGAAGCTGGAGCGTCCGAGGGCGGCAGGGACGCTCCAGCATCACCCGCAGAGGAACCAACGGGCGAATTCGTTTCAATATCAGGCCTAAACACATCATCCGGCCAAACAGCATCGTTCGGCCAATGATTGGAGAGCCATCGCAAGGCACCATTAAGACGAGAGACCGTTAGATCGCCGCCATTCCGCAGCGAACCAATCTTTTTGCTATCTCCAAACAAACGACTGCTTACGGTTTTGTCCTGCAAATCCGTCGCACGCTTGTAGCTATCGATAAGGATCAAAAGGTGCTCAATCTCAATCATGAGCAGAAAATCGGTTATTTTACCGAAAATGTCAATCAACCAATTCGGTTTTCTTATCGATACTCTGGAAAACCTGGATTCGGTAATATTACCACTATGTTATCAGATGTACTAAACCGGATCCAAAAGCGGCTTGACGCTATCGGCCTCAAAGAATCACGCGCTGCGACTTTGGCAGGATTAAGCAATTCGGCCATAAGGAACATGAGACGCGCTGTTGCGGCAGGAAAAGATCAGGGGGCTTCAATCAAGACGCTTGAGAAGCTCGCACCTGTATTGGGAACAAACGTCGCATGGCTTTTAGAAGGTACAGGCAACGAGGAAGGTGATTTATCTCCCGCCGCCATCGCCGACGTGCCTCTTGTGTCATGGGTGAGCGCCGGTGAACTTACACATCAAGATCCGGTAGTCGACCTTGACGACTATCCCACAGTTCCAACGGTTAATTTACCAGAGGGGAATTGGATAGCGCTAAGAGTCGAAGGGCCATCAATGAACAAGATCAGCCCTCCAGACTCCATAATTTTCGTCAACCTTAACGACAAGCGCCTCGTACCAAACGGCTGCTATGTCATCTGTGATGAAACAGGTAAGGCAACCTACAAACGCTATCGCCCTGGCGAAGAACCACAATTCCAGCCAGCCTCATATGAAAACATTCAGCCGCCCCACTTGGAAGGCGCGATTAACGTCATTGGTCGAGTGAAGCGATCAATTATCGACATGTAGACCCCTGACCCCGCCCAACAGGCGGGGTTTTTGTTTGCTATGGCGAATAAGTGATTCGGTTCTTAAATCGAGCTTATTGAATTTAAATTCGGTAATTTTACCGAGACCTATTGCAAATCGGTTATTTTACCGATATCGATATAGTGCCCCCAACGGAAAGCCGGTGGCGCTAGATCGGGAATGAGCACAAGCGCCATCGGTTCTCCCATCTCTAACGGAGAAGCACGATGATCCAGTACCAAACCGCACCAATTGCCAAGCCAGCGCCACTCTGCGCGCAGAGCATCATCGGCAAGCTTGCCGACACGATGTTGGAAATGGCCTTTTCCGGCCAGAACGTCACCCCAGAAACATTGGAAAGCTACGGATTTAGCAAGGATGTTGTCGAGCGTTATGGCGCACGCGCCACTGCCCTCGCCCGCCGTCGCTCAATCCGCAAGATCGAACGCTACATTTAAGTGGCGCCGATCCTTCCAGATCGTGGAGGGTGGCATGATAAAAAATGGCTCAGCTAAGAACGAGACGGTAAAGCCCGAAGCAAAACAGGCCGATGCCGACAAGGCTAAGTGTTGTTCCGACAAGCGTGAACCTGTGCGGGTTGCCCGTGATGGTGCCGACTGGCCTTCCAAAGTCATCGGAGTAGATCGACTGCTGTATCTGACGATTCCGCATTTGTCCTACGCCATACAGGATCATGCCAAGGGCAATCAAAAAGGCGTTCTTATCGCTTGCGACAATGGATGGAACACCCATCGCAACCCCGGCCACGACAAGCGCTATAGCCCATTGCGCATGATCGCGCAGTTCTTTGGCATCCATAATCAACAGCCCGCCTTTGCAGAAATCCAATTCCGATTTCATTTGCAGTCAGACGGATCATTTTTGCAAGAGACGATCCTGCCGCATGGCTGGGTTGTGGTGGAGACGTGTCCAGGTAACGACGAGGCGTCATCATGAACGATTACCCGAAAGATTCCGCTATCCGGAACGACCCTACGCTGATCGGCCAGATGGCCTATGAAGCATCGCTCGCAGCCTGCCCCCAATATCAGAACGGCGACCCGCGACCATCATGGGCGCAACTCAGCGAGGCTGCACAGTGGTCTTGGTCGCGCTCGAAACAGCTTCCGTAAGGACCAACGCCACACGGAAAGGATTGTGACATGGCAGAGCATTTCAATATCAGCCCGCACATGACGGCAGCGGATTTCGATTGCCCTATCCGCAACACTTATCTCGGACAGGCGCATATCGCCGGAACGGGACCGAAAGGCACGACCTGCCGCCAGTGTAAGCATTGGGGAAAGACAAAGTTCATCAAAGATGAACACGGCAACTATGTCGAAAAGTTTGCCCCCCCCCCAAGCGAAATGGAAAGAAGCACAAGCTCTTTCCGGGCGAGCCGAAAGACGCCTACTGCCTCAAGCCCATCCTCAACAAAGCAAAGCGAGCCATCCCGCATCGCGCGTTGTCGTGCCGATTTTTCGAGCCGAGCGAGAACCCGATGCCGATTCTCACCGGTAAGGATGCGTAACCATGCAGGATAATCACGAGTTTAAAACCGAGACAGGCGGCTTTCACCTGCCGACAGCATACCAGAGTGAGGACAACGATCTGAATTTCATGATCGTGCTGTCCACCCTGATTGCATGCGTCGCCTGCGCAGCCATTCTGGCATCGCGAATTTTCGGCTGATCGACCGAATTTTATGGCCCGTTGGTCAGATCAGGAAGAGCGGCAGGCCATAGCGGACGAAACCCGCGATGCCGTTCTCGATACGATCTTCAACCAGTGGCGCGAGATCCGCACATCCGGCGCGTCTGCCGAAGACGCCCTGGACGGTTTGACCGAAGGCCTACTGGCAGCGGTCGCATCACTCATCACCACAGTAACCGTGCCGGAGAGGCGCGAGGCAATGCCGCGATTAGCGGCAAACCGATTGATTCATCAGTTCAAAATCACCCGCGAGAGGGGCTTGGATCCGCATGACTAAGATTGTCGCATACAAAGGCTTTGACGCCGAGCTGCGCTGCCGTGGCTTCCAGTTTGAATTAAACAAGAGCTTCCAACACCAAGGCAGCGTCGTCGCTTGCGAAAGCGGTTTCCATGCCTGCGAATACCCTCTTGATGTGTTCGGATATTATCCTCCAGCGAGCAGTCGTTATGGAGAGGTAGAGCTTTCCGGCGATACCAGCAAGGAAGGTAAAGACACCAAAATTGCAGCCGCCGAAATCACCATCAAAGCCGAATTGAAGATCCCGGAACTGATTGCCGCAGCCGTGCGCTACATCGTCGACCGTGCCAAGCGGATCGATGGCCAACATGCAACCGGCGAAAGGGAACTGATTGAGGTTCGGGGCGACCGAGCGATTGCGACCGTATCGGGACATTGGAGCGCTGCCACCGCATCGGGAGACCAGGGCGCTGCCACCGCATCGGGAGACCAGGGCGCTGCCACCGCAACGGGATACCAGAGCGCTGCCACCGCATCGGGAGACTGGAGCGCTGCCACCGCATCGGGAGACCAGGGCGCTGCCACCGCAACAGGATGCCAGAGCGCTGCCACCGCATCGGGGAACCGGAGCGCTGCCACCGCATCGGGAGACTGGAGCGCTGCCACCGCATCGGGGAACCGGAGCGCTGCCACCGCAACCGGATGGCGGAGCGCTGCCACCGCAACCGGATGGCGGAGCGCTGCCACCGCATCGGGGAACCGGAGCGCTGCCACCGCAACAGGATACCAGAGCGCTGCCACCGCAACAGGGATCCAGAGCGCTGCCACCGCAACGGGTTATCAGGGCAAGGTACGCGGCAAGGAAGGCTGTGCGCTGTTCCTCGTCGAACGTAACGACCAGATGGAAATCATCGCGGTATGGGCAGGCGTCGCCGGTCAGAACGATATTAAGCCGGATACGTTTTACATCCTCCAGAACGGCCAACCAGTCGAGACCGAGTAATGGCCCGATCTCGCAAAAAACCTCCAATGACTGCCGAGCGCGTAGAAAATGCGCTCGACATCCTCGCGCGGATCATGGCTGGGGCACCGAAGGGCGAAGCCGTCCTTATGGTTCCGCTATGGAAGCGCCTGGAATCCGAACTGGAGAAATTGCGAGACGCTGAGGACGTAGTAGCCAAGGCAATCAGTCGCTTACAGGCTCGAACGCAAGTTTCACCTTAGGAACAAGGCAACCGACCATGAATATGACCAATCTGCGCGCCGCCAACGTCGCCCGCGATCAGGAATGGAACACCGGCAGCGAACGCGTATCAATGACATTTCGCGCCACCGAGCTTGCCGGTGAAGTCGGCGAGGCCTGCAATGTCATCAAGAAGCTGGAACGTGAGCGCATCGGGCTTGTCGGATCACGTGACACGAATGAGCATCTTGCCGAGGAACTGGCCGATATCGTCATTTGCACGGATCTTGTCGCGATGGATGCTGGCATTGATCTGGATGCGGCAATTGCCGCCAAGTTCAACGCCACGAGCGAGAAGAACGGACTGGCGACCCGGCTTTCTCTTCCCGTACTCGTGACGACACTTCCTTTCGAAGCGACCCCGGCAATGGTCAAAGCCGCGCTCGATCTCGTATGGGAAGAAAGCGAGACACATAGCGATCTCGTTAGCCGGTTGTGGCGCGCTATGGCGGCAGTTGCTCCGGACCAATCAGTTGCAGCGCGTGACGTGCTGGCCGAGCGCCGCCGCCAGATCGAGGCAGAAGGCTGGACACCGGAGCACGATGATGAACATAGCAATGGTGAAATGGCTCGCGCTGCGCTCTGCTACATTACAGCAAAGGAACGCAGTCACCTCCCAACTGTGCCATTGAAGTGGCCATGGTCCGACGCTTGGTGGAAGCCTGACGGCTATCGCCGCAATCTGATCAAGGCTGGCGCACTCATCCTAGCTGAAATCGAACGGCTCGACCGCCTTTCAGCATCAGCTACGGAGGGTGAAGAATGAGCAAGCTACTTCCCCACCATGAGCGGATTCTCATCGCCCTGGACGAGTGCACCGCACCCTATGGCGAGTTTTGCGCCAACTTCAAGCGAATCGCCCAAGTCGCCAACTCAGAAGACATTCCCGAAGTCCGCCGCATAGTTCGTGCCTTGGCGCGCAAAGGGTTTGCTGAGTTCTGGCGCGGATTAACCACCGACGATGGAGACTTCGCGGGGGCTGGCTATTGCATCACGCCAGCCGGTCGCGAGTTGGCGGCTTCCCACCCATCAGGAGGCGACCGTCATGGCGATTAAGCACCAATCGCAATGCTACCGCACGTTTGCCGGCGTGAGATGGCCGAACTTGTGCGATCTGTGCGGGCCAGATCACGAAGCCGCCGCGACCGCCGTTCGCAAGGCTGGTTACCGCATCAAGGTGCAAGCTCATCCTGACGGCTTCCGTCGCGCCTTTATCCACATTGACGACTTGGCGAAAGCGGCGGCTGTTTTTAACGAATATTTGGAAGGCGACCGTCATGGTGAGTGAACTGAAGCCTTGCCCGTTTTGCAGTAAAACCATGATGTTACGTAGTGCTTTATGGCCTTCCGAAGGCGATGCGGATGCCATCATCCATGCTGATCCTACAGATTGCCCTATGCTTGGCTTTAGCGACGGATCGGCTGATGGCAGCATAATTGAAAAATGGAATTGCAGTTTATCCAACGAGGATGACTTCCCCTCTGATGGGTCGTGTGTTCGCTGCGGTTCTGTACCTCGCAATGCGAACGGCCTTTGCAACACGTGTTTGGACGAAGATGCGGAGCGTCTAGAGAACACCCGCACCACCCCCGTTGCTCCCGTATCGCCGGATACTGACGGCAAGTGCGGGGAGTTGGTGACGGAGAAGGAAGCCTTTGCCGACGCTTTCCCACAGCCTTCTCGAAAGGTCGGCGGCGATCCGTGCGGAGAATGTCGTCTTCAACCGGGAGAGACTTGCGATATCTGCGGTGCGAATGCTGATCATGCTGACGACTTAACCGTTGATTGCTTTGCAATTGCCATAGAGACGGTGGAATACCAGTTCAAGCCGGGTGGAAATGACTATTGGGCTAACACCACCGCCCATAACCTTCCGGGGTACAAGGCGAAGGGCTGGCAAACCCGCGAACTCGTCACCCGCTCGCAGGCTGAGGAGCTATTGGCGGCGGAACGGGCGGAGAAGGACGGATGGAAAGAACTTCACGACGCTGCCCAGGTGGCCGTTAAAGAGCGGACAGAAGCCTGCAACAACCTCTACAAACAGGTGAATGACCTGAAAGCCGACAACGCGGCGAAGGATGCGCGGATTAATTTCTTGGAGCGAGTAACCAAGGACCAAGAGACACAAATCACCGCACAGGAGGTCCTAGAAGCCAAGCTCGCGTCTGCTGAAAAGGCGATGGAAGCTGCCCGCCCCTATGTCGAAGATTACGACACGAGGAGGCATAATACTGGCGTAGACGAAACGCTCACACAGATAGACGCCGTGCTGGGAGGGAAGCCGTCATGAGAGAACCGAGCGAAACAGAAATCTTCAACGCCATTGAATACGCAATGCGCTGCCATCCTGTCGAGGAAGAGCATGAAGGCGAGGACGGAGCTTGGACCGCTGAGATTTATGACGCGACCAGCCTGACGCCCTTCGTCATGTGCCTTCTTAGAGAATTGAAGGTGATTTCATGACCCAGAACCTCATTACCCGCCTCTCCAAGCTAGACGCGCCTGACAGGGGGATGGATGCGGAGATTGAAGTTGCTGTTCGCCGCATCGAGGCAGCCCGATCAGGCTTAGCCGAAGAGTATTGGGCGAACTGGAAAGCTTCGCCAGACGGCACAGTCTACGATCCTCACACACGTTATTCCTCGAACCCCTTCACCGCCTCTGTAGACGCCGTTATCGCTCTGGCGAAACGTGTCTTCGGTAAAGTTGGGTATTCAGTATCCGAAACTGAAGATGATGGAGAAGCTCCGTTCGCCTTCATTCATGTCAATGGTGAAGCTTATCTAGGTGAAGGCGCAATGCCCGCCATCGCACTTCTGATCGCCCTCTTGCGCGCAAAGGAGGCCAACCAATGACACCCAAACCAGGCAGCAAAGAAGCAACCGAACAGGGATGCACCTGCCCTGTCATCGATAACGGCCATGGCAAAGGCTACATGGGCGGTGTGAAGGACAAGGACGGAAACGTCATGTTCGTCATCAATGCTAGTTGCCCGATCCATGGCGAGGAGGCCGGCAATGCCGAGTAAGGAACACCTAGCGCTCAAGTTCGACATTTGCACGATCTTGCAAAGCGCCAAACCAGATGAAACGGTGAAAACCGCCGGTCTCATCCTATCCACCATCCTCGCCGCTCTACAGGAGCCGACAGATGAGATGAAGCGTAAGGGTATCATGTATACTGATTTCCCGTCGCAATGCTGGCGCGCCATGCTCGCCGCATCAGCACTTGGGGAGCAGAGCGAATGACACCTTGGACATGGCATGCGGGCATCATTGGAGAGAACGTTTACGACTTGGCCGAGGAACCGACCCGCGAGCGCGTAATTGAAGTTGCAAGCAAATACTTGGCGGTTGGCGATCAGTTCCAGATTATTGAAGCCAGATCAAGTGATGCTCAAAAGTACGAAGGCTCTGACTTTGTGCCATTCTTACGCACACGCAACCATGAAATCATTAGCGTTTGGGCTGATACAGGGAAAGCCGGTCGCCAAGCCCTGAAAGGCGGTGGGGAATGAGCCGTCTGGATCGCGCCGTTATACGAAACGTCATTTCTGGGAATGTTGCATTCACCGATGAGGTCGCCAAAAGGTTTGCGGATATAGGTATGCTGCATCTATGCCGAAACATACCAACGGACCGCTGGCACGTCATCATAACAAGCGGCGACCAAATCAAGCTGAGCTGGCTGGCGCATATGTGCCTTTCAATTGCGTCGGAATATTCAATTCATGGCCGCGCCTCACTTCGGGAAAAGGAGTGAGGATGTCATATGGCTAGAGGCTAGACGATTGCTGGGCTGAAAGGCAGGACAATTTTCTTAAGCTCGCTTTGCCGCCATTCCAGCGACCCGCCCATGCCATACCGGGGACGCTCGATTGTGTGCCCCATCAACAACCGCCGCAGTTCATCATCCAGGTTCGCCTCTTTCATTCGATCCTCAAAAGAATGACGGAACGAGTAGATCTTATGCTGAGGCGTCGGGAAGAGGCTATTTTCCTTAAAATATTTGTTTAGCGTAGCGGACAGATCATTCTCTCTATTTCGGTAGCGCGGGAATCCTTGCTTGTGCTTGCGGAACACAGCCAGCGCTACGCCGACCAACGGCACAAGACGCTCGGATGAAGTCGTTTTGATCTCGCGCGGATCGTCAGGATCGTCGCGCGGCTCGATAGCAATATGCGGCACCTTATGCGAAAGCCGGATCGACGACGCGGTCAGGTTTGCCAGCTCACTTGGTCTCGCCCCTGTTTCGATCAGCGCCAGCACAATCCCCCGCGCTTCATCATTCAAAGTCGCCAGATTTCCCGGCTTCATAATCGTTCCGGTAAGCCATTCACGAGGGAACGGCGGGCGGGAACGCTTTTTCCTTGTAGAGAAGTTGAGACGTGCGAACGGGTTAGCCCTGCCTTCCTCGCCGATATAGGTGAAATAGGCATCGTAAAGCACCCGCATGTTGCCGATGTCGCGATTGCCAGACGAAGCCGAGTGAGTGGATTTCCCCTCTTTGGGCGCGATCCTGGACAACCAGTGACGATATAACTTCATAGCGTCATCACGCGTTATGTCGGTCATCGCCTTATCGCCCTCGACGAGAGCGATAAAATTGTTCACGGCCCGCAGCTTCACCTTTTTCCATTGCGCCTTTTGAACAGCACTCTTGTTCACCAGCTCATCCGGCACGATCTCATCGCAATAGATCTCGAATGCCTTACTGACCGTCACATCAGGAACGGGAATACCACCGGCAACGCCCTGTGCCAGCTCTTGCGGCAACCGCTCACTGGCAACGCGTTCCAGACGCGTGACGATTTCATCAAGTGATGATTGTGCGCTCATCGTTTGAGCAGATCGGTAGGTCAGTCCGAGAGCCTCGACGCGCTTCATCGACGCTTCATATCGAGAGCGAGCCGGATCACGGGGTTCATCGAGCACCATGGAAGCCCAAAGGATATTGTCCGCCTCTTCCATCAAATCCCGCTTGGCGCGGGCGAGAGCGAGATCATCTGTTTTCAGGCTGACACGAATCGTTGGCGCACGCTCATCGCGGAGGGCGAGATTGTCCGGCACACGACGGCGGTAATAGTATTTTCCGGACCTCAGAAACAGGAACCTGTCGGCATCTCTTTTGGATGAATTACGCCCCATCAACCCACCATATCGCACCGAAAAAATGAGCTTAAAAACCCAGTTTGTAGCACAATATGTATCACAGTTTGGGGCAAAAATGTAAACCGCCAAATTTCACTTTGGCTGTTTTTCGTTTTATTTCAATGCGTTAGTGATATGAAGGAGGGTAAATTGTGGTGCGGATGGAGGGACTCGAACCCCCACGGTCTCCCGCCAGAACCTAAATCTGGTGCGTCTACCAATTTCGCCACATCCGCTTCTGAACCGAAGCGCATTCCTCAGAACACACCATTATTCGTCTCAGATATTGAACCGCCCCTCGAAAGCGCGCGTCTCTATATCATCCAATTTTCCCGGTTCAAAGGAAAAAAGCCACCTTCCCCGTAGAGAATTACCGGGTTCGATCTGGCTGCCCTTTTCCGCCTCTATATAGCGATCCTGTGACATCAGCCAACCCTTTTCAAAAAGGAGGTGCCGTCAGGGTCAATATAGCGGCTCCTGATAGAGCTGCCTTCCATCCTCTTGCAGGGCTTTGATGACCGGCGCGCCTTTCGGATCGACGGCAACGACCGCGGTGATGCGACGCTCTCGCTGGCTGTCCTCAATCGCCCGTCCCCGCCCTTCAGGTACATAATATCGTTCGATGCCGAAATTGAGACGAACATTCGATTGCGGATCATCGGATATGGAATAGGCGGCTTCGCCGCGAATCTGCACTTCGTCCGCAGCAAGGTCCGAAAGAGGAGCGAATGAAGCGCGTGAAAACCGCGCTATGCCGTTGGCGTCGCGCTTTACCGCCACATAGACAGCTCGCGAACCGGCGGATGGCGTACCGCCGATATCCTTCCGCGCGAGGCTGGAAATCTCGTAGCCAAGAACGACATAATCACCACGCATCAGATCACGCGGGTCGAAAGGCTCCGTCTGGAGCGTCACTTCCGCGCCGGAGCGCAGGATCGAGGCGCGCTTTTCAATGGCAGCATAAAGAATGCCCGTTTGCAGCAATGCGGTTATGGCCGCACCCACATAGAGCCATCTGAACCGGGTGGTCATGGATGCACCTCCACGCTGTTTTTCCTTCCGAACCGGTTCTCCATGCGCCGCACGAATGCCGCCAGCAGCAGGACCAGAATGCCCGCAGTCAGGAAGAAGCCGGAGGTGCCGATCATCGTGCCGACCGTCTCGAAAGCCAGATAGAGAACCTGGATCGAAAATGCGGCATAGGCGATGGAGCGCAACCCGCCATTGTTCCGCCCTGCTACGGCAATCGCTCCGATCGCGAGCGCCAGAATGAAGATGCTATATACTATATCCCGGTCCAGACCTGCGGAAATGCTGGAATAGGAGAACATCTGGTTGAGCTGAAGCGTGACGAGCGACAGCAGCGCCAGAAGCAGGCCATAGGCCGCGAGCGGATGAGCGAAGCGGGTCAGTCTCTGCGTTGTTGCATGAGCAAAACCGTCGGCCAGTATGAGACCAATACCCACGATCAGCATAAGCACCAGCACGGTATTGCTTTCGCGCTCGGCATAGATGAGCAAAGCCCAGCCTATGGAGAACATCGCCCACAGGTGCGCCGCATGCCGCGAGCGCGTGAATAACGCCGCAGCGGCACCGAACGCCAATAGCAGCGGCCCGATCCAGCGATAGGTCAGGTCATCATAAGATGACGTGTCAAACACATATGTCGAAAGATAGAAGCAGGCGACGCCTGCCCCAAATGCAGCCAGCACCGGGGCGCGCAGAAGAAAGGCCGAAATCAGGACACCGACAGACCAGTAGATTGCGGCGGAATGGATGTCGCCGGACAAATGATACGTTTGCCCCACAAGCGCCAGTCCCGCTCCGAAGGATGCAGCGCCCACAATATAGCATACTGGCGGAAACAGCTTGTCACCCCGCGCTTGCCGCCACGCACCACCAAGATAGCTTGCCCATATAAGAACGAATATGAGGCCGATGCGCATAAGACGCGGCATTTCCTGCCAGTTGGCGGCGACGAGCATGATAACGGCTGCACCAAGGAGCAGCCCGCCAAGGGTGGCCAGAACGGAACCGAGACTGAAGACCGAAGCTCGCTTTTCAAGGTCGGCATTCAGTTTCGATGCAGTCTCTGCATCGATCAGGCCGTCCCGCTGCCATCGCTCTATCAGGCGTTCAACAGAAATGGAAAATGACAAATTAGCTCCTGCTCATTCCGTCAGTTGTTGCTGTCGCAACCGTAAGCGGTTGAGAACATATAGGAAACCGCGCAGCCGGCAAAGAGTGGGATCAAATCGCTTTGCGGCAATTTTGTGCCCGGCCAGTCTAATCGATTTAGGGTGACGTGCAGAGCCCGCAAGGCAGCTATGCAAAGTCGGGTCTGCAACCTGCGAAAACAATAGCTTATATCATGGGCAACAAACGAGATGAATTGAACAGAACTCCAGTTCCTCAACGATGAAGGAATAGCACGATGAACCTGCTTCGCTCTTACAACAACTGGCGCCGTTACCGCGACACCGTCAATGAACTCAGCCAGCTTTCCACCCGTGAGCTGAACGATCTTGGCATCTCCCGCGCGGACATTCCGTTCGTGGCTCGCCAGACCAAGGCTCGCTAATTCCACGAGCCTCATAATTTTCCCGATAGGGATTTCTCCAAGTCTGGCTCCTCCTCCCACCAGACTTCGTTCATCGCCAAGCCATCCTCCTCCCAGGTTTGGCGATAACAAGACCGGTTCTCCTCCTCCCAACACCGGTCTTACCATAATGGCATTCGTCGCTCCTCCTCCCGCGACGGATGCCATTTCTTTTTGCGGCTCGTTTCCCGTCCTAGCCAGCCTTCTCCATTGAAGGCGCCCTGCAAAGGCGATATGGGAATGGCCATGTCAAACACACCCGATCTTACTCCCGTTCACGTCGTCGGCGGCGGCCTTGCCGGTTCTGAAGCTGCATGGCAGCTCGCGCAGGCGGGCGTGCCCGTCATACTGCACGAAATGCGCCCGGTGCGCGGCACCGATGCCCACAAGACCGAGCAGCTTGCCGAGTTGGTCTGTTCCAATTCATTCCGCTCGGATGATGCTGAAACCAATGCCGTCGGCGTTCTCCATGCCGAGATGCGCCTCGCCGGTTCGCTCATCATGGCTTGCGCCGATGCACATCAGGTTCCGGCTGGCGGTGCGCTGGCCGTCGACCGCGAAGGCTTTTCGCAAGCCGTCACGGCCAGGCTTGAAGCCCATCCGCTGATTACCATTGTTCGGGAAGAAGTCACCGGCCTGCCTCCGGCGGAATGGGGCACGACCATCGTTGCCACTGGCCCCCTGACCGCGCCTTCACTGGCGGAGGCCATTCAGGCGCAAACCGGCGCGGATGCTCTGGCCTTCTTCGATGCCATTGCGCCGATCATCCATTTTGATTCGATCAATATGGATGTGTGCTGGTTTCAGTCCCGCTATGACAAAGTTGGCCCCGGCGGCACCGGCAAGGACTATATCAACTGCCCGATGGACAAGGAGCAGTATGAGGCCTTCGTTGCCGCACTGGTTGAAGGCGACAAGACCGACTTCAAGGAGTGGGAAGGCACACCCTATTTCGATGGCTGCCTGCCGATCGAGGTCATGGCCGAACGCGGGCCGGAAACCTTGCGCCACGGCCCGATGAAGCCTATGGGCCTCACCAATGCGCATAATCCCACGGTTAAACCCTATGCCGTCGTGCAGCTTCGCCAGGACAATGCGCTCGGCACGCTCTACAACATGGTCGGCTTCCAGACGAAGCTGAAATATGGCTCGCAGACAGGCATCTTCAAAATGATTCCGGGTCTGGAAAATGCGGAATTTGCGCGTCTCGGCGGCCTTCACCGCAACACTTATCTGAATTCTCCCGTGCTGCTCGACGCTACGCTTCGACTGAAATCACGCGAGACACTGCGCTTTGCCGGTCAGGTTACGGGCTGCGAAGGCTATGTGGAATCGTCAGCGATCGGCTTGCTGGCAGGCCGTTTCACTGCTGCGGAAAAGCTTGGACAGACACTGACGCCGCCTCCGGGAACCACCGCATTCGGTGCCCTGCTCGGGCATATTACGGGTGGGCATATCGTGGCGGATGACGAACCCGGTAAACGTTCGTTCCAGCCGATGAATGTCAATTTCGGCCTGTTCCCGCCTGTCGATGTTCCCAAGCCTGAAGGCAAGCGCCTGCGCGGCAAGGAAAAGACAATTGCCAAGAAGCGTGCGCTTTCCGCGCGTGCTCTGGCTGATTGTAGGCAATGGCTTGGGTTGGCCGAGTGATATTGCGATGGGCTTCAGTTCGAATGGACTGAAGCCTCTCCTTTTTGAATGCTTAGAAACTGGCTCTGAACATCAGCCATTGTTTCCGAATAGCCGAAATGTCCGCCACCTTCTCCACAGCCTCGGTGCCAAGGCGCTCGATTGCTCGCAGATAGGCCGGGACAAGCGCCAAAGGCAAAAATGCCGGAGCAAGGCTCTTCGGCAGTTGCGACTTGTTTTTCTCGAAAATCGCCAGATGCTCCCGCGCGAAAGCCAGCATGATGCTGATGACGCGTCCGGTGGCCGCTTTGTCTTCACCGGCGAGGAAGACCTCGCGGGTCACACCCACCGCCTGCAACATATCCGCAGGGACATAGAGTTGCCCACGCCGCCGATGAATGGGCATGAGACGAAGCAAACCGGTCACGGCCTGCGCGACGCCGGCATGGCCGGTTGTCTCGGTCTGTGCCTGCGCGGCATCCCGGTCCAGTATAAAACCGGCCAGCTGGATGATCGCCGAAGCGGTTTCCCCGCAATAACCTTCCAGATCGTTGCGGCTCGGCATCGGATCGTCATAAAGATCAAAGATGCGTGCTTCGCAGTAATTGTCGAAGGCTGCTCGCGGCAATTCATATTTGTCGATTGTTCCGATAAGGGCTGCGGCAACGGGATGCGCTTCTGCGCTGCCCCTCGCCTCGCCGTTGATCAGATCACGCCACCATTGCAGGCGCACCTCTCCCGGCAGCGGTTCGTGGACCAGTTCGCGAATACGCGCAATTTCCGCATTGAACGCGTATAGTGCAGCCAGACCGCCGCGGCGGTCTTCCGGCGCGTAAAGTACCGAAAGGTAGCGATCCCGGTCAGCTTCGCGAAGCAATGCCAGGCAATGTGCCTCATTCTCGTTCATGGTATCAATCTACAGCAATCAGCGCCGCCGCAACCGCACGATCTTCGGCCAAAAGCACATTATAGGTGCGAACGGCAGCGCCCGTGCTCATGGGATCGGAAGAAATGCGATGGTCGCGCAAGATGGCGCGAACGTCTTCAGGAATCCGGCGCAGATCCATGCCCGTACCTACCAGCAGGATTTCAATATCGGATGCCTGTTCCAGGATTATTTCCAGATCGGCTTTTGCTAGCAAGGGCGGCGTGGCGGGTTCCCAGCCGTGAATTCCCGAGGGCAGACACAGGATCGATCCGCGATGCGACATTTCCGCAAAGCGAAAGCCCCCGTTGCCATAGGCATCAATGGGCGCGCGGCCGGGAAAATGGGCCTCTCTTATCTCTATCCCATGGGCCATTGTCAGCTTTCCAAATTCAGCGATTGCGCCAGTTCGTCGTCCATGGAATCGCTGGACTCATTCGGTCCGCGCGGCTTGAGGCCGAACTGGACCAGCAAAGGAGCCGCGATGAAGATCGACGAGTAGCTCGCCACTATAATACCCACGCTCAATGCCAGCGCGAAACTGCGAATATCCGCGCCGCCAAAGGCATAAAGCGGGATATGCGCGAGGAATGTCACGAAGGACGTCAGCAAGGTACGCGACAGCGTCTGGTTGATCGAGGCGTCGATGATGGCAGGCAGCGGCGCGCTTTTATAGACGCGCAGGTTCTCGCGCACGCGGTCATAGATCACCACCGTATCGTTCAGCGAATAGCCGATGATGGTCAGGATCGCCGCGACGCTCCACAGATTGAATTCCATGCGGAACACAATGAACATGCCCGCCAGAATGATGACGTCGTGCAGGGTAGACAGCACCGCACCAAGCGCAAGCTGCCAGCGGAACCGGACCCACACGTAAATGAAGATGCCGATTAGCGACAGAATGACCGCCAGAATGCCGGCGCGGGAAAGCTGTTCCGAAACAGTCGGTCCAACGACTTCGACGCGCTGGAATGAATAATCCTGCTCGAACTCGCCGCGCAGCTTCACAGCGACGGTTTGTTCTGCATCGTCGCCGACTTCCTGACTGCCGATGATGACGAGCGCGGAGCGCGGAGATTTTGCCGGAAGGACACGGGCGCTGTCGATGTTGAGCTCGGTAAGCCGCTCGGTGATATCTTCCAGATTGGCGTCGCCGCTGCGCGCCTGCAGTTCGACCATCGAGCCGCCACGGAAATCGATGCCGTAGTTGAAGCCGATATTGACGAACAAGGCGACAACAATCGCGCAGGCAAGGACCGAAATGCCAAGCGTGACGAATTGGAGACGCATGAAGGGAATGTGGGTTACCGTCGGGACCAGCTTCAGGCGACGCTTCGGCACTTCCTTCGGCTTGGCCGTGCGCACCCATTGCGCGATCAGCAGGCGCGTGAAGGTGAGCGTGGTGAAGAGCGTCGTGCCGATACCGACCGCGACCGTCAGCGCGAAACCATGCACCGTTCCCGAGCCGAGCAGGAAAAGGACGAGCGCCGCAATCAGCGTGGTAAGGTTCGCATCGATGATGGTTGAAAGAGCGCGATAAAAGCCGGATTCCATCGCCTGGACGACGGAATAACCCTTGCGGCGATCTTCGCGCACACGTTCATAAATGAGGATGTGAGCGTCAACAGCCAGGCCTATGGTCAGCACCAGACCGGCGATACTTGCAAGGCTGATCGATGCACCGATCAGCGAAAGTATGGCTGTAAGGATGATGATGTTGACGGCGAGCGCGACCATGGCGATCACACCAAGGATGCCGTAGGACAAGACCATGAACAGGCCGACGAGCAGCGCGGCCAGCAAAGCGGCCAATGCTGCGGCGCTGGCGTAATCTTCGCCCAGAGCGGATGCAATCGTGCGCTCTTCCAGAACCGTAACGTTCTGCGGCAGCGCGCCCGAACGCAGCACGACTGCCATATTGTTAGCCGCCTGAAGATCGAAGGCGCCGGAAATCTGCAGCTCATTCGTGTCGAGCTTTTCATCCACGGCAGGCGCGGATACGATCTGGTTATCGACAACGATGGCGAAGCTTCCGCCAACCAGTTGCGAGGTTGCTTCGGCGAGATTCTTTCGGCCCGCATCGTCCAGCGTCAGCGTAATGACCGGTTCCGTATCGTCGTCCGCCAGCGTCGCCTTGGCGTCGGTCACATTGGCGCCGGTCAGGATCGGCTGTTTCTTGACGAGGTAACCGACGGGCGGATCGTCGTAGGAGTAGATGACCTCGCTGTCGGCCGGCGGCGTTCCACGAATGGCGTCATCCGGCCCCATCGTGCTGTCGACCGCACGGAAGGAGAAATTGCCACGAACGCTGAGAATGTCCTTCAGAAGCTGCGCGTCGTAGACGCCAGGAACTTCAACCCGAATCTGATTGCGGTTTTCCGCTTCGACGAAGGGCTTGCCATATCCCAGTTCCTCGAGGCGCTGGCGCATGATGTTCGCCGTGAGCTCGAGTTCCCCTCGTCCCGGATTCTGCACTTGCAGGACCAGGCGCGAGCCGCCGGAGAGATCCAGCCCGAGGGCGATCTGCTGCTTCGGCAGGAAGCCTGGCAGTTTGGCCAGCGTTTCACGCGAGAAAAAGTTGGGGGAAGCGATGATGAAGCTCACGAGAACCGCGAGCCAGATCAGGGCAGATTTCCAGCGTGAAAAATAGAGCATAGAGCAGCAATTCCGTATCAGCTTGGATAGAGCAGGCCGGAGTTCACCTGTTGCGAACCGCTCTCCGGCGTCGTGGCGCGCACGTTCTGGCGCTTGCCGAATAATGCACAGGCCCCGGTTATGGAAATCTTACCGGGGCCTGCTTGTCGTAAAAGAATTACTTGTTCTTGTTGTCGGCGACAGGTTCGCCCTTCACGCGAACATCCATCAGGGTGCTGCGCATGACGCGGATGCGAACGCCTTCAGCAATTTCGACTTCGAGTTCGTTGTCATCAACGACCTTCTGAACCTTGCCGACAATGCCGCCGCCGGTGACAACGGTATCGCCGCGACGAACCTGAGACAGCATTTCCTGACGCTTCTTCATCTGGGTCCGCTGCGGGCGGATGATGAGGAAGTACATGATCACGAAGATCAGGATGAACGGCAGAATGCTCATGAGCATGTCTGGCCCAGCAGCGCCGCCGGATGCCTGAGCGAAAGCCGGTGTTACGAACATTAGGAACTCCTCTGAAGTCTCGAAGACAAATTATTATCGGCATTACAATGGTTAGCGCGCCAAATGCAACCGGCGATAACCCCGCCTGTGCCAAGGTCGCACACTTTTCGCCTCCGCTGTGGCATGTTAAGTCCATATTCCTATCATCAGGGACAAGAAATGACGACCGAAGACATACTCAGCCAGAAACTGGACCGTTTGATCGCCACTCTGGAACGCATTGCGCCGCCGGAAGCCAAAACACCCGATCTCGATGCCGCAGACTGCTTTGTCTGGGCACCGGAACGACTGACCCTTGATCCGGTCAAGCGTGTCAATCGAGTGGATATCGCGCTGATCCGTGGCGTAGATTTGGTGCGTGACCAGCTGGTGGACAATACCCGGCGCTTTGCAAAAGGTTTCCCGGCCAACAATGTGCTGCTCTGGGGCGCGCGCGGCATGGGCAAATCCTCGCTCGTCAAGGCTGCGCAGGCAAGCGTCAACGCCGAAATGCCGGAGCGGGTACCGCTCAAGCTGATCGAAATCCACCGCGAGGATATTGATAGCCTTCCTACCTTGATGAATCTCATCAAGGATACAGACTATCGCTTCATCCTGTTCTGCGACGACCTCTCCTTCGATCACGACGACACGTCGTACAAGTCGCTCAAGGCGGCGCTCGAAGGCGGCGTGGAAGGTCGTCCAGCCAATGTGATCTTCTATGCGACCTCGAACCGGCGTCACCTGATGCCGCGCGACATGATCGACAATGAGCGCTCGACGGCGATCAACCCTTCGGAGGCCATTGAGGAAAAGGTTTCGCTGTCAGACCGCTTCGGTCTCTGGCTCGGTTTCCATAAATGCAGCCAGGACGATTATCTCGCCATGGTCGATGGCTATGCGGCCTATTTCAAGCTGGCTTACGATTCCGAAAAGATGCACGCCGAAGCGCTGGAATGGTCCACCACACGCGGAAACCGCTCAGGCCGTGTTGCATGGCAATATATACAAGATCTGGCGGGTCGCCTCGGCATAGCGATGTGAAACCACGATACCACCATGACAAGAAAGGCGGGCCTTGGGGCCCGCCTTCTTTTTTATCTCGGTGGTTTATAGAGCTGGAGGTTCTCAAGTCGAACTGTCACCGCGCTCCCGGAACCGTCTTCTCGATCAGGATTCCAGATATTTGCTCGGATTGACCGGAGCGGAGTTCTTGCGCACCTCGAAGTGCAGCTTCGGAGATTTCGCGTTGCCGCTCATGCCTGACTTTGCAACTTCTTCGCCGCGACGGACTTTCTGCCCGCGCTGAACCAGTATCTGGCTGTTGTGACCGTAGACGGTGACAAGGCCGTTGTCGTGGCGGATCAGAACCGTCTGGCCGAACTCCTTGAGGCCGTCACCGGCATAGATGACGACGCCGTTTTCGGCAGCCTTCACCGAAGTTCCTTCCGGAACCATGATATCGATGCCGTCGCTCACCGAGGTGCCGTCACGCTGGCCAAAGCTCGCGAGAATACGGCCACGGACCGGCCAGCGCATCTGGGAAATGCCGGTTGAGGAAGGCGCTGCCGCCTGATCCTTTTCGGCATCCTCGATCACCTTGTTGCTCGCCTGCGGCGGCGTGTAAGGCTTGACATCGGCATTGGCGGCGGGCGCAGCAGCAGCCTTGGCCGGGTTTTCCGGCGGCTGCGAAACAGCTGCAACCTGTGTCGCGTTTCCTGCTGCGGCAGATGGAATTATGAGAGCCTGACCGACGCGGATGGCGCCGTTCGACAGTCCGTTGGCCTTCTTCAACTGCTCGACAGGCACATTGTGCTTCTGCGCGATGGAGAAGAGTGAATCGCCGCTCTTGACAGTATAGGTGCCGTTCGGTGCTGGCGGCGTGGTAGCATTTGCCCCCGCCGAGGCCATGTCGGTTGCCGAAGGCTTCTTGCCGTTGACGGCAGGCGCCTGCGGCACGACCGCGATATTGTTATCCGTCGGCCGGGGTGCAGCCGGGGCTGCTGGAAGCTGGCCCAGAACCTTTTCCTGCGCGCCGTTCACGGTATTGCGCGTAGCAGTGGCTGCGCTGGCAACCTTGGTTTCGGCTGCGTTGACCGTGTTGTTTACACGGTTTGCGGCCATGTCCTGTGCCTGCCCGACTTGGCTCTGGATGTGATTGGATGCCGCTGCAACCGGAGCCTGAACGGACTGGCGCGCTGCCGCGACAGGCGCAGCCATCGGCGCCGATGTCACCGGCGGCAGCGAATTGCGCTGGACCGAACCGCTGGAAGCGGGAGCTACAGGAGCCGCAGATGCATAAAGATCGCCAGCCGGCTGCTGCGCGACACGCTGACTGGACGTAGAGCCCGTACTGATACCATCAGTGAAGCGCATCGTATCGGCACTGCACCCGGCACCAAAACCGGCAATCAGAACGATCGCGACATTCCGCAGGAGACGTTCAGACGTGTGCTGCAAAATTTGTAAACGCATGTTCAACTCGCCCATACTCGAAACTCAGTAAGGTGATTAAAACGCGTTAATGTTACTCTCTGGTTAAGAACGACAAATCTTCGAAAAAAGATTCACCAATTAAATACCATAAGCGCACAAAGCGGCCGGAGGCCCTCCCCGACGAGGCCGGACAGAGCCAAAGAGCCTTCTTTTTGACGAATCAATGCGCGTCGGTCACAGAACCGACGAGACGCCTTCGATAAAAGGCTGGTAGCGAACCGCCATCAGGTCCTCCTGCTCGAATCGGCTTCCAACCTTGGCTATGCGCGTCATGACCTGCGGGCCATCGCCCGGACCGATGGGGGCAATCAACACCCCATGCGTCGCCAGCAGATCAACGAAGTGACGCGGCACCTCGTCGAAAGCGAGCCAGATCAGGATACGATCAAACGGACCGCCCGGCATTCCATGACGACCATCGGCATGCTTGACCATGATGTTTTCACGCTTCAGCGACACGAATTGCTGCAAGGCGTGGTCGCAAAGCTTGCGGTAGCGCTCGACGGTCGTGACACGACCGGAAAGCGAAGACATGACAGCCGCCGTGAAACCGGAGCCTGTTCCGATTTCCAGAACCCGATGACCGGGCTCCAATTTCAGCGCAGCAATGGCGCGGGCCTGCTCATCGATGCCCTCCATGTACTCGCCGCAGTCGAGCGGCGCAGTGCGGGGGCTGTAGGCGAGATGAGACCATGCGGAGGCCAGAAAACTCTGGCGGGGCGTGGCCTCAATGGCTGCAAAGAGACGCGGATCGTCAATACCGTATCCGCGCATCCGCATGACGAAGGATGCAAATCCTTCCCTGTCCGAAAGCCGTGGGCGCTCAGACGCTGCCTGCCTCATGCTTCAACCCCAAGTGCTGCACTCAATTCTGCCCGAACCTTATGCGCGGTCAGATCAAGGTGCAACGGGGTGACCGAAATGCAATCGGAACGAATGGCCGCTATGTCGCTGTCGTCGGCAACCGGTGCCTTGCCGCGGCCGAAATGCAGCCAGAAATAAGGGAAGCCGCGTCCGTCGCGGCGCTCATCGAGGCGCGCATCGTGGCTGAGCTTGCCCTGCGCCGTGACGCGCACGCCCTGCACTTCCTCCGGCCCGCAATTGGGGAAATTCAGGTTCAGGAGAACCCCTTCCGGCCAGCCAGCCTCCATCAGCTTTTTGATAAGGTCGGGCGCGTGAGCTTCTGCCGTTTCCCACGGAACGATACGGCGATCGCCTTCATATTCATATTCCTGCGACAGTGCGATGGCGCGTACACCCAGCAAGGTTCCTTCCATCGCACCGGCAACCGTACCCGAATAGGTTACGTCGTCGGCCATGTTCGCACCGGAATTGACGCCGGAGAGGACGAGATCGGGCGCACCCGGCAGCACGTGGCGCACACCCATGATGACGCAATCGGTCGGCGTGCCGCGCAATGCGAAATGGCGATCATCGATCTGCCGGAGACGGAGCGGCTCCGACAGGGTCAGCGAATGCGCGAGGCCGCTCTGATCGGTTTCGGGAGCGACGACCCAAACATCGTCGGAGAGCTTGCGTGCGATCCGCTCCAGAACTGCGAGGCCTTCAGCGTGGATACCATCATCGTTCGTCAGCAGAATTCGCACGTCGTCACTCCTTCATTTATCAATGATTCTGATTCACGCAGCTTTCTCGATCCGCGTGAGGCCGCCCATGTATGGCTGCAATGCTTCAGGAATATGAATGCTGCCGTCTTCTTCCTGATAATTTTCCATCACGGCGATAAGCGCACGGCCGACGGCGACACCCGAACCGTTCAGCGTATGCACGAAACGGGTCGACTTTTCGCCTTCCGGACGATAGCGGGCATTCATGCGACGGCCCTGGAAATCGCCGCAGACCGAGCAGCTGGAGATTTCGCGATAGGTGTTCTGGCCAGGCAGCCACACTTCGATGTCATAGGTCTTCTGCGCGCCGAAGCCCATGTCGCCGGTGCAGAGCACGACTGTACGGAACGGCAGACCGAGGCGCTTCAGCACTTCCTCGGCACAGGCAGTCATGCGCTCGTGTTCTTCGATTGAGCTGTCGGCATCGGTGATCGACACCATTTCCACTTTCAGGAACTGATGCTGGCGCAGCATGCCGCGCGTGTCGCGGCCCGCGGAGCCCGCTTCCGAGCGGAAGCATGGCGTCAGCGCCGTATAACGCTGGGGAAGCGACTTCGCGTCGACGATTTCGTCGGCGACCAGATTGGTCAGCGGAACTTCGGCGGTCGGAATGAGCCAGCGGCCATCCGTGGTGCGGAAAAGGTCTTCCGAGAATTTCGGCAGCTGACCGGTTCCATAGACAGCTTCGTCGCGCACCATCAGCGGCGGCATCGTTTCGGTGTAGCCGTGCTCTGTCGTGTGGAGATCGAGCATGAACTGACCGAGCGCCCGTTCCAGACGCGCAAGCGGCCCTTTCAGCACCGTGAAGCGCGAACCTGCGAGCTTCGCAGCGCGCTCGAAATCCATGTAGCCGAGCGCCTCGCCCAACTCGAAATGTTCCTTCGGCTGAAAGGCGAAATTGCGCTGGTTGCCGATGCGGCGGATTTCGACATTGTCGCTTTCATCCTTGCCGAGCGGCACGTCTTCGAGCGGAACATTGGGGATGGACGACAGCGCGTCGTTCAACTCCCTGGTCAGGCGACGTTCCTCGTCTTCGGCCTGAGCAAGAAAATCCTTCAACTCGGCAACTTCCGCCTTCAGCTTGTCAGCCGTTGCTGCATCCTTCGCAGCCATGGCCTTGCCGATTTCCTTCGAGGCGGCGTTGCGACGCTCCTGCGCGGCCTGAACCTTGCCGACATATTCGCGGCGTTTCTCGTCCAGCGCCATCAGTTCGGACGACAGCGACTGAGCCCCACGCTTGGCGAGCGCTTTGTCGAGGGTTTCAGGGTTTTCGCGTATCCATTTGATGTCGAGCATGGGAAAAGCCGTTTCGTGAAATTGAACAGGAGCGAGGCCGCACAACCTGCGACCTCACAGAATCAACGTGACAAATCAGGATGATGAAGCGTTGTTCTCGGCGTCGGAAGCTTCCTGTGCCTCATCCCGCTTCTTCTCGATCATGCGAGCCACGATGATTGAAATCTCGTAGAGAAGGATCGTCGGCAAGGCAAGGCCGATCTGGCTCGCCGGATCAGGCGGCGTCAGCACAGCCGCGACGATGAAAGCGATGACGATTGCGTACTTGCGCTTGTCTTTGAGACCCGCCGAAGTCACCAACCCGACGCGCGCCATGAGACTGGTCACGACCGGCAGCTGGAAGACCAGGCCAAACGCAAAGATGAGCGTCATGATGAGGCTCAGATATTCCGATACTTTCGGCAGGAGTGAAATCTGCACTTCGCCGCTGCCGCCGGTCTGCTGCATGGCGAGGAAGAACCACATCACCATCGGCGTGAAGAAGAAATAGACGAGTGCGCCGCCCATCAAAAACAGGATCGGCGAAGCAATCAGGAATGGCAGGAACGCCATGCGTTCATGCTTGTAGAGGCCCGGCGCAACAAACTTGTAAATCTGCGCGGCAATGATCGGAAACGCCAGCACGATGCCGCCGAACATTGCGACCTTCACCTGTGTGAAGAAGAATTCCTGTGGCGCAGTATAGATCAGTTCTGCCTTCGAGCGGTCCATGCCCGCCCAGTCGAGCGCCCACTGATAGGGCACGACAAGCAGGTTGAAGAGCTGTTTGGCGAAAGCGAAACAGAAAACAAATGCCACGAAAAATGCCAGAATTGCCCAGATCAGGCGGCGGCGCAGTTCGATCAGGTGCTCAAGCAGAGGCGCTGCGCTCTGTTCGATTTCGTCCTCGTCGCGTTTCACGCTTTGGTTCCTGTCTTCTTCGTGGTCTTCTTGGCAGGTGCGGCAGCAGCCTTTGCAGTTTCCGGTTTCGCCGCTGCGGACTTTTTGGCAGCAGGCTTTGCGGCGGAAACCGCCTTCGGAGCCGCTTTCGCTTTGGCTGTT
This sequence comes from Brucella sp. NBRC 14130, assembly GCF_040371715.1. Lineage (NCBI taxonomy): Bacteria > Pseudomonadati > Pseudomonadota > Alphaproteobacteria > Hyphomicrobiales > Brucellaceae > Brucella > Brucella sp. NBRC 14130. The sequence goes on from NZ_BAABTE010000002.1 coordinate 405,922, forward strand.
TCGGTCGCTTTGTTCTCTGCCTTCGGTGCAGCCTTGCGAGTGGTTTTCTTCGGCGCTACGGCTTTTTCAGCGGCTGGCTCCACAGCAGGCGGAACCGGTGCGCCACCGACATCAACCGGCGTCGTCACTTCAGCTACTTTTTCAGGTGTAGCCGGAGACATGGAAGTCGTGGACTGAAGGCCAGCGCGCAAATCTTCTCCGGCGCTGCGAATCGGATCGAACACCTGCGTGATCTTCGAGCGCGGGTCCAGCTTGCGGGTCTCGTCGATGATGTTCTTGACGTCCTCAAGCTCGGCCTCTTTCAAGGCTTCGTCGAACTGCTGCTTGAACTCGTTGGCGGTAGCGCGCATGCGCGCGGTTGCCTTGCCAAATGCCCTCAGCATCTTCGGCAAATCCTTGGGACCGACCACCACGATCATCACGATCGCAATAATCAGAAGTTCAGACCAACCGATGTCGAACATATTCTTGATACCCCGCGCAATTCGCGCGCGCGTCCCGTCTTTCGGCGGAAAACCGCACTTTTAAATGGCAAAATATGCTGCGCGCGCTTTCCCGCACGCAGCATGCTTTATCCGTCAGATCAGGACTTGGTGGTTTTCTTGACGTCGTTGACGGTTTCATCAGCCTTGGCGTCGATCGTACGACCTGAATCCCTGGCTTCATCCTTGGCGTCTTCGTCGGACATGCCCTGCTTGAAGTTCTTGATGCCCTTGGCAACATCGCCCATCAGCTCGGGAATCTTGCCGCGGCCGAACAGAAGAAGCACAACCGCCAGGACGATCAGCCAGTGCCAGATGGAAAAGCTACCCATTTTATTCCTCTCATTGCCGCGAGCGCGGCATGTTCCTTCAATGCCAGTTACGATTTAAGCGCTTTCAACAAATCTTTCAAACAGAAGTGTGACGGTGAACGGCTTTGCGACAAATAAAATTGGCTGCAAAGGCCAGACTGGGACTATTCACCGCGTGGGGCGAGCAAGCCAAGGCTTTCCAGATCGATATCTTCAAGCGGCTCTTCGTCTTCCGTCAGTTCATCCGGGTCGATGTTCGGCACGGGGACGGCGAAACTCGACGGCATGCGCGCAGAGAGGAGCCCTGCCCCGCGCAATTCTTCCAATCCGGGCAGATCGCGGATTTCCGGAAGGCCAAAATGGTCGAGAAACGCATCCGTCGTTCCATAGGTGACCGGGCGACCGGGCGTGCGGCGGCGTCCGCGCAACTTGATCCAGCCGGTCTCCATCAGAACGTCAAGCGTACCCTTCGAGGTTTCGACACCGCGAATGTCCTCCAGCTCGGCCCGCGTGACGGGCTGATGATAGGCAATGATGGCCAGCACTTCCATCGCAGCGCGCGAAAGCTTGCGCTGCTGCACGGCTTCGCGGCTCATGAGAAAGGCGAGATCGGGGGCGGTGCGAAACGCCCATGCGCCGCCGACCTGAACCAGATGCACGCCGCGCGTTTCATATATCTTCTGCAGATGCTTCAAAACCGGGGCAATGTCCACATTGGCGGGCAGACGTTCCGATAGTGCGCGTTCGGAAACGGGTTCCGAAGACGCAAAGACAATCGCCTCGACAATGCGCGCAAGCTCGGCCAGCCCCTGCGTCGAGACAGAAACATCCGTTTCGATCTGATCGTCGTCGCTATCGATTTCAGCCAGATTTCGACGTTCCGCCTCAGACATCCTCATCCTCATCCAATTCGCTCAGGTCGCCCGTCGCCCTTATATAGATCGGCTCGAAAGGAGCGTTCTGCCTTACTTCCAGCTTCCCTTCGCGCACAAGTTCGAGACTGGCGGCGAAGGAACTGGCAAGTGCCGAAGCCCTTTCGCGCGGTGAAAGGGCATAATCGATCAGGAAGCGATCCAGCGATATCCAGTCCCCCACCGATCCCATCAGGCGCACAAGTGCCACGCGCGCTTCTTTCAGCGACCAGACAGCCCGCTTGGCGATCTGCACCTGTGAAACCGCCTGCCGCTGCCGTTGGGAAGCATAGGCGGTAAGAAGATCATATAAGGTCGCGGAAAACTGGCTGGTCCTGTCGACCATGACCATTTCCGGCATGCCGCGCGCAAAGACGTCCCGCCCCAGCCGGTTGCGGTTGACGAGCTTGGCCGCCGCGTCGCGCATGGCTTCAAGCCGCTTCAAACGATAATGCAGCGAAGCGGCCAGTTCTTCACCGGTCGCTCCGTCATCCCCCTGTTGCTTCGGGATCAGCAGCTTCGACTTGAGATAGGCGAGCCATGCGGCCATGACGAGATAATCGGCAGCAAGTTCAAGGCGCAAGGCACGCGCCTGCTCCACGAACACCAGATACTGCTCGGCAAGCGCCAGAACGGAAATACGGGCGAGATCGACACGCTGGCTCCGTGCGAGATGGAGCAGCAGATCGAGCGGTCCTTCAAATCCCTGCACATCGATGAGAAGCGACGGTTCGCTTTCGCTGCGTTCGGTTTCGCCCTGCCACAGCGCATCCATCGGCACGAGCGTGCCGTCTTTGCCGTCTGTGTCTGCTCCCGATGCTGCCAAGCCCGTTTCCCTGCCGATAAGATTCACCGGCAGATCAATCCGCCGATGAAGTCAGCTTACCAAGTTTTAACGATTACGCTATCAGTTCGAACATGGCGCTGAATTCCGCACGCAATTCTTCCTCGTCGGAAAGATCGGGGTCGCCCGCGTAGACTTCAGCCAGGTCGGCGCGGCGCTTTGCCTTGCCTTCAAGAACCGGCACACGCGCTGCAACTTCCTTCAGTTCCTCCATCACCCCTGCGCAATAGAGAACTACATCGCAGCCCGCCCCGATGATGCCATCCGCAATGTCGCCGAGGCTGCCCGAGAGCGCCTTCATGGAGATGTCGTCGCTCATGACAAGTCCATCGAACTGGATCACATCGCGAATGATGGTATTGATGACGGTTGGCGACAGTGTCGATGGGCGTTGCGGGTCGATGCAATCGAAAACGACGTGGGCCGTCATTGCCATCGGCAGATCGTTGAGCGCCTTGAACGGCACGAAATCATGCGCGACCAGTTCGTTGAGAGGAACGGTGACGCGGGCGAGTTCCTTGTGCGTGTCGGCAAATGCACGGCCATGTCCGGGCATATGTTTGACCACCGGCAGCATGCCGCCAGCCAGCAAGCCTTCCGCAGCGGCCCGGCCCATCTCGGCTACCGCATGCGGATTCTTGGAATAGGCGCGTGCGCCGATGACGTCATGCGCGCCTTCCACAGGCACGTCCAGCACCGGCAGGCAGTCCACATTGACGCCGACCCTGAGCAAGTCGAATGCATGCAGGCGGGCATGAAGCCATGCAGCACGCAGGCCCGCCTCGCGGTCGCGCGCGTAAATCGCGCCCACTTCCGAGGCTGAGGGGTAGTTCGGCACAAGCGGCGGGCGAAGGCGCTGCACGCGGCCACCTTCCTGATCGATGAAAACAGGGGTCTGGTCGCGTCCCGTCAAGTCACGCATATGCGCCGTCAGCTCGGAAACCTGTTCCAGACTTTCGACATTGCGCGCAAAAAGAATGAAGCCCCAGGGCCTTTCATCACGGAAGAACGCGATCTCGTCTTCCGTCAGTTTCGTTCCCGACACACCGGCAATCCATGCCTTGCAGTCTTTCATGCGCTCTTCCCCAAAATTGTCTGGAAATGCTGTACTCGAACAACCCTGCCCCGGTTTAACCGAAAAAATCGGGGCTTGGTAGTGGACCATAAAAAAGGGCGACCTGAGCCGCCCTTTCGATACTCAGTACCTGATCGATCACTGCGTGACGAAGCAGCTGCCGCCAGCGGATTTGAGGCGTGCGCACAGCGCGGATGCGTCTTCCTTCGAGCCGCCCTGCACGCGGACACGATAGTAAGTGCCCTTGCCCGGAATGTCGGCCCGCTTGATGTCCACGCTGCGACCGCCGATCACGCTGCCAAACTTCTGGGCCATGTTCGCATAGGACTTCTGGGCCAGTTCAGCCGATGGCTGCGAAGCGATCTGGATGAAATAACCGCCTGCACCTGCCGCGGATGCAACCTGCGGCGCAGCCGGTGCAGGAGCCGGGTTGGCAGCAGCCGGGGCCTGCGTGCGCTGCGGCACGTTGCCGACGATATTGACCGGCTGTTCAGCAGGACGCGACGGTACCACCGGAGCACGGACGGGCAGACGGGGAGCTTCCGCCGCAGGCTGTGGCTGCGGAGCCGGTGCCTGTGTCTGGGACTGGGCGGCGGGTGTTACAGGCGCGTTGCCTGCTGCAAGCGCGGCGATTTCGTCACCACCAGCAGGCGCTGCGGGCTGCGCGCTGTTTGCCGGAGGCATTTGCGAAGCGGTTTCTTCCGGTGCCGAAGAAGGCTGAACGATGGAACCATCCGGCCGCACGATCATGGTTTCTACTTCGCGCGGCTGAACCAGCGGCGCATTGCGGTTGCTGTCCTGATTCACGGCCGGAGCATTATTCGCCACCGGCTGCTCGTCAGGGGTGTTGTCCACCATGTTCTCGCTGTCATCCGTGCCCGAAATATCGACGGGCTCTTCGCCGGACGTGATCAGCGACTTTTGTTCCGGATTGTTCGGCAGCGTCCCGGCAACGCGGTCATAAACCGCCTTGTCCTGGTTCGGAACCGTCGCACCGCCCGGATTCTCCGGCTGCATCTTGATCGGCTGATTGTCGGCGCGAATCACGACCGGTTCACCGGAACCGCTGCCGCCGAGGAAATGGTAGCCGATCCCGCCAAGCAGCACGGCCACACCGGCCACGCTTGCCAGGATAAGGCCCCGACGACCGCGAACCGGGCGATTGCGATAGGCTTCGGCAGCGCTGCCAAGGTCATCTTCCGCCTGCATCGCGGCGCGTTCGCCATAGTCGCCAGCTTCGAGCGGCTGTGCGCCCTGAGCGGCCCAATGATTGTAGAAATCGTCCTCATTGCCCAATTGGCCGGAGGGCTGCGCCGGAGCCTGCGTCGTCGCCTGCGAGCGGCCATATGCCCCCGCAGCCGTGGCAGCGCCAACGCCCAACGCGGCAGCCCCCACAGCGGCACCGAGGCCTGCGCCGGAGTCCGGCAGATAGCTGGAGGCGCTTTCGCGGAATATGTCCTCGAAAGCCCTGTCAGCTTCGCTCTGTGCATCGGATTTCGCCGCTTCATCGACGCCAACCGTATTGAAGACCTCTGCGAATTCCGCTTCGAGATCCGTCAGTCCGGCATTGTTTTCTTCTTCGCCGTAATTGATTTCCGGCAGATCGAGGGAATGGGTCTGCTCGACCTTTTCTTCGGCCACGCTCAGCGTTTCAACTTCCGGCGCTGGTGCGCTGACTGCAGTCCCGTGAGCCATTCCGAACGGCGAGAACGGAGCCGGAGAAGCCCGGTAATCATCATCCGAACGCACAGCATGCGCATAAGCCGTTGCTTCTGCTTCGGGTTCCGCGCTCAGATCAAGATCATCTTCCGTGAAGAAATCCTCTTCGGTGAAAGCGTTCTCGTCCGGCAGCCTGGAAACGTCGCCCGATGGCTCGAAGCCGAAATCATCTTCCGAGAGGCTGATTTCATCCAGTTCCGACAGATCGTCGTCCGTTCCCTCGGCAGCAATTGGAGCCGCGCCTTCCTCGGCATCGAAAGAAAAATCGTCGTCGAAGGAGAAATCGTCGTCGTTGTCGACAGATGATGCCGATTCCACTGCGGGCGCGTAGTCGGCCTGCGGCGCCCTTGCTACCGCATCCTGCCCTGCAACTCCCGGAGCGAAATTGCTCCGCGTATAATACGGGTATGCGGAAGGAGTTGCCTGCGGCGTGTAGCCGTATCCCTGCTCCGACGGCGCGACGGCTTCCGCTGCGCTGTCATGGGCCGGCTCATCGAGCTGCAGATCATCGAAATGAAAGTCGTCCAGCTCGGGCGCATCCTGATATCCAGAATTCTGCACCGGTGCGACATCGTGATGGGCATCCGGCGATTCGGCGGGCGCCACATGCGAGAAATAAGTCTCGTCATGCGATGCAAGCTCGGGGGATGCGGGCTGCGGCTCGTCGCCAAACAGGAGATTTTCCAGTTCGTCTTCAAGCGAAACCGGCGCGGAAACTGCAGCATAGGACGGCTGTTCGGGCTCGACAGCCTGAACATTCCAGTCATGGTGACGTGCCGACTGGTAAGCCTCTTCATGCGGTTCAATGGCTGGCTGATAGATCGTCGGATCGTAATCGGTATGATCGATATGAAGGGGCTCGATAGTTTCCCTGCGACCATACACGGAAGACGATGCGGTGAAGTCGTCCGCGTTCGAATCGCGAGCAGCCGAATAGTCGTTATAGTCGAATTGCGGCACGGGCTCGGTGCGATCGGCTTCCTCAAACTCAAGCGTCTCGAAGGAAGGCGTTTCCACTTCGGGAGCCAGCTCATCCTCATCCATCTGAAGATCGAGCTCGTCTTCCAGAGCGGAAGCAAGTTCTTCCTCATGTATCAGAGGTGCACCAGACTGATGGGAATCATCCTGCGCCGATGCGGCTGCGAACTGCGACTGGTCCACAGGCTGGGAATAATCGCTGAAATCGCCGAGCAGCTCGCGTTCCAGATCCAGAGAGGGATCAAAGCCGGGATCGGTTCTGTCCTCGAAATGAGTATTCCCAAACTGAGTGGGGCGGCGCTCATTCCAAGCGACGTTGTCATCAGCAGGCGTGCCGAAGTCCATGATCCGCGACAGTTCCATCAGCGGGTCGTCTTCGTGCAACGGACGCTCGCCGTAATTACGGGGATTTGCACTGCTGTCCGTCATAGCGTGTTCCTAACTCAAACCCTGGACGCCGCAAGACGTCTCCATACATTGCTTTTTTAGCGAGGCAATGTGGGCAAAAGTTGACGGAAGTTTCCTGCGCCAGAAGGAAGACCAATGACTTGCGTTCATTATGGCCTTCCACCCGTTCGACTTGCCAACTTTTGCCTTCAATCAGTCTTTCGACCTGAAAAGCTTCATGACAGTCGCCTGGTCTCCGGAATCATCTCGAGCCGCATATACCGGCCCGCAGACTGCGGAGACCATTCTTCGAGTATAATCCGTCTCAAAAGGTCTTCACCTTCCAAACTATACTCTAGCGCATTTCCGTTGGAGCATCCGCACCGATTATCGTCAATCCGGAGGTCAGCACATCGGAAACAACCTGTACCAGCCCTAGCCTGGCTAGCGACAAGTCTGGATCGTTAACCTTAATAAAACGTAAGTCCGGGTTCTCCGTGCCTCTATTCCATTGCGAATGGAACGCGCTGGCGAGGTCATAGAGGTAGAAAGCAAGCCGGTGCGGCTCCTGATGAATGGCCGCAGCCTCGATCAGGCGCGGATATTCCGCGAGCTTGCGAACGAGCGCGATTTCGCTTTCATCGGTAAGCTTGCTGAAATTCGCAGCCATGCCGACCCGGTCGAGATCGGCCAGCCCGAGCTGATCGGCTGCCTGACGGAAAACCGAATGGCAACGTGCGGAAGCATACTGCACGTAGAAGACCGGATTGTCCTTCGACTGTTCCGTCACCTTGGCAAAATCGAAGTCCAGCGGCGCGTCGTTCTTCCGGTAAAGCATCATGAAACGGACCGGATCGCGGCCGACTTCGTCCACCACGTCGCGCAGCGTGATGAACTCGCCTGCCCGCTTCGACATGCGCACAGGCTCGCCATCGCGGAAAAGCTTGACCAGCTGGCAGAGCAGCACCGTCAGCTTCGCCTTGCCATCGGAAACAGCCCTTGCAACCGCTTCCAGACGCTTGACGTAGCCACCATGATCGGCGCCCAGCACATAGATCATCTCGTTGAAGCCGCGGTCGTATTTGTCCTTGAAATAGGCAACGTCGCCGGCAAAGTAAGTGAAAGCACCGTCAGATTTCATCAGCGGACGGTCAATGTCGTCACCCACTTCGGTCGAACGGAACAGGGTCTGCTCGCGATCTTCCCAGTCCTCGGGAAGCTGGCCCTTCGGCGGCGGCAGCTTGCCCTTGTAGACATGGCCCTTGAGTGTCAGGTCGTTGATTGCATTGCGAATCGCCCGGGCGTGATCGACATGCAGCTTGCGTTCGGAGAAGAACACGTCATGGTGCACGTTGAGCGCATCGAGATCGGCGCGGATCATCGCCATCATGGCATCGATCGTGCGATCCTTCACCAGAGCAAGCGCTTCGGCTTCCGGCATTTCGAGAAGCCTGGTGCCGAATTCCTTTGCAAGTTCCTGGCCGACCGGAACGAGATAGTCGCCGGGATAAAGGCCAGACGGAATTTCGCCGATATCTTCGCCGAGCGCCTCGCGGTAACGCACCATGACGGAGCGCGCCAGCACATCGATCTGCGCACCCGCATCGTTGATGTAGTATTCCTTGACCACATCATAGCCCGCAAATTTCAGCAGGTTGGCCAGAACGTCGCCCACGACCGCGCCACGGCAGTGGCCCACATGCATGGGGCCGGTCGGGTTCGCCGAAACATATTCGACATTGACCTTCGTGCCGGAGCCGAGCTTGGAACGGCCGAAATCCGTGCCTTCGTTGAGCATCGCCGCGAGTTCGCGCTGCCAGTAGCTGGCCTTGAGACGCAGATTGATGAAGCCCGGACCGGCAACATCGACGGTTTCCACATCTTCGTCCGAGGCAAGGGCCTCGGCGATGCGGCTGGCGAGTTCACGCGGGTTCTGGCCGACAGCCTTGGAAAGCACCATTGCAGCATTGGTGGCGATATCGCCGTGGGATGCATCTCGCGGCGGCTCGACACCGATGCGCGAGAGGTCCAGTTCGCTACCGTCTTTCGGTTTCAGATCAATATCTTGCAACGTCTTTTTGATACGTGCGTCGAAATCTGCAAAGATATTCATGGTCTGTCCTGTCAGGCTTACGCCGGGCTTTGTTTTGTCGCATTGTCCGATGCAAAACCGCTTCGCACTTTTGGCTCGAAAATGCCTTGATTTTCTGCGGAATCCAGCCGATTTGCCGACAATGCCGCTTCGTTTAGCCCCGATTAAGCTAAATCGGGTGTGCGGTCAAACAATCGTCGGTGTTCTCGCACGGCATAATTGTCAGTCATCCCGGCAAGATAGTCGGCAACCCGCCGCGCCCGTGCCGCTTCATCCAGCCGCTCGCAGCCCGATTGCCACTCGGGCGGCATGTTTGAGGGATCGGCGAAACAGACATCAAAAAGGTCCTGCAATATCTTGTCGGCGGCGTGCCTGCGCACCACGACGCTGTCGTGGAAATAAAGATTCTTGAAGAGAAACCGCTTCAGCACCTTTTCATCGGTTCGCATGGCGTCGGAAAATGCCACCAGCGCGCGCGATTGGTCATGCACGTCATCCACGCTCATCGGTTTTGCCTCGGCCAGACGGCGCTGCGCTTCCTCGATCACGTCTTCCACCATGATCGTGATCTGGCGGCGCACAAGTTCATGTCCGGTTCGCACGGGGTCGAGATCGGGATAACGCGTCCGCACCAGATCGAGCAGGCGTTTCGTCAACGGCACTTCGTCCAGCGCATCTAGGCTCAAAAGCCCTGCCCGCAAGCCGTCATCTATATCATGGGCGTTATAGGCGATATCGTCGGCAATGGCCGCGCACTGCGCTTCCAGACTGGCAAATCGCGTCAATTCCAGATCATAGCGTTCGTTGAAATCGAGAATCGGCAGCGGAACCGGGATATCCGGATGCGTCGCATGAGCGCCCAGCAAGGGGCCGTTGTGCTTGACCAGCCCTTCCAGCGTCTCCCATGAGAGATTGAGGCCGTCGAAATCGGCGTAGCGATGCTCAAGCTTGGTCACGATTCGGAGCGATTGCGCATTGTGATCAAAGCCGCCAAAGGCTTTCATGCGCTCGTTGAGCGCCTCCTCGCCCGTATGGCCGAATGGCGTGTGGCCGAAATCGTGGACAAGCGCCACCGCTTCGGCCAGATCTTCATCGAGCCGCAATGCGCGGGCCAAAGCGCGGGCAATCTGGGCAACTTCTATCGTGTGCGTGAGACGCGTGCGGTAATGATCGCCCTCATGGGCGATGAAAACCTGCGTCTTGTGCTTCAGGCGGCGAAAGGCGGTGGAATGGATGATCCGGTCGCGGTCCCGCTGGAATGGCGTGCGGGTCGGGCTTTCCGGCTCCGGCACCAGACGGCCACGGCTGCGCGCAGGATCACAGGCATAGGGCGCGCGTTCGCGATAACCAAAGCCTATTCCTTCCAGCGACATTGCGATGCATCCCTCACTGTAATATGATTACACAAACCGGTGCGGACCCGGTACAGACATTGACTTCCGCTATTCGCGTTCATAGCTATCAGCTAATCATGAAGGCAAGTATGCGGCTATCGGAATTCTGGAGAAATCGTCCGGTTCGATATTCGCATTTGCAAACGGAACAAGGCAGATGACAGGCATTACCGTTTCAGATTCCGCGGCAAAGCGGATCGCCAAGATTCTCGGATCGGAACCGGGAAAGACTGCCCTTCGCGTTTCTGTCGAAGGCGGCGGGTGTTCCGGTTTCTCCTATAAGTACGATCTGGTGGATGAGCAGACCGACGACGACATCGTTATCGAAAAGCTGGGCGCGAAGGTGCTGATCGATTCCATTTCGGTTCCCTATATGGATGGTTCGGAAATCGATTTCGTCGACGACCTGATGGGACAGTCGTTCCAGATCCGCAATCCGAACGCCACTTCGGCCTGCGGCTGCGGAACCAGCTTCGCCATCTAACTGGCACCCACGAAAAAATTAAAACCGGCTGCCATGTGGGCGGCCGGTTTTTTCATGGCTGCGGGAAAACAACCGGCCTCAAACCTTTACCGAAGCGACCGTCGCCTCGATGTGGTCCACCAGCGCATCCGGCAGGCCGAGACGACCGGCCAGCATATCCAGATATCCGCGTTCGGCCCGGTTATCCGGGTCTATTGCAAGGCGGGAAGCCGTATAAAGCTCGACCTTCTGTTCCTCAGTCTGCGCGGCTGAAACCAGAACATCGAGATCAACCGGATCGGCAAGTTCCTTCTCAAGGAAGGCTTCCGCTTCATCGTCCAGACCGGAAATCCTTACCTTCTCCATGATGCGAGCGCGCTCGGCGTCGTCGATATGGCCGTCGGCTTTGGCGGCGGCAATCATCGCCTGCACAAGCGTGAGCGCAAAACTGTTGCTCATTGCCGGAGATTGCGGGTGAAACGGAGAATCGGCCGGAGGCGGCGGAAGAAGTTCAGGCTCCTTCGCAACGGGCTGTTCTGCCGTCTGCGGCGCCTGACCGGATTTGTAATTCTTGTAGGCAAGATATCCCAAACCGGCGATGGCGGCGATGCCGCCCACGGTCGCCACATTGCCCGCGAGCTTGCGCCCGGTCTTCGTGCCAAGAATGGCGGCGGCGATAGCACCTGTCGCAAGCGGGTTCTTCTTTGCCAGATCGGTGACCTGCCCGGCCTTGTCGCGGACGCTTCCCGACGTACCGGGTATTTGTGATCCCAGAAACTGTTCGAGAAGTTTCTTGGCGTCGAACATTCGAATATCTCCTGTTTGGCTCCTGTCCAGAGCAGATAGGAATGCGAAACCGCCAATCAAAGGGGCCCGCGCCGAAATATGAGCGGATAGTGAAATTGCAGCCGATGAAAAGCTGTGACGCGCGATTGCACGCTGCTTGCCCTCACCTCCCCAAGCGCATAATCATAGCGGTATGAAAATCGCGACCTGGAACATCAACGGCGTCAAAGCCCGCATCGACAATCTCCTGCACTGGCTGAAGGAGTCCTCGCCCGACATTGTCTGCCTGCAGGAAATCAAATCGGTCGATGACCAGTTTCCGCGACTGGAGATCGAAGCGCTCGGCTATCATGTGGAAACACACGGCCAGAAAGGCTTCAACGGCGTAGCACTTCTGTCGAAAAAATCGCCGGATGAGATAAATCGCGGCCTTCCCGGCGACGACAGTGATGAACAGGCGCGCTTCATCGAGGGTGTCTATTCGACCGACAAGGGCATTGTCCGTGTCGTTTCACTTTACCTGCCGAATGGCAATCCGGTGGACACCGAGAAGTTTCCCTACAAGCTTTCGTGGATGCAGCGGCTGGAGCTTTGGGCCAGAGACCGCCTCGCCCTTGAAGAGCCGCTTGTGCTTGCCGGTGACTATAACGTCATTCCTGAACCGGAAGACGCCAGAAATCCGGGCCAGTGGGTTGGCGATGCGCTCTTCCAGCCGCAATCGCGCCAGGCATTCCGCAGGCTGGAGAATATGGGGTTCACCGATGCAATCCGTGCGTCAACGGATGAAGCCGGGATTTACTCGTTCTGGGATTATCAGGCCGGTGCATGGCAGAAGAACAACGGCATCCGCATCGACCATCTGATGCTTTCGCCGGAAGCGGCCAACCGCTTCATATCGAGTGACGTGGAAAAGCACGTCCGTGCCTGGGAAAAGCCATCCGACCATGTGCCGGTTACGATAAGGCTTGCGGTCTGAGAAGACCCAAATCGAAGACGATCAGAAATCGCCCTTGTAATCGCCAGAGAGAGCGATCGCGTTGCGGCGGTCCGCTTCACCGGCAATCGAGAACGCCTGTTCCTGCATATCGCGTATCCACGGGCAATCCTCGGCGGGGCAGCGTTCGAAAGCCGCCGTCATCATGGCAAGGCCGCGAACGGTCTTCCCAGCCTGAAACAGCATGTTTCCAAGCATGGCCTGCGCACCGGCATTGCCTTTCTTGGCTGCAAGCTGGAACCAGCGGGCTGCCTGGACGGAATTGCGTTCTCCGCCGTCTCCATCGAGCAGCATCTTGCCAAGCTCGAACTGGGCTGCGGAATCACCGAAATTCGATGCAGCCTGCACATAAAGATCGCGCGCCATGCTCGGATTGGCATGAACCGGCGACCCCGGGATGCCGCGCTTTACATAACCTGCGAGCGCCACGAGGGCGTCAGCCACATAGGAATCGTTTTCCGAACCCGGCTCCGAACCTTCGCGAACGATCTTTTCAAAAATCTTGTAGGCTTCGTAGTCGTTTTCAGGCACGCCGTCGCCATCGGCATACATGCGGGCCAGTTTCCACTTGGCGCCCTGATGACCGCGATCCGCAGCATAGCGCAGCGCCTTGATCGCTTCGTCCTTATGACCGTTCTTGTAAGCGGAGAAGCCGAACTTGAACAGTTCAAACGGGCTTCTCGACTTTTCTGAATCGTCATTGAGATCGAAAGCAAAGGCGCTGTTGCAGGCAATGGCAAAGCCGAGAGCCATGGCAAGGGCGCTATATGAAAAACTGCGGATACGCATCACAACGCTGGTCTTTCACACTCAGTGGAGGAAACATTCATGGAGGACAGAATGCACGCTGTTTTCGTCAAGACTGAGACCCGATCTTGGCCGAAAAAAGCCTTGCCATGATGGGAAAGAATAAAAGGTGCGTGAACAGGGTTCATCCTGTTCCCAATCCGTTTGCCGTGCAACAACGCGCCCTTCGTCATTCCTGCCTGTCCTGTTGGAGCTTGCGGCTCCCAATATTTTGGTGGCTTCTGCCTTTCCAATGATCGGTGACGCCTGTTTGTGGCGGGAAATGGGCAAAATCTACCATAGCTCTTTCTAGCCTAAAGCATCGGTAAAGACTGTTGCTAATTGACAACAAACCGGCTGTTGTTGCGGACGAAAATCCGCTCCTGTTGACGCCATCGACACGAGCCCGCAGTCTGTCTCAATCAAGGATGCAAGGGAGTCGGGAAGCGCACCCATGAGCAGATACCGCCGTCCCTACAGACGTCCCTATCGCCAGCCCCGCAAAAGCAACGGCATAAGTTTTTGTAGTATCCTTTTGACTATATTGCTTTTTTCTTTTTTAGCCGTGCTGATCGCCTATCTGCCGATCCGGTCGGCGCCCAGAGAGGCATTGGCGGGTCCGGTCTATGTGATTGACGGCGACACGGTAATCCTTGGCAAGATTCATATACGCCTCAAGGGTATCGACGCGCCGGAGATGCAGCAGCAATGTATCCGGGCTGGAACGTCTTACGATTGCGGCAGGGAAGCCCGTAACCTGCTGCGATCCAGAATCGGCAAGTCCTCGATTCGCTGCGAGACGGAAGGACGGGATCAGTATGGCCGCGAGCTGGCGCGCTGTTATCTTGGAGAAACCGATCTCAACGGCTGGATGGTCGAACAGGGCTGGGCCGTTTCCTATGGCGATTATCAGCGAGAGGAAAGAGACGCCCGCCGCGGCAAGCGCGGCATCTGGGCCGGAAAATTCGAGCAGCCCTCCCTGTGGCGCAAGGAACACCACAGCCCGAACGTTGGACAGCCAACCGAACACAGACCGCCGCTGGCTGTAATACGCGATGCGTTTACCTATATAAGGGACCACATTCGCACCTTCATTGAAATGATCTATCCCCAATGAACTATCCACGGAGCTGATGGAATTCATGGAAAAACTGGACGAGCTCAAACACTCGATCCGAGCCTGCCGTATCTGTCGCGACACACCGCGGTTTCCGCCGCCCCTGCCGCACGAGCCCAATCCCGTCTGTATCGTCTCGGATACCGCGAAAATCGGCATTTGCAGCCAGGCTCCCGGCATTCGCGTCCATAACACATCGTTGCCGTTCAACGACCCGTCCGGGGACCGCCTGCGGCAATGGCTCGGCGTGTCACGCGAAGAGTTTTATGATCCGTCACGCTTCGCCATCGTACCGATGGGCTTCTGCTTCCCGGGCTATGACAAACATGGCGGCGATCTTCCGCCGCGCCGCGAATGCCGCCAGACGTGGCACGACCGCGTTTTCGCCGCGATGCCGCAGCTGGAATTCATTCTGGTGGTCGGGCAATACGCCCTTGCCTATCACCTGCCCGACTATCGGGGCCGCAATCTGACCGAGACCGTTAGGAACTGGCGGCATTTCATGGAGACGCCCAATCAGGCGGGGCGAATCGCGCTGCCCCTGCCTCACCCTTCCTGGCGCAACTCCGGCTGGCTCAAGCGAAATCCGTGGTTCGACGCTGAAGTGGTGCCTGTTCTTCAGGCAAAAGTGCGACACCTCATCGGCGACGATAAATAATTTTTACTCCATGCGTTTTCATCAGAATATTTTTCCTGTAACTTCCGGTCATTGCAAACCATAAGGTATGACGTTTCACCTATTCGCAAAGTTCGGGAAACGATTTCTAAAACCGGGAACGGAAACGCATGGACAGGCTCGACAGGAAGATACTGCGCTTATTGCAGGAAGACGCGACACTTGCGGTGGCAGACGTTGCCAAGAAAGTTGGCCTTTCCACGACGCCGTGCTGGCGCCGCATCCAGAAGCTGGAAGAAGATGGCGTCATCAAGCGCCGCGTGGCCATTCTCGATCCGGTTCGCGTCAATGCGCGGGTGACGGTGTTCGTATCGGTGCGCACAAGCTCGCACAGCCACGAATGGCTGAAGCGCTTTTCCGAAGTGGTTCAGGAATTTCCTGAAGTCATCGAATTCTATCGCATGAGCGGTGACGTGGATTATCTGCTGCGCGTGGCCGTGCCGGACATTGCCGCCTATGACGCCTTCTACAAGCGCCTGATCAGCAAGATCGAAATTCGTGACGTGTCGTCGTCCTTCGCCATGGAGCAGATCAAATACACGACCGAACTGCCGCTCGATTACATGGTGCTCGACAAAGACAACAACTAGAGCGGCTCCAGTTAAAAACGGAATCGTGGAACCGCTCCAAATATTTGTTTCGTCGCATTCAAGCACTTGTTTAAAAGAAAAGCCCGCTCGATAGCGGGCTTTTTTGATGACCTGGCGACCGTTATTTCGAGCCGGATATTCCAGCCTGTTCGAACGTCGCCATACCGCCATGGCACAGTGCCGCCGCCTTGACGATACCGGCTGCGAGCGCAGCACCCGTTCCTTCTCCGAGGCGCATTCCCATGTCGAGCAGCGGCTGCTTGCCCATCTTCGCGAGAAGCTTGCGATGGCCCGGCTCGGCGGAAACATGCCCGAACAGGCAATGATCGATGGCTTCCGGATTGGCGGCATAGAGCACCGCCGCAGCAGCGCTTGCCACGAAGCCATCGACGATGACCGGGATTTTTTCCATGCGCGCCGCGAGGATTGCGCCAGCCATGGCCGCGACTTCACGGCCACCAAGGCGGCTCAAAACCTCCAGCGGGTCCTGCAGATGCGCCTGATGGAGCGCAACCGCCTTGCGCACGGCGGCAAGCTTGCGCTCAAGCAGCTCACCCGTCGAGCCGGTGCCCGGTCCAACCCAGTCTTCCGCCGTTCCGCCGAAAAGTGCCAGCGCGATGGCCGCCGCAATCGTGGTATTGCCGATGCCCATTTCGCCGATGCACAGGAGGTCGGTTCCACCGGCAATCGCTTCCATGCCGAAAGCCATGGTTGCGGCGCAGGTGCGCTCATCCATGGCTGGCTCTTCCGTTATGTCGCCTGTCGGGTGTTCCAGCGCCAGATCGAAAACTTTCAGCCCAAGATCGTTAGCGATGCAGATCTGATTGATCGCAGCGCCCCCGGCGGCAAAATTTTCGACCATCTGTGCCGTCACGCTCGGCGGAAACGGCGTGATGTTCTTGGCCGTGACGCCATGATTGCCGGCAAACACCGCAACCAGCGGGCGATTGATCTGCGGGGTGCGCTTTCCGGTCCATGCGGCAAGCCATGCCGCGATCTCTTCCATGCGCCCCAGCGAACCTGCGGGCTTCGTCAGCGTAGCCTCACGCTCGCGAACAGCCCTTTCCGCCCCCAGATCAGGCCCCGGCAGATTGCGGATCAGTTCCCGGAAATCGTCAAAAGGTAGGCCGCTGGCGCTCATAGGTTCAGTCCAATCAAAGATGGGAGATGTAAATTCGTGGGGCTCGTCCTATAAGCACTGACGCGAATTTTCAAATCACCTCTTTGAGTTGAAGCAACATTGAGGCGAATTATCGCGAAAATCCGGGTCGGAAACAAAGTGGAACAGTGACTTGCAGCGAAATAGTCTCCTTGGCGACACGATCCGCAGCCTCGGCTTTCTGAGCCGCCTGCCGCTTCCGCAACGCTGGTTTGAAAACGGCGATGATTCGTTGCCGCGCAATGCACGGGCCTTTCCGCTCGCGGGAGCCGTGCTGGGCCTGCTGGCAGGCATCGTGCTTTATGCGGCCCATGGAATGAACCTTCCGCCCCTGGCCTGTGCGCTGCTCGCGATTGGCGCGCTGGCGGCGATGACCGGCGCGCTACACGAAGATGGGCTGGGCGATACTGCCGATGGCTTTTTCGGCGCCTCTTCCGCCGACCGCAGGCTGGACATCATGAAGGATTCCCGCATCGGGACTTTCGCCGCGCTTGCCCTGATCGTCATTGTCGGTGTGAAAGCGTCTTTCCTGATGGCGATCATCGACCGCGCGGGCGCAGGATATGCAGTGCTTGCGCTGATCGGCTGCGAAGCGGCAAGCCGCGCTGGCATGCTTGCGTTCTGGCATGCGCTGCCCTCGGCGCGTCCGGGCGGGCTTTCCGACAGCGTCGGCCAACCGCAATGGGAGACCGTTGTTTGCGGCTCCGGCATCGGGCTGGCCGTTCTTGTCCTTACCCTGATACCTTCCGGCGGTTTCCTGTCGCTCATCAATGCGCTGGTGTTGGTGACCGTCCTGCTTTTCGGCTTCGCTCGACTTTGCATGGCAAAAATAGGCGGACAGACGGGAGATACTCTGGGCGCGGCACAGCAGATCGGTTCGATTGCCGTGCTCGCCGGGCTTGTCATGGCCCTTTGATGCAACCACATTGCATCCATGGATATGTCAACCATCGAATCCCCGTGCATATTGGTATGCACGATCGACACGGAAACCGGTTTCTGCCTCGGCTGCGCGCGGACGCTTGACGAAATCGCACGCTGGTCCAGCATGAGCGCGGAAGAGCGAACAGCCGTCCTGTCGCTTCTCGCCGACAGGCACGAAATCATCGTAGAAAAGAGAATTGGCTGATGGGGCGCTTTTTCTGGCTCATTATTGCGGCAGTCGCGGTTGTTGTCCTGCTGCTGATGTCCAACAATGACGGCGGCTCAACGCTGGGCATGGACAATGACGTGTTTGCCCGCGCCGCCTATCTGGGCATTTGGGGCGTCGTGCTTGCCGCCGGTCTGCTCGGTTCCGGTATCAAACTGACCGACTTTGCGCGCAACATGGCCGTTTGGGCCGTGATCATTCTCGCCCTCGTTGCGGGCTACCAGTACCGTTACGAGTTGCAGGACGTTGCAAGCCGGGTCACGGCGGGGCTGGTACCGGGAAGCCCTATTTCGGGCCGCAATGCCGATGGTGCGCTGACCGTAACGCTTGCAAAGGCTGCAAACGGCCATTTCGAGGTGAACGGACGTGTGAACGGAGCACGCGTTCACTTTCTGGTCGATACCGGCGCGTCCTCGGTCGTCCTGTCCCAGCAGGATGCGGAGCGCGCAGGCATAGACACCGCCTCGCTCAACTATTCCGTTCCGATCATGACGGCCAACGGCACGGCAAGCGCGGCAGTCATTACCATCGCCACCTTGCAGATCGGCGATATCGAACGCCAGAATGTGCGCGCCATGGTGACGAAGGAAGGGCTGATGACCGGCAGCCTGCTCGGCATGAATTTTCTGCAGACGCTCGGCGGTTTCACCGTCCGTGGCGATCAGCTTATTCTGATCGATTAAGCTGCTTCTGCTGCCGCTTCGGTCACGACGGCATGGGCCTGACGCAGCACATCGCTGGTTGCCCCCGGCTTGGTGGCATCCGTCGAAAGGATTTGCCGCCAGCGCCGCGCACCCGGTTGTCCGGTAAAAAGCCCGACCATATGGCGGCTCACATGCGACAGCCTGCCGCCCGCCGCGATATGGCGATCGATATAAGCGCACATCTCGTCGATGATGTCTGCCATCGAGGTATCGCGCTGTTCGCCGCCATAAAGGCGCACATCCACCTCTGCCAGAAGTTCAGGATTGTGATAAGCGGCGCGACCGAGCATCACAGCGTCGACTGTCTGCAAGTGTTGCTCCGCCTCGTCAAGCGTATTGATGCCGCCGTTAATGCCGACGAAGACATCGCCGAGCCGCTCCTTGAGGCGATAGACGCGATCATAGTCGAGCGGCGGAATCTCGCGGTTCTCCTTCGGCGAGAGCCCTTTCAGCCAGGCCTTGCGGGCATGAACCCAAAGCGCATCCGCTCCCGCGTCAAGCGTCATATCGGCCAAAGTATCGAGCGCAACCTCCACATCCTGAGCGTCAACGCCGATGCGGCATTTGACTGTGACGGGCACGGAAACCGCCTCCTTCATGGCTGAAACGCAACGCGCCACCACATCCGGGATCTGCATGAGGCAGGCTCCGAATGTACCGGACTGCACGCGATCCGACGGGCAGCCGACATTGAGATTGATTTCGTCATAGCCGTAATCGGCGCCGATCTTCGCCGCCTCTTTCAGCTTTGCCGGGTCGGACCCGCCAAGTTGCAGCGCCACGGGGTGTTCAGCTGCATCGAAGCCCAGCAACCGGTCACGCGGGCCATGGATGATGGCATCCGCCACGACCATTTCGGTATAGAGCAATGCATGGCTGGAAAAGAGCCTGTGAAAATAGCGGCAATGCCGGTCCGACCAATCAATCATAGGCGCGACGGCAAAACGAACGTTCGGATAGTTGCGGTTTTTTGATTTTATTTCAGTCATTTATACAACAATCCTGAGAATGCGATTCAGTCGCGGTCGGCGCTTTCGACATTTATTCAAGTTCGGAAGGGTGCCAAAAGCCACAATTGATCGAAATGATCAAGTTTCGCCGCTATCGGGGCCACCAGCGCTTTATATAGTGAGGCGCAGAAAAAATTCACACCAGAGACAAACTCTCGTCGCTCCACGACTGTCTTCTCGTCCAAGACGCACTATGATTGAGTGCAGAAGCATTCCCGATTCTCATCTTGCTAGAGCATTTCCTGTTTTGATTGAATCGTTGGAAATGCTCTATCTTTCTGTTTTAAGCATGTCTTTATCCCGAAACCGGTTCCCACTTTCGGGCGACATGCTCCAGTTCAAGGAAATTCGGCGTGACCTCCTTTTCCCCTTTCGGCAAATCATTCGATGCGTTTCTGTTCGACATGGACGGCACGATATTGAGCTCCATTGAGGCAACCGAACGGGTGTGGAGCGAATGGGCGATACGCCATGGCATCGATCCGGTTACATTCCTGCCGACCATCCACGGTGTTCGGGCAGTGGAAACCGTCCGCCGCCTTGCCCTGCCCGGCGTTGACCCGATCCGCGAGGCGGAAATATTGCTTCAGGCCGAAATGGCCGATCTGGACGGTATCGCGCCCATCGATGGCGCGCATGAGTTTCTGAGCGCGCTGCCGGAAGACCGCTGGGCGATTGTAACCTCCGCGCCGCTCGAACTGGCGCGCCGTCGCGTCGCGGCGGCGGGATTGCCGATGCCCAGGACCATCGTGTCAGCCGAAGATGTCGAGCGCGGCAAGCCGAGCCCCGAATGCTTCCAGCTTGGCGCGAAGCGGCTTGGATTCGATCCGCACAACTGCCTTGTGTTCGAGGATGCGCCAGCCGGTATCGTTGCCGGAGAAACCGCCGGTGCGAGCGTTGTCGTGGTAACCGCGACGCATCCGCATTCGCCCCAGACTTCCCATCTCAGCATCCAGAGCTATCGCAATCTGCAGCTCGATATCCTGAGCGACGGCAGGCTGGGGCTGGAACCGACAGCGCCAGACCCTGTGGGCTAAATAACCCGCCGCCCCTCGCGCCAGACGGTGCGGATGATCGGAACGTGATCGGCGATCTGCACGCGGACGAGGTCGGCCCGCTTGCCGGCAACGATCTCGCCGCGATCCTCCAGCCCCACCGCGCGCGCAGGATTGGCGGAAACCAGACGAATGGCCTGCGGCAAGGAGATGCTTTCCACGACATCGGCGAGGAAAAAGGCCGATTGCATCATGCTGGCCGGGATATAGTCCGACGATATGATGTCGAGATTTCCGGCCTCGGCCAGTTCACGCGCGGAGACATTTCCAGAATGCGAACCGCCGCGCACCACATTCGGCGCGCCCATCAAAACCGACATGCCGGAAACTTTTGAAGCCTTGGCAGCCGTGTGGGTCGTTGGAAATTCGGCAACGCGTATCCCCTGCGCCTGCGCCTCCGCCACATGCTCCACCGTCGCGTCGTCATGGCTTGCGAGAATAACCCCGCGCTGATGGCACAGTTCGGCAATCGCCTTGCGCGTCGGTGCGGAATATTGCTGCGACTGGCCGATACGGCGCTCGCAATAGAGCCTGAACTCTTCTTCCGAGAATTTCAGCTTGCGGAGGAAATAGGTCTTGTAGCTTTCGATATCGGTAAACTGGCGCTGCCCCGGCGCGTGATCCATCAGGGACACCAGCCTGACCAGCGGCTGGTTGCCGAATTTTTCAAAGGCCGGAAGGCAATCCGGTGCTGAAACCTCGCAGCGCAGATGCAGGAAATGGTCGGCGCGCAAGCGCCCCGCCGCGCGGCCCTCGGCAATTGCCGAAGAAAGCTTGCGCATATCGTCGATACCCGTTTCGGCGTCGTCATCGAAGCCGATGCGCAGGGCGTCGAAAACGGTGGTGATTCCCGAGGCGGCAATCTGTGCGTCGTGGGCCTGCACGGCGGCAATCGGGTTCCAGCGCACTTTCGGGCGCGGCGCATAATGCCCTTCGAGATGATCCGTATGCAGCTCGACCAGACCGGGCGTCAGGAAGTCGCCGTCCATATCCTCGCCGCTACTGGATGCACCGGCGGAAATATCGGCGATCCTGCCATCCACGAGCTTCAGGGAACCGAGGACAACGTCGTCGGCCAGCACGATGCGTGCGTTGCGCAGAACCGTTTCATTTCCCATTGGTTACGGCCTCCCAACCGCTCGTGAGGCGCGAGCCGATGCCGCCTTGCCGCCTGTCAGTGGATGCAGCGAATGAATCTGGAAAGGCGCCCCTTTCTCAGGTTCCACGAACAGGGCGAGATTCGCAACCTCCACGGCGTCATCCAGCAGCGGCGTGAAGAATTCATCCAGCGTCCGCTCCACGCGAGCGCGGTCTTTCTCCTCCACCGGTCCGGTCAGGGTCATGTGAAAGCGGAATTCCTCAAAAACATAAGGATAGCCCCAGCGCTCGATATTGTGCCGCTGCGCCTCGCTGAGACGTTCCGGCCGTCGCCTGGCTATTTCCGCCTCGGTGAGCGGGGCGCGAAACCGGTCGAAGGCAACCACGACATCGTTGGCGAGCTGGTTCAGCTCGGCCACCGGTTCTTCGGGCACAAGCGCGAAGAACGGCCCAATCGCGTGAAGCTTCAGGCGGGGAATCGTGACAGGCGACGCCGACGAAGCAAAATGCATCAACGCGGAAAGCAGATCGTTTTCCGTGTGCTTCTCATCCAGACGGAAGGGAGCCTTCATCGTCGCATGAAAGCCGTAGCGGCGCGGCTCTTCGGTCAGCTGGGCGATTTCATCGGTGGCAAGCGAGCGAATCGCAGGCATCTTTACCGGCTCGCCGCTGAACGCATTGCGTCCGAGCCAGTTTGCGGCAACCTTCAAAAGCGCATCGTTGGATGGCGGCGTGAAATAAATCGCATAACGCATGTCAAATCCTTAGGCGAGGTTCGCGACACGACGTCAGCGGAACTCCAGAATATCAGGCAATGCATCGCGCTTTTGAAAAGCTGTCCCGCGTTTGGGAGCGATGCGGTCGGCGGATGCTTACACAATGAATGTGGCAAGTCGATAAAGGTCGGATGACAGCTGACGAAATGCCGACAAACCAATTTTACATAGCCGCAAATTAGTATAGGCGTTAGCCCCATTGGAAGTGAGGAGACTGAAATGGGCGGATTTGCGTCTATCGGCGAATGCATGATCGAGCTTTCTGGCAATGAAGGCGACCAGTGGCGCATGGGTTTTGCGGGCGATACGCTCAACACTGCGTGGTACATGCGGGCGCTGATGGAAAAATCCTATCCCGTCGAATATGTGACCGCCTTCGGCGAGGACAGTTTCTCCCAGAAACAGCGCGTGTTCCTGACCTCCAACGGTATCGGTATCGCCCATAGCCCCATCATCGACGGGCTGCATCCCGGCCTTTATGCAATCACGCTCAACGGCGCCGAGCGCTCCTTCACCTATTGGCGCAGCGACGCCGCCGCAAGGCGTCTGGCCAGTGACCGCGAAGCGCTGGAAAAGAGCCTGACCGGCCGCGACATCATCTATTTTTCGGGTATTTCGGTCGCCATCATCCTGCCCGAGCATCGCCACACGTTCTTCGATGTCCTGCGGCAATGTCGCGCCGCCGGTTCGCGGATTGCCTTCGACCCGAATTTCCGCCACCAGCTGTGGCCGGACCGCAAGGCCGCGCAGGATATCATCAGCGAAGCAATGCGCATTGCCGATATTGCGCTTCCCACCTTCCCGGACGAACAGGCGCTCTTCGGCGACAAGGACGCCAGCGCGTGCGCTGATCGCCTTGCCGGGCTTGGCGTAAAAGAGATCGTCGTCAAGGACGGCACGGAACCCGCGCTCGTCGTCACCGGCGAGGAAAGAGTGCTCGTCCCTTCCGTCGTTGCGCAAGCGGTGGACACAACGGGCGCAGGCGACAGCTTCAACGGCGCCTATCTTGCGGCGCGGCTGAACGGGCTTGCCCCGGTGGAGGCAGCCCGCAAGGCGCATCTGGTAGCAGCCCGCGTGGTCGAGATACGCGGCGCGCTTGCCCCGATGGAAACCGCACGCGCCGCCTTTGCCGATTAGGGCGCGTTTCGATCTGACTGGATCAGTTCGGCGCTCTAATCCTTTGTTTTGACGCGCATCTTTTCCGAAACCCGCTTCACACTTTTCGGGATGCGCTCTAATCCCTTGTTCTGACGCGCATCTTTTCCGAAAACCGTTTCACACTTTTCGGGATGCGCTCTAATTATCTTTCGCGTGAAAAGCTGAAATGGCTGGTCTGGGCGTAAATCTCGCCCGGACGCAATATTGCCTGCGGGAAATACGGATATTCCAGCGATCCGGGCCATATCTGCGGCTCCAGGCAGAAACCCGCATGTTTTCCGTAGGGCTTGCCCATAAGGCCGATGCAGTCATTGGCCATGGTGTTGCCCGCATAGAACTGAACGCCCGGCTCCGTCGTCGATATATCGAGGCGAATGCCGGAGCGCGCGCCCTTCACTGACGCGCAGGGACGCAAGGGCCCGCGAGCCGCAGCCAGACAGAAATTGCTGTCATACTGGACCTGAGCGCCGTTCTCCTCGAAGCGAATCGGGCGGAAATCCCGGAAATCATATGGCGTCCCTTTGACCGGCAGCACGCGCCCGTCCGGAATGAGAGCTTCATCGACCGGCATATAGGCATCCGCCTCGATTTTAAGCTGGTGATCAAGAATATCGCCCTCGCCGCCATCATCGAGATTGAAGTAGCTGTGATGCAGCAGGTTGCAGACGGTCGTCTTGTCGGTCACGGCCTCCAGCCGCACGATGAGCGTTCCGTCCGCATTGAGCATGTAGGTGCAGCTTACATTCAGGTTGCCGGGAAAGCCCATTTCGCCATCGGCGGCCACCGTGGCAAGCGTCACGAAATCCGGCCCGGTCCCGGTTATCTTCCAGACGCGATTGCCCAATCCCTTGCTGCCGCCATGCAGGTTGTGGCGGCCCTGAAAATTCGGCTCGACCTCATAGGTCGTTCCATCCAGTGCAAAGCGGGCATTGCGGATACGGTTGGCCGAACGGCCTGCAATCGCGCCCAAATGCGGCGAATGCGCCGGATAATCGGCAAAGTCGCGATAACCGATCACCAGCGGGGCTTCGTGGCCCTCCATGCGCAAATCCTGGATGGCCGCGCCCCAGCTTATGATCCTGGCCGTCAGCGGGCCGTTGGAGATAGTGAGCCGGTGAACCGCCTGCCCGTCCGGTGCATACCCAAAGATTTCCGAATTCACGTTTGCCCGCCTGTAAATGATGCAGCGTTGAGTTGCCCATGAATCCGCATCCATGCGCGGGACGCAAGATGCAAGATGATCAAATAATGATTTTGAACAGAACTTGATCGATCAGGATGACAGATGAATTTCGGGCTGTTTTCCCGGAGGAAACTGATGTTATCATGGCGTGTAAATTATTGATTATTATGGCTAAAGACTAATTTAGAGGCTTTTCAAATGAAGTCGAATTTCCAGAAAGTCATGCCTTATATTTTCAGTGAAGAAGGCGGTTATGCAAACAACCCCGCCGATCCCGGCGGCGCGACCAATATGGGCATCACCATCGCCACCCTGTCTGCATGGGAGGGGCATCGCGTATCGCCGGAAGATGTACAGAACCTGACCGCGGCCACCGCAACGAAAATCTATCAGGCGCAGTTCTGGAACAAGATCGACGGCGACAACCTGCCTTCCGGCATCGACTATGCGGTGTTTGACTTTGCAGTCAATTCAGGCCCCGGGCGCGCGGCCAAGATGCTGCAAGGCGTCCTGGGGGTGCCGGAGGATGGCGTGATTGGCGCGAAGACGGTTGCGGCTGCGAGCATCCGGCCTGCCGGCGAGATCATCAATGCGTTATGCGACGCCCGTGCATCCTGGCTGAAAGGCCTGTCGACGGCTTCCACCTTCGGAAAAGGCTGGCTGGCGCGCGTTGAGCGGGTGCGAGCCCGCGCGCTGGCGCTGGCTGACAAGTCGCCCGTCCCTCGCCCGGTTGCCGCCCTGAACGATGTAGCGCCGACGAAAGCACGCCAAGGCGATACGGCGGTCACATCCGCTTTGATGCACCCGGAAGCGCTGGGTACGATGGGGAGCGCGGTATCGGGCCTCGCAGCGATCGTATCGGGGAACGGACCGGTTCAATATGCGCTGGCGATCGTCATGTTAGCCTGCGCCGCGGTCGGTCTGTGGTACTTTATCAGGCGGGTCAGAAACGAGCCCTGACCGCATCGCAATAACTCGGTTTTGAGAATATTTCCAAAACATGAGTTTGCCTTTATGTTGCGCTTCGCATGTTGCGCGCCTTATATGCGCTTTCGACAGACCGGTGCTTATGAAAGTATTATGACTTTCCCTATCACCGGAAAAACGCTAGACACGCGCAAACAGTCAGATGCGTGCCAACTGTGGCACCGCCATGAATAAAGGAATCGAAACTTGTCCTCTACTTTTGACAAAGTCGCCGACATCATCGCCGAAACCAGTGAAATCGACCGTGACACCATCACGCCAGACAGCCACACCATCGACGATCTGGGCATCGACAGCCTCGACTTCCTCGACATCGTCTTTGCAATCGACAAGGCTTTCGGCATCAAGATTCCGCTTGAGCAGTGGACCCAGGAAGTGAACGAAGGCAAGGTTCCGACCGAAGAATACTTCGTTCTCAAGAACCTCTGCGCGAAAATCGACGAGCTGGTCGCAGCCAAGAAAGGCTGATCCGGCACATTATATGGCGGTATTGAGGGGTGGACAGAAATGTTCGCCCTGATTCCGTTTCTGGAGCAGTCTCAGCACCGACGGACAAACGGCACCCATGCAGAACAATAAAGTCGTCATCACAGGCATCGGCATCATCTCCTCGCTCGGCGAAGGGGTCGACGCGCATTGGAACGCTTTCTCGAAGGCCGGTTCCGAACCGCGTCTCGAAAAGCACGCCTTTGCGCCCTACACCGTTCACCCGTTGGGCGAAGTGGACTGGAGCCTGCAAATTCCAAAGCGCGGCGACCAGCGCCAGATGGAAACCTGGCAGCGCCTCGGCACCTATGCCGCAGGGCTGGCGCTTCAGGACGCAGGCATGAAGGACGATGAAGCGCTCTGCGCGACCATGGACATGGTCGTGGGCGCAGGTGGCGGCGAACGCGACATCACCGTCGACATGCAGATTCTGGACGAAGGCCGCGTCCGCAACGACCGCGGCGTCATGCTGAACGAAAAGCTCTCGACCGAACTGCGCCCGACGCTGTTTCTGGCCCAGCTTTCCAACCTGCTCGCGGGCAATATTTCCATCGTGCACAAGGTCACGGGTTCCTCGCGCACCTTCATGGGCGAGGAAGGTTCCGGCCTTTCGGCCATCGAGACCGCAGCCGCGCGCATCCGCACCGGCCAGAGCACCCATGCACTGGTTGGCGGTTCGTACAATGCCGAACATTTCGACATGATTCTCGGCCATGAGCTTGGCGGTCTGCTCAAGCATGACGGCTGGGCGCCGCTCTGGGAGCGCGACGGCTCGGCAGGCGGCGGCATGATCTCCGGTTCCGGCGGCGTCTTCCTCGTTCTCGAAAACGCCGAACATGCCGCAAAGCGCGGCGCCCGCGCCTATGCAGAAGTCGCCGGGATTGAAAGCGCACAGATCCGTCGCGACAATGCCGACCTTGCAAATGCCGTCCGCGAACTCGTGCTTGCCGCCAATGACGGCAAGAACCCGTCCTATGTCGTTTCCGGTGCTTCCGGTGCCCATGCGGCGACCGCCGCGGAGAAAACCGCGCTGGACGCTCTCTCGGCATCCTATCGCGGCATTTCCGGCCTGACCGGCCATTTGCGCGAGGCGCAGTTCCCGCTGGCACTGGCGCTTGCAGCCATTTCGGTCTGGAAGGGCGAGGCTTTCGCGCCGCTCGATGCCTTTGAAAAGGACGCCGGTGGCCCTGTCAGCGAGGCAATTGTCACCATCGTCGGCGCAACGCGTGCCGAAGGCGCAGCAAAGCTGGTGAGAGTATAAGATGACGAAATATACAGACCATCTCGGCCGTCCCATTGTCGCCATCACCGGCGCTGGCGTGGTTTCCTCGCTCGGTCAGGGCAAGGAAGACAACTGGGCTGCATTGACCAGCGGCAAGTCGGGCATCCACACCATCACCCGCTTTCCTACCGACAATCTCAATACGCGCTTTTCCGGAACGGTTGATTTCCTGCCGGAAAGCGATGTGGGCGCATCGGCGCTTTCCGAAGCGCTGGCCCGACTCGCCGGTGAGGAAGCCCTCGCCCAGTCCGGGCTTTCGTCGACCGATTTCGGCGGTCCGCTGTTCCTGGCGGCGCCCCCGGTCGAACTCGACTGGAAAAGCCGCTTTGCACTCGACGCAACCGTGAAGAATGAAGGCCCGGCAAGCTATCAGCTTCTGCTGGAAGCCTGCCGTCGCGCGCGTCAGGACGAACTCTTCAACACGACCCAGTTCGGCTATATCGCCGAACGCCTGTCGGAAGCTTTCGGCACGCGCGGCCTGCCGATCACGCTGTCGACCGCCTGTGCCTCGGGCGCGACTGCGATCCAGCTCGGGGTGGAAGCCATTCGTCGCGGCGAAAGCGACCGGGTTCTCTCTATCGGAACCGATGGTTCCGTCTCTGCCGAAGCGCTCATTCGCTTCTCGCTGCTGTCAGCCCTTTCGACGCAGAACGACAGGCCGGAAAAGGCTTCCAAGCCCTTCTCCAAGGACCGCGACGGCTTTGCCATGTCGGAAGGTTCCGGCGCACTGGTCATGGAATCGCTTGAAAGCGCAGTTGCGCGTGGAGCCAGGGTTCTGGGCATTCTGGCCGGTTGCGGCGAAAAGGCCGATGATTTCCATCGCACACGCTCCAAGCCGGACGCCTCGCCTGCCATCGGCACGGTGCGCGCCGCGCTGGCAGATGCGGGCCTGACCGAAGATCAGATTTCCTATATCAACGCCCACGGCACCTCGACGCCGGAAAACGACAAGATGGAATATCTGGCGCTCTCGACCGTATTCGGTGAAAGGCTTGCCTCCATCCCGGTTTCTTCCAACAAGTCGATGATCGGCCATACGCTGACCGCAGCGGGCGCCATCGAAGCCGTCTTCTCGCTTCTGACGATCCAGACCGGCACGTTGCCGCCGACCATCAATTACGACAATCCGGACCCGGCTATCCCGCTTGATGTCGTGCCGAATGTGAAGCGTCAGGCGGAGGTCTCTGCCGTACTTTCCAACTCGTTCGGTTTCGGCGGACAGAATACGAGCCTTGTTTTGGCGGCAAATCCGAATTAATCCGTCCGGCAACGAACTTAAATTCCTGATGATCCCGGAAGGCGGAAGCTCTCCGGGATCATGCCATGAAAGGAACAGCCCATGCGCGCCTTGCAGCTTCTTGATGATCGCCGCCTTGAAATCACCGATATCACACCCCCGCCTGCCCCCGGCATCGGCGAGGTGACGGTACGCATCAAGGCCGTAGCGCTCAACCACATCGACGTATGGGGCTGGCGCGGCATGGCGTTTGCCAAGCGCAAGATGCCGCTCGTCATCGGCGCGGAAGCTTCCGGCATCGTCGATGCCGTCGGCCCCGGCGTTTCCAATCTCCTGCCCGGCCAGCTTGTGTCGATCTATGGCGCGCGCACCTGCGGTCTTTGCCGCGCCTGCCGCGAAGGCCGTGACAATCTGTGCGAGCATGTCGGCGGCGTGCATGGTTTCCATCTTGACGGCTTTGCCTGCGAAGCCGTGAACCTGCCTGCCCGCCTGCTCGTTCCGGCCCCTCCCGGCGTGGACGCCATCGGCGCTGCCGTTGCACCGGTTACCTTCGGCACGGTCGAACACATGCTGTTCGACAATGCCAAGCTTGAGCCGGGCGAAACCGTGCTCGTTCAGGCAGGCGGTTCCGGCATCGGCACGGCGGCGATTCAGCTTGCGAAGAAAATGGGCTGCACCGTCATCACCACGGTCGGCTCCAACGACAAGATCGAGAAAGCCAAGGCGCTCGGCGCCGATCACGTCATCAATTACCGCGAAGACCGCTTTGAAGGCGTGGTGCGCAAGCTCACCAAGAAGAAGGGCGTGGATGTGGTGTTCGAGCATGTGGGCGCGGACACATGGGCCGGCTCGATGCTGTGCATGAAGCGCGGTGCGCGCCTCGTCACCTGCGGCTCGACCTCCGGCGTTTCCACCAACATGAACCTGATGCAGCTCTTCCAGCAGCAGCTCAAGATTTTCGGCTCCTTCGGCTGCCGCATGGAAAACATGGCCGATGCGATGCAGAAGATGGCGCGCGGCATCGTGCATCCGGTCATCGACACCGTGGTCGGCTTCAACGATATCGACACGGCGCTGAAGCGCATGGAAGGCCGCGACGTCTTCGGCAAGATCATTCTTGAGATCGACTGAGCCGTAATTCCATGATGTTCAAGCTGAAACTTCTGCTCTTCCGCTGGACCCGCAAGCTGAAGCAGTTCAACTACTGGCTCTGGGCACAGGCCGTGTTTCTGCTGCTTGGCCTGCTGCGCCTGTTCCCGGCGAAGGCAGCGATCAGCTTTTCAGCCAGGGTGGCCCGTCTGGTCGGGCCGCTGACGCCGCGCCACAAGGTGGCGACTGATAATCTGCGTCAGGCCTATCCCGAGAAAAGCGACGCGGAAATCGAGGACATCGCCCGCGAAATGTGGGATTCGATGGCGCGCCTCTTCGCGGAATATATCTTCCTCGACGCGGTTTTCGATTTCGATCCCTATGCGACCAAGCCGGGGCTGGTCGAAGTGGAAGGCATCCCGATTTTCGAACGGCTGCGCGACGAGAAGAAGCCGCACATCTTCTTCACCGCCCATACGGGCAATTTCGAGTTGCTGCCCATCTGCGCCGCCACTTTCGGCCTGAACGTCACGGCGTTGTTCCGCCCGCCGAACAATCCCTATATCGCCGACAAGGTGCTGAAGGCCCGCCGCACAAATATGGGCCATCTGGTGCCGTCGAAAGCCGGTGCTGCATGGTCGCTTGCGCATATCCTCGATGAAGGCGGCAATGTCGGCATGCTGGTGGATCAGAAATTCCGCCGTGGCGTGCCGTCGACCTTCTTCAATCGTCCAGTAAAGACCAACCCGCTTCTGGCCAAGCTTGCACGGCAATATGATTGCGACGTCTATCCGGCGCGCTGCATCCGCCTTCCCGGCGGGCGCTACCGGCTTGAGCTTTATGAACGCATGGAACTGCCGCGTGACGACAAGGGCGAGATCGATGTTGCGGCGACTGCGCAGCTTCTGAACGATACCGTCGAGACATGGGTGCGCGAATATCCCGGCCAGTGGATGTGGTTCCACAAGCGCTGGGGATAGGATTCCCGCCCCTCATGTGCTAGGGGCTGGCCAAAGTTACGGAGATCACATATGCGCCCCATCGCCATCGCCCCGTCCATCCTTTCCGCCGATTTCGCCCGTCTGGGCGAAGAAGTCGATGCCGTGCTGGAAGCCGGTGCCGACTGGGTGCATATCGACGTCATGGACGGGCATTTCGTGCCCAACATCACTTTCGGCCCGCAGGTGGTGAAGGCGATCCGTCCGCGCACCGAGGCATTCTTCGATGCCCATCTGATGATTGCGCCTTGCGATCCCTATCTGGCGCCTTTTGCCGATGCCGGTTGCGATCTCATCACAATTCACGCCGAAGCCGGGCCGCATACGCACCGTTCGCTGCAATCGATCCGCGCTCTCGGCAAGAAGGCCGGTCTGGCGCTCAACCCGGCAACGCCTGCCGAAGCGCTGGCCAATGTCATCGAAGATGTCGATCTCGTCCTCGTCATGACGGTCAATCCGGGCTTTGGCGGACAGAAATTCATCGCCCCGATGCTCGACAAGATCAAGCGCGTTCGCGAAATGGTCGGTGACCGCCCTATCGACATTGAAGTGGATGGCGGCATCACGCCGGAAACCGCAGGCTCGGTCGTTGCCGCTGGCGCCAACATTCTCGTGGCCGGTTCGGCCGTCTACAAGGGCAATTCGGTCGAGAGCTACCGCGCCAATATCCAGGCGATCCGCGCCGCTGCCGAAGCTGCCCGCAAAAATTAACCCCCCTCTTTCTACAGGATGCACCCATGATCCCGCGCTATTCCCGGCCTGAAATGGTCGCCATCTGGTCGCCCGAAACGAAGTTCCGCATCTGGTTCGAGATCGAAGCCTATGCCTGCGAGGCGCTCGCGCAACTGGGCGTCATTCCAAAGGATGCAGCAAAGACGATCTGGGAAAAAGGCAGCGTGGCAAAGTTCGACGTCGCCCGCATCGATGAGATCGAGGCCGTTACGAAGCATGACGTCATCGCCTTCCTGACGCATCTGGCCGAATTCATCGGCCCGGACAGCCGTTTCGTGCATCAGGGCATGACCTCATCGGACGTGCTCGACACCACGCTCAACGTCCAGCTGGTGCGCGCTGCCGACCTGCTGCTCGCAGACATGGACCGCGTTCTGGAAGCGCTGAAGAAGCGCGCTTTCGAGCACAAGGACACGGTGCGCATCGGCCGCAGCCATGGCATCCATGCCGAACCGACGACGATGGGCCTCACCTTTGCGCGTTTCTATGCCGAGATGGCGCGCGGCCGCGCCCGTCTCGTTGCGGCGCGTGCGGAAATCGCAACCGGCGCCATTTCCGGCGCTGTCGGCACTTTCGCCAATATCGACCCGCGTGTGGAAGAATATGTCTGTGCCAAGCTCGGCCTTGAGGCAGAGCCGGTTTCGACGCAGGTCATCCCGCGCGACCGCCATGCGATGTTCTTTGCAACGCTTGGCGTCATCGCCTCTTCGATGGAAAACATCGCCATCGAAATCCGCCACATGCAGCGCACCGAAGTTCTGGAAGCAGAAGAATTCTTCTCGCCGGGCCAGAAGGGTTCGTCCGCCATGCCGCACAAGCGCAACCCGGTTCTGACCGAGAACCTGACAGGCCTTGCCCGTCTGGTGCGCATGTCGGTAACGCCCGCGATGGAAAACGTGGCTCTCTGGCACGAACGCGACATTTCGCATTCGAGCGTCGAACGCGCCATCGGTCCGGACACCACCATCACGCTCGATTTCGCGCTGAACCGTCTGGCCGGCGTGATTGAAAAGCTGGTGATCTACCCGGACAACATGCTGAAAAACATGAACAAGTTCCGCGGTCTGGTGCATTCGCAGCGCGTTCTGCTGGCGCTGACGCAGGCCGGCGTGTCGCGTGAGGATGCCTATCGTCTCGTACAGCGCAATGCCATGAAGGTCTGGGAACAGGGCGCCGACTTCCTTGAGGAACTGCTGGCCGACACGGAAGTGCGCGCCGCTCTTTCCGAAGACCAGATCCGCGAAAAGTTCGATCTCGGCTACCACACCAAGCATGTGGATACGATTTTCAAGCGCGTCTTTGGTTGAAGTGGCTCTGCCCACCCTCCCTCACCCTGAGGAGCCGTTGAAAACGGCGCCTCGAAGGGCTGAGGGAAACACTCCGCATGCCCTCGTCCTTCGAGGCTTCGCTTCGCACCTCAGGATGAGGGGGGGAGCACGGAGACAAGAAAAAAGCCCCATGTTTATGAAAACATGGGGCTTTTTTACATTCTGAAGATCGCTGGCTACGCCTTGGTCTTGATCGTGTTGACCACATTGCCCCATGGGTCCACGAAGGTGCTGTCATTACCGCCGCGCGTATCTTCCAGTTCCACCCATGCGAGGCCGGTGCGATCCTCGTCGCGCTTGCCAGCACCGGCGCTCTGCCAGGCATTGGCCGCGATATGGTGATGGTAGCGCCCGGTGGACATGAACACTGCCCGGTCACCATAGGTTTGGACGGTTTCGAGGCCGAGTTCATTGTGCCAGAAAGTTTCGGCTTCATGGGCATTACCAACGCGCAGG
The DNA here is from genome assembly GCF_040371715.1 of Brucella sp. NBRC 14130. Taxonomy (NCBI): domain Bacteria; kingdom Pseudomonadati; phylum Pseudomonadota; class Alphaproteobacteria; order Hyphomicrobiales; family Brucellaceae; genus Brucella; species Brucella sp. NBRC 14130. The sequence goes on from NZ_BAABTE010000002.1 coordinate 439,415, forward strand.
TGAACATGGCCGACGACCGTGTTCTGCGGCGCAAAGGTCCATTCTCCGCCTTCCTGCTTGATGACATCGAGCAGATTGCCGACATCCAGCGGATCGGTGCTCATGGCCACACGATCACCATTCCACTGCCACTGGCTGTTGGGACGGTCCGAATAGATTTCGATGCCGTTGCCTTCGGGGTCGGTCAGATAGATCGCTTCGCTCACCTTATGGTCCGACGCCCCGCTGACCGGCAATTGCTTGTCGATGGCGCGGCGCGACCAGCGCGCCAGATCGCCACGGGTCGGCAGCAGGAATGCGGTGTGATAAAGACCGGCGCTGCGCGGATCGTCCGGACGGGCTGCTGAAAACTGCTCGATTTCCATCAGTTCGCGGTCGCCCGCGCCGAGAACGATCGACGCGCCACGGCGGGTCATCTCGCGCAAGCCCACGACATCACGGTAATATTCAGCCAGCGTTTCGGCGTCGCGGGCCTTGAGGCCGACGCGCGCCACTCGCATTGGCGTGGTCATTGCGAAAGGAAGTGGAGCGACAGGACGCCCGGTTTCGGCTGCCGCCGCTTTCAAATTCTGTGTCATATCGCTCTCCTTCGACGGCATTTCTGCGCGGACAGGAAGAATGTTGGCCATGACAGCAGTCCCGGCTGCGCCGAGCATCTTGCGTCTGCTGATTGCCATGTTGTTATCTCCGTCGCGTTTCAAATCTTGCCTAAACATCACCATTTGCGACATGTTTCACAAGATCGCGATCAGCGAACAGGCTGTTCATCATTCGCATGCCTTCCAGACCGGGCATACCGCAAGCACCGCTTGAAGAAGTGAGCAAGCCTCTCTAAATGGGAGGCCATGAAAGTCAAAGACGCAGATATCCTCATCATCCCCGGCTATACCAATTCCGGCCCCGACCACTGGCAGACCCGCTGGGAGAACAAACTCTCCACGGCGCGGCGTGTGCAGCAGGCGGAGTGGTCGAAACCTGTTCGCGAAGACTGGATCGGCGAAGTCGTCAAGGCTGCCAATGCGGCCACCCGGCCCATCGTTCTGGTCGCGCACTCGCTCGGCGTTGCAACAGCCGTTCATGCCGTGCCGCATATCCAGCACAAGGTCGCCGGAGCCTTTTTCGTGGCGCCTCCGGATGTTTCCAACGACAGGATCAGGCCCAAGCACCTGATGACGTTTGGCCCTTATCCGCGCGAGCGCCTGCCTTTCCCGACGATTACCGTCGTTAGCCGCAACGATCCGTTCTCCAGCTTCGAGGCTGCGGAGGACGTGGTGAAGGATTGGGGCGCCATGCTCATCGATGCAGGTGAAGCCGGACACATCAATTCGGAATCCGGGCATGGCCCCTGGCCGGAAGGCTCGATGGTGTTCGCCGAGTTCATGACGCAGCTACAGGCGCCCAAGCATCATTGATCTGAGAAGAAACGGAATGGTAGGGTCTGCTACCATTCCTCCCATCGTACTTCCAATCGCCCACCCAAGGCTCGCACTGCTCGGCTGATGGCCTTGAAGTTAGGATAGTCACAACGATAACCGCGTGTTTGGAAATATCGCCCGGTACCGGCTTCATCATCCAAATCCCGCATAATCCAGTTTATTTCGTAGCAGCGGCTCCTACACTGATCGAGTGAGAGGACTCCGGTGATTTTGTAAGGTTTTTTCTTGCGCCGGTAACTATAGTAACGGGCCGCGGCCTGAATTTTCCCCCACTCAACGCCGGGAAAGGCGCTGCATATTTCCTCCTTGGTCGCTTCTGGATAAAGTCTCCGCAGTTTTTGTTTCGCTGACCATCCCCAACACAACTTCTTGGGAACAAGCCCCAGTTTCTGGCAGCGTGCCTGTATTGCTTTTCTTGATCGGGTATCCAGAACTTGGCAAATCGCAAAATAATCGGGATAGAAAAACCGACATACCCGGTCTTCGTCATCAGTCCATAATCGATGCCCGCTGATCGTGAACCCGGAACGAAGTATCCTTGAGCGTATACGCTCCGCCGAATCTGCATTTCGCGATAGATATCTTAAGTCCATTGCACAAACCAACAGGCTATTTTTTCTTCACCTTCATTACGCGGAAGGAGTTGAAGGTGTTGGCTTTGTCGGTAAAAGCATCCGCGACAGATTTTGGGAGAGCGTTCAACTCCCTCAACTCGTAGGCGAGGATCGCAAAGTCAAGTTTCTTCCGTTCTATATCCTGGCTTTTAACTTCCAGAATTCGCGCTTCAATTTCCGCTTTCTGACGGAGAAGGTCATCAAGTTCAGACATGCACACCCCTCGAACGAGCGTTCGGCTAAGAGATATTTGTGATGAAATCGCGTGGGTAGTGAAAGTGAAGTAGTTCAACCAACTTATCGATCCGTCCAGCGGGCTGCCAGTTGCAATTGTTTGGGCCCAAACATTCCGGCGGGTCTACCATAAGCAAAAGAAAAGGCGGGTCACGAGCCCGCCTTTTCTTGTTCAATACCTTGCAACGGACTTAATCGCGGACCGCTTTCGTCAGCGTTTCGGCTGCCAGCCGGATGTAACCGCCATCATTGCTGAGCGTCAGGAAGCGGAAGCCAAGCGGAATGTAACGCCGCGCGAATTCCGCGGTCGGCGAATAGATGCCTGCAATCTTGCCAGCCGCAATTGCCTTGCGCGCAATGTTGCCGATCGGCTCCACAATCGCATCGGAATTCGGGTTGGCCTCGCGTCCGTTGCTCCATGCTATGGAGAAATCCGCAGGGCCGACGAAAACGCCGTCGATGCCGCGAACGTCGAGGATGGCATCGAGCGCATCATAGGCGTCCCGCGTCTCGATCATCGCGAAGGCGAGCGTGTCGTGATTTGCGGTCGTCAGATAATCGTTGGAACCCGGCGTGCCGTAATCCGCATTGGCCCTGAACACGCCCCATGAGCGCTCGCCCACCGGCGGATATTTCATGGCGGCTGCAAACCGGCGGGCATCCTCGACGGAATTGATCATCGGAGCGATGACCGCCTGCGCGCCGAAATCAAGCGCACGGCTTGCCATGTCGAAACGGCCGACGGGAACGCGCACGACGGGGGGCTTGCCGGCATTCAGGATAAGGCCCAGCGAGCGAAGCACGCTCGCCTCATCGTGGCCGCCATGTTGCATGTCGAGCGTTACGGCATCGAAAGCGCTATGGGCGAGAATTTCGACCGTCAGGGGTTCAGGAAGCGAGGACCATGCGGAGAGCACTGTTTCCCCGGCGCGAAGGCGCGAAGACAACGACATTCGAATTTCCTTCATTTCAAAGCATCGGGGCGGAAGTGCTGGTGGATTGAATTTTACGTTCGATACTCGTCCGCAATCAAACCACTAGCTGCCCTTGCGCCCCGAAACCTGCATCAATCCTGCTTTACCTGGCGGATTGCCTCTTCGAGGAAAGCAAACATCTTCTCGCGGATGACCTCGTCTGCAACGCTCACGCCCGCAGCATCGAGATCGGCGCGGATCTTGCGGAAAACATCCTCGTCGCCAGCTTCCTCGAAGTCGGCGGCAACGACTTCCTTGGCATAGGCTTCCGCCTCCGCATCCTTCTTGCCAAGCTGGTCTGCGGCCCAGAGTCCCAGAAGCTTGTTGCGGCGTGCCTCCGCCTTGAAGCGCAGTTCCGCATCAAGCGCGAATTTCTTTTCAAAAGCGTCGCGGCGATCATCCATGCCAGTGGTCATTCATAAAGCTCCCAGACTTACAAGTTAGAAGAGATCGTCATCCGTTCTCTTGCCTAAAGCTGGCAAGGGGCGCAAGATTATACAAGGGCTTAAAGACCACTTTCTTGCGACTCATACATAAACTTGCGTCAGAAACGCCGAAAACGGGGGAACGGGCACAAAGCAGGATTGTTAAAAGCCCACAATTGCTATAGGTAGCCCGCGAGAATAGCGGCTTAGAGCCGATCACCATAAATATGGAAATCCGAGAAAAGCCATGAACCGTCGCCGCCGTATTTACGAGGGCAAGGCCAAGATTCTTTATGAAGGCCCTGAACCCGGTACGCTTGTCCAATTCTTCAAAGATGATGCAACTGCCTTCAATGCAAAGAAGCATGAAGTCATCGACGGGAAAGGCGTGCTGAACAACCGCATTTCCGAGCATATTTTCACCCAGCTCAACCGCATCGGCATTCCGACGCACTTCATCCGCCGCCTCAACATGCGTGAGCAGCTGATCAAGGAAGTGGAAATCATTCCGCTTGAAGTGGTCGTGCGCAACGTTGCAGCCGGTTCGCTCGCCAAGCGCCTTGGCCTGGAAGAAGGCACCATCCTGCCGCGCTCGATCATCGAGTTCTACTACAAGGCCGATGCGCTCGACGATCCGATGGTCACCGAAGAGCATATCACGGCTTTCGGCTGGGCAAGCCCGCAGGAAATCGACGACATCATGGCGCTTGCCATCCGCGTCAACGACTTCCTCACCGGCCTGTTCCTCGGCATCGGCATCCAGCTTGTCGATTTCAAGATGGAATGCGGACGCCTGTGGGAAGGCGACATGATGCGCATCGTCGTCGCCGACGAAATTTCGCCGGACTCTGCGCGTCTTTGGGACATCACCACCAATGACAAGCTCGACAAGGACCGTTTCCGTCGCGATATGGGCGGTCTGGTCGAGGCCTATCAGGAAGTTGCGCGCCGTCTCGGCATCATGAACGAGAACGACACGCCGCGCCCGTCCGGCCCCACGCTTGTGAAGTAATCATCCGCCCAGCCCGGAAGGGCCTGGTCCCGAAAAGTGGAAGCCGGTTTTCGGGATCGAGCCAGACAAGTCTTCCGGGCTGTTTCATTCGTTCTAAAATTGCAGGAACTACAGAGTGATCAAGGCACGCGTCACCGTTACACTGAAAAACGGCGTTCTCGACCCGCAGGGCAAGGCAATCGTCGGCGCGCTCGGCAGCCTCGGTTTCGACGGCGTCAATTCGGCCCGTCAGGGCAAGGTGTTCGATCTGGAACTGGAAGGCTCGGACAAGGCCAAGGCCGAAGCAGACCTGAAAGCCATGTGCGAGAAGCTGCTCGCCAACACCGTGATTGAAGATTATTCCATCGCCATCGCCTGAGCCCAACAAGGAAGCAGTCGCCATGAAATCCGCAGTCATTCTCCTTCCCGGTCTCAATCGCGATCGCGACATGATCGCGGCGCTGACCAAGATCACCGGACAGGCTCCGGTGACCGTCTGGCAGACTGACACCAGCATCCCCGACGATGTGGACCTGATCCTCATCCCCGGCGGCTTCTCCTATGGCGACTATCTGCGTTGCGGCGCCATTGCCGCCCGCATGCCGGTCATGCAGGCCGTGCGCGAGAAGGCCGAAAAGGGCGTGATGGTCATGGGCGTGTGCAACGGCTTCCAGATCCTCGTTGAAGCCGGACTTCTGCCGGGCGCGCTGATGCGCAATGCCTCGCTGAAATTCGTCTGCCGCGAAGTGAAGCTCGAAGTGACCAACGCCAACACGTCGTTCACGCGCGGCTACCAGCCGGGCCAGATCATCCGCTGCCCGGTCGCGCATCATGACGGCAATTATTTCGCCGATGCCGAAACGCTGAAGCGCATCGAAGGCGAAGGCCAGGTCGTGTTCCGCTATGCCGAAGGCACCAATCCGAACGGATCGGTCAACGACATTGCAGGCATCGTCAATGCACGCGGCAATGTGCTCGGCATGATGCCGCACCCGGAAAACCTGATCGAAGCAGCCCATGGCGGCGACGATGGCCGGGCGCTTTTTGCAGGCGCACTCGGCGTCGCGGCCTAAGCTGGCAGACAGATAAACGGAAAAGGCGGCTCCAAGCGAGCCGCCTTTTTTGTTGCGCTTGCCTCGCCTCAAAACTGCACTGGCAAAGCGCCGGTTTTCGTGGCAGCTTGGCTCCGGGAGGACTTTGACAAGAGACAAACCGTCGGGGTCTCCTCATTTTTGTCCGTGCATTTTTCCCGGCACAAATCGTCCATATTTTTGCTGGAAATGCCTCACAGATTTTAGCGATAAAGAATCAGGGGAATTCATTCATGCAGCTTTATTCCAGGCCTCTCTCCCCCTACTCATCTTTCGTGCGCGGCGTCCTCTACCTGAAGGACCTGCCTTTCAAGCCGATGAACCTGCCCTATCCGTTTCCCGCCGATTTCGGCAATGTCACGCCGCTCCGCCGCATACCGGTGCTGATCACCAGTTCGGGAGAAACGCTGTTTGAAGCCGCGGTCATCGCGGAATATCTGGAAGATCATTTTCCTGAAACACCCGTATTGCCCGGCACGCCGCGCGAGCGCGCGCTCATCCGCCTGCTGGCGCGCGTGACGGAACTCGACGTGCTCGGACCGACGATGAAGCTCTTCATCCTGTCGAGCAAACCCGAGCGTGACGATGCAAGCATCGAGCGCCTGTTCGACAAGATGCATACCGGCCTCAAAGTGGTCGAAAGCCGCCTCTCGGACAAAGCTTTCGCCGCCGGAGACGAACCTACGCTTGCGGATTGCTGGCTGCTGCCCGTGCGTTTTCTGATGGAACCGTTGAAGAAGCTATCCGGCAAAGCGGATTTGCTGGACGCGTTCCCGAAATTCGATGCATATGCGGCCAAGGCAAAACAGCACCCGGTCTTTGAACGCATCTGGAACGAGATGAACGACGGACTGAAGTCCTTCATGCCGCAACTCGCCTGATTCTGCCGATCTACCTCACCCCCAGCGTGCTTTTCAAAGGCACGCCCTTTCGGAGCCCCTCCTTGAAGACCAAGACTTTCGCTCTTCTGGCCCTCCCGGCCATTGCATTGCTTGCAGCCTGCACCTCCAGCAAGCCGACGCGCCCCCTCGCCGTCGATGCCAGCAAGGCTGCATTACCAACCATGGAGCGCATTGCGCTGGCGGCGAATAGCTGCTGGTTCAAATCCAAGGACAAGGATTTCCGCGGATACTCGCTTGCACCGGAACTGAATTCCTTTACCGGACGTCCGCGCATTCTGGTGGTGCCGGCCCGCAACCCGGCGTCTCGCCCGCTGCTCGTCGTGCAGGCGCAGGGAAATCCGGCTCGCGTCGAAACTTTCGGCCCCATGATGGGTGAAAGCCATGGCGGACGTATCGCCGCCGACGTCAACCGCTGGGCTTCGGGCCAGAGCGGCTGCCAGTAACAACCAGATGTGTCGCGGAAACGCCGGAACCGGCTTTCCGCGACACATTTCAACGCAAGTGAAAACGCACCTTCCGCGCTTCGCGTTCGGCTTCACCGCGCCGCAGTCCAATGTCGCGCAACTGGGCGTCTGTCAGTTCGCCCAAAGCAATCCGGGTGCGCCGCAGCATCATTCGATAAGACAGCCAATTCAAAACCTGCCGTAGATATCCCCCTCGCGGTTGCGAGGCCGTTGCCAGATGCGCCTGCAATCCTTTCGGCAAATCCGCCGCCGTATCAGCCACGGGAACAGGAAGAATTGTATCTATTGTCTCGGTCTGCGGCCTGAAGTAAAACATTGTCTCGGTCCATTCCTCATAAGCAGAGCCGGTTGGGAGCCCAGTGCTGCTACGGCATCGACCTGAAAATCGAAGTCGACTTCCAGCGGAACGATGCCCGGATTCAACTGGTCGGAGCGCTCTTCAACCACGCGAACGGGCACACGATGCTCCAAGCAGTTCGTTTGATCGCCGCCTATTTACAATTCACCGGCAGCGATGAATTGACTCTATAATTGACTTGGCAATAGGTACAATTTATAAGTTGTCACCATGACAAATTGGATTCCAGACCTTTCCGGCAAGTCCGGCCCGTTTTACCTGCAACTTGCCGATGCCATCGAAGAGGCAATCGGAAATGGTGGACTGCCCGCGGGCGCAAAGCTTCCGCCGCAGCGCAATCTCGCGTTCGATCTCAAGGTAACAATCGGCACAATCGGCCGCGCCTATGCCCTGGCCCACGAGCGCGGCCTTGTCACAGGCGAAGTCGGTCGGGGAACCTATGTGCTCGGTGAAGAACCTGCCGACAATGCGCTGACCGCTTCAGGCATTGCCGGAACCAAACCCGCCGATGTCCCGTCCGGTAAAATCCGCTTCGACACGACGGCGGCGCCGGATGTTGGCCAGCACGAAGTTCTGGCCCGGATAAATGCCGACATTCATCGGGATTTTCCGCAGGATATAGCGAGCTATTCACGCTATTTCCCGCAGCACTGGCTGGAAGCCGGGCAAAGATGGCTTTCGCGGACCGACTGGCGGCCAGACCTCGACAGTATCGTCGTCACCAACGGCGCGCAGGCTGCGAGCATTGCCATCATCACGGCCTTCACCAATCCCGGCGACCGCATCCTGTTTGAAAACCTGACTTACGCGCAGATCAGCCGTTCCGTTCGCCTTCTCGGGCGGCGCACCATTCAGGCCGGTCTGGATGAATATGGTCTCATTCCGGAAGAATTCGAACGCGCCTGCCGTCAGCAGCACCCGACCCTCGCCTTCCTGATGCCGACGCTGCATAATCCCACATTGTCGGTCATGCCGGAAGAACGGCGCCGCGCCATTGCCGACATTGCACGGCGTTACAATGTCTGGCTCATCGAAGACGATATCTACGGCGTCATGTGCGACAGCCAGATTCCACCCTTGGCGAGTTTTGCGCCGGAACGCACATTCGTCGTTTCCGGCCTGTCGAAAGCCGTAGCGGCAGGGATACGCAGCGGCTGGGTCGCCTGCCCTGCCCATTGCGCGCAGCGCGTGAAGGTGACGCACAAGATGGTCACGGGCGGCGCAGCCTTCCTGCTCGCCGAAACCGGCGCGCAGCTTGTACTTTCCGGCGAGGCAGACGCCATTCACCGCAAATGCCGCGAGGAAACAGTCATTCGCGAAGAAATGGCCCGCAGAATCTTCGACGGGTTCGACTTCGTATCGAAACCATCCGTTCCGTTCCTGTGGATGGGTCTGCCCGAGCCCTGGCTTTCGGGAACGTTCAAGGCGGCGGCCTATGAAAGCGGAATCCTGATCGACGACGAGGACGAGTTCAAGGCCGGACGCGTCGACCAGATTTATCACAGGGTCCGCGTCGCCTTCTCCTCCCCCTCCGATCGCAATGTCGTTGAAAACTGTTTCCTGACGCTCCGTCGCCTGCTCGAAAACGAACAGGCCGGATATGAAGGGAGTGTCTGAAGCGCCCGGCCTCTCTTTATCGTTACTGATGTACGATTGAGGCCGGGAAAGCGGCATTTTCCTGTCGCACTTCATGGAAACTTAGGTTAAAGAGGCGCCTTGAAACCTTAGGTATCCAGCCTTCGGCAGAAGGTTTTCGGGTACCGCAGCCTGCGACGGGGTTCCCCATTTCCATGACTATTTCCAATACGCGAGACATCACGCCTGAATTGATCGAAGCGCATGGTCTTAAGCCGGACGAGTATCAGCGCATTCTCGGTCTGATCGGACGCGAGCCCACCTTCACAGAGCTGGGGATTTTCTCGGCCATGTGGAACGAGCATTGCTCCTACAAGTCGTCCAAGAAATGGCTGCGCACCCTGCCAACCAGTGGACCGCGCGTCATTCAGGGGCCGGGCGAAAATGCGGGCGTCGTGGATATTGGCGATGGCGATTGCATCGTCTTCAAGATGGAAAGCCACAATCACCCCTCCTATATCGAACCCTATCAGGGTGCGGCGACCGGTGTCGGCGGCATCCTGCGCGATGTCTTCACCATGGGTGCGCGTCCCGTTGCGGCGATGAATGCGCTGCGCTTCGGCGAACCGGATCATCCAAAGACCCGTCACCTCGTTTCGGGCGTCGTTTCCGGCGTCGGCGGCTATGGCAATTCCTTCGGCGTGCCGACCGTCGGCGGCGAAGTGAATTTCGACAAGCGCTATAACGGCAATATCCTCGTCAATGCTTTCGCGGCGGGTCTCGCCAGAACCGATGGCATTTTCTATTCCAAGGCGGAAGGCGTCGGCCTGCCGGTCGTTTATCTCGGCGCGAAGACGGGCCGCGACGGCGTCGGCGGCGCGACGATGGCATCGGCTGAATTCGACGAGTCGATCGAAGAAAAGCGCCCGACCGTTCAGGTTGGCGATCCCTTCACCGAAAAATGTCTGCTTGAAGCCTGCCTTGAACTGATGGCTTCCGGCGCAGTGATCGCGATCCAGGACATGGGCGCGGCGGGCCTCACCTGCTCCGCCGTCGAAATGGGCGCCAAGGGCGACCTCGGCATCGAACTCATCCTCGATCATGTTCCTGTCCGTGAAGAGAACATGACGGCCTATGAAATGATGCTTTCGGAAAGCCAGGAGCGCATGCTCATGGTTCTGAAGCCGGAAAAGGAAGCTGAAGCGCAGGCCATTTTCCGCAAATGGGGCCTCGATTTCGCCATCGTCGGCAAGACGACCGACGATCTGCGTTTCCGCGTCATCCATCAGGGGGAGGAAGTCGCCAACCTGCCGATCAAGGATCTTGGCGACGAAGCGCCGGAATATGATCGTCCGTGGATGGAACCCGGCAAGCACGCGCCGCTTCCTGCCAGCAATGTGCCGCAGGTGGAAGATTATTCCGCGGCCCTTCTCAAGCTTATCGGCTCGCCCGACCTGTCGTCGCGTCGCTGGGTCTACGAACAGTACGACACGCTCATTCAGGGCAACTCGCTGCAGGTTCCGGGCGGTGACGCGGGTGTGATCCGCGTGGAAGGCCACGACGCCAAGGCTCTCGCCTTCTCTTCCGACGTGACGCCGCGTTATTGCGAAGCCGATCCGTTTGAAGGCGGCAAGCAGGCGGTTGCCGAATGCTGGCGCAACATCACCGCGACCGGTGCCGAGCCGCTGGCATCGACCGACAATCTGAACTTCGGCAATCCGGAAAAGCCGGAAATCATGGGCCAGCTCGTCAAGGCCATCGAAGGCATCGGCGAAGCCTGCCGCGCGCTGGATTTCCCGATCGTTTCCGGCAATGTCTCGCTCTACAACGAGACCAACGGTCAGGCCATTCTGCCGACGCCGACCATTGCCGGTGTGGGGCTCATCCCGGATTGGTCGCAAATGGCGAAGATCGGCGGCATGCAGGATGGCGACACGCTGGTGCTGCTTGGCGGCGACGGCACCCATCTCGGCCAGTCGGTTTATCTGCGCGATCTGTTCGACCGCGCCGATGGTCCTGCCCCGACGGTCGATCTTGCGCTTGAAAAGCGCAATGGCGAATTTGTCCGCTCAGCCATCCGCAACGGTCAGGTCACGGCCTGTCACGACCTTTCCGATGGCGGCCTGGCGATTGCCGTTGCGGAAATGGCAATCAAGTCCGGCAAGGGCGCCGTGATCGATGCCGGAGACGGCCTGCCTCATGCCGCACTTTTCGGTGAAGATCAGGCGCGTTATGTCGTCGCGGCCACGGCTGAAATGGCAAAGCTCATCGCCCTCAATGCCGAAGGCGCTGGGGTTCCGTTCCGCGTGCTCGGCACTGTCGGCGGCGACCGCCTGAAGATCGGCGATCTGGTCGATGTCAGCGTTGTCGATCTGACCGATGCTTTTGAAGGCTGGTTCCCGGCCTTCATGAGCGGCGAGCCTGCAACCGATAACTGACCTCGGTCCGCATCGTCGATACCTTTTGCCGCCCGGATGGAAACCCTGTCCGGGCGGTTTGCTTGTCTTTGATTTAAGCGTTAGACAGATGGTTGTTGACGTTCCACGATGGTGCGTTACGATTCGACCGAACGATAAGAAAAGGCCGGAAACGGCAGGAGATTTTGCATGGCTATGGACGCACATGAGATCGAAAAACTGATACGCGAGGGGATTCCCGACGCAAAGGTGACGATCCGCGACCTTGCCGGAGACGGAGACCATTATGCCGCCGAGGTCGTCGCGGAGAGTTTCCGCGGCAAGTCCCGCGTGCAGCAGCACCAGATGGTCTATGACGCGCTGAAGGGCAATATGGGCGGCGTGCTGCATGCACTCGCCTTGCAGACAAGCGTACCGGAATAACGGACGGCCGTTTCGGGGGGAGCAAGCCCTGCTGCGGCAAGATGCAGCTCCCCCGGAGACGGAATTCTCGCGCATTTGACTTGCTTTCGCCCGAACCGGGTGGTTACCAGCATTCAAAGCGACTATATTCGGGAAGACCTCCCAGTTTACGCCGGAATTTGCCTCGGCGTATTTGTTTAGCGCATGATCCTGTCCGGAAAGTCAGGCAACTTTTCGGGGTTATGCTTGGAAAGGACCGCAAATGACCGGCATCAACGATTTCATCAACAATGAAGTGAAGACCAACGACGTCGTGCTTTTCATGAAGGGCACGCCGGGTTTCCCGCAGTGCGGTTTCTCCGGTCAGGTCGTCCAGATCCTCGACTATCTCGGTGTTGAGTACAAGGGCGTCAACGTTCTGTCCTCGGACGAACTGCGTCAGGGCATCAAGGAATATTCGAGCTGGCCAACCATCCCTCAGCTTTATGTGAAGGGCGAATTCGTCGGCGGCTGCGATATCGTGCGTGAAATGTTCCAATCGAACGAATTGCAGGCACTTTTTACCGATAAAGGTATTGCCACCAAGGCGGCTTGAGGATTAATTGCCGGTTATACGGCTTCAGCCTCACCTTTTCCGAAGGCGCCGTTCCACGGCGCCTTTTGCATTTTGCTAGATGTTCAACGACGGATTTCCGTCTGTCTGCTTCTGCTTTCTAAATTTTGTCTTTCGTATCGTGTCCCCCGACGCGATGCGCTACTTTGCCAGGGAATGCCAGTCATGCCGCTCGACATCAAGAACGGTTCGCCGGACCAGAAAACCTCCATGCGCGGACGCGGCGAATTCATCGCGCTCATCGCAGCCATCATGGCCATCAATGCGCTGGCGGTCGACATCATGCTGCCCGGCCTGCCGCAGATTGGCGCAAGCCTTGGCGTGCAGTCGGAAAACCACGTCCAGTTCGTCATTACCGCCTATCTGCTCGGCTTCGGCGTTTCGCAGCTGTTCTACGGACCGTTGAGCGACCGCTTCGGCCGCAGGCTGCCGCTGTTCGGCGGGCTTGTCATCTACATTCTCGCCGCGTTGACGTCGGCTGTCGTCACCGACTTCACGACGCTGATCGTCCTGCGCGTCCTTCAGGGCCTTGGCGCAGCCGGTACGCGCGTGATCGCGGTCTCGGTGGTCCGCGACAAGTTCGCCGGCCGCCAGATGGCGGAAGTCATGTCGCTCGTCATGATGGTTTTCATGATCCTGCCCGTCGTCGCGCCTGCAACAGGCCAGCTCATCATGCTGCTCGGCGAATGGCACCTGATCTTCCTGTCGATGGCGCTGATGGCGCTTATCGTCGGCATGTGGGCCTTCTTTCGCCTGCCTGAGACCCTTCCCGCATCCAACCGGCGTCCGCTGACGGTCAGGAGCGTCATCGGCGGCTTCGGGATCGTTCTGTCGAACCGCGTCGCCCTGTTCTATATGCTCGGCACCTCGTTCATTCTCGGCGCGCTGTTCGGCTATATCAACTCGGCCCAGCAGATTTTCGTCGGCATTTATGAGCTTGGCGCGCTGTTTCCGCTGGCTTTCGCAGCCGTTGCCATGACGCTGGCACTTGCCTCGTTCATGAATTCGCGCCTTGTCGGCCGCTTCGGCATGCGCCGCATTTCGCAGTCGATGCTGCTGGTCTTCACCGGTTTCAGCCTGTTGTGGATGGTCCTTTCGGTCACGATGGAAGGACCTGTGCCCTTCCCGCTCCTGATGGCGATCTACATGACCATCATGTTCTCGTTCAGCCTCGTGACCGCCAACTTCAACGCGCTGGCGATGGAGCCGCTCGGCGAAGTCGCAGGCACGGCCTCCTCCGTTCTGGGCTTTGCGCAAACGGTGATCGGTGCGGCGTTGGGCGCGGTTATCGGTCAGGCCTTCGACGGCACCACGACGCCGGTTGCAACCGGCTATTGCGTGCTCGGATTTGTGGCGCTCGGCTGCGTTCTGATCGCTGAACGCGGGCGATTGTTCAGGGTACAAAACCCGCCCGCCGAACACGTGATCTGACCGACTTCACTATACAAAACAATAAAGGCCCGCCGATGTAGCGGGCCTTTCCATATCGGGCTTTATTCAAGCGGTATTACTCTGTCCAGAGCGCGGCCTGAATGGACTGCCAGCTCTCCCTGCTCGGCGCAACAATAAGCCCGCCGCCGGTGTGAGAAGGCAGGTACGCGCTGCCGTCCCAGCGCGCGATGTACCCACCCGCTTCCTGATGGATCAGCGCTCCGGGAAGATGGTCCCAAGGCATAAGCTTGTTGTAGACGGCGAAATGCGCCCCGCCGGTCGCGATAATCCGATATTCGTGCGCCGCGCAGCGATAGCCGATCTGCGACAGGAATTTCGTATGATTGCGCGCCAGCCGCGACCGTATTGGCTCGGCAGTATATTGCCATGAAATCGAGCCGGTCATCTGGTCGATCGGAGCAGGCTTCGCAACGCTTACCCGGCTTAGATCGCCGTTGGCATGGCGAATATGGCTCCCGCCGCCTCTGGACGCCATGATCCAGTCATTGCCGACGGGATCGTGAATGATACCGGCGACCGTTTCCCCCTTCGACACCACCGCCAGCATCACGCCAAAAAGCGGAACGCCTGATGCGAAGTTGAAGGTGCCGTCAACGGGATCGATTGTGAATGCAAGTTCCGCGTCGTTCAGACCATCCAGCAAGGCCGGATTGTCCGAGCAGGCTTCCTCGCCCACGATCACCGCGTCGGCAAACCGCTCCTTTAGCCTGGCTGTGATGTAGCGCTCCGCATTCACATCGGCTTCCGTGACCAGATCGGCAGCAGAAGTCTTCTGCTTGATATCGCCCGCATCCAGCCTGCGGAATCGCGGCATGATCTCCTCACGCGCCGCATCGGCCAGCAAATCGGCCAGCCAGTCCATCTGTCCTTCATCAAAGCGCATGATCGTCCTCTCCTGCATCGTTCAGCGTCAGTCCCGCGAAATCGAACAGCTTGCGATCCAGCAGGTGGCTTGGACGAACATTCGTCATGGCGCGGATCATCGTGTCCTTGCGGCCCGGCATGCGCTTCTCAATGTCGGTCAGCATGGCTTTCATCGCATTGCGTTGCAGCCCTTCCTGACTGCCGCACAGGTCGCACGGAATGATCGGAAACTGCATCGCGGTCGCGAATATCTCCAGATCATCCTCCGCCGCATAGGCCAGCGGACGGAACACCATCAGGTCGCCCTCGTCATTGACGAGTTTCGGCGGCATTGCCGCAAGGCGTCCGCCATGGAACAGGTTCATGAAGAAGGTTTCGAGAATGTCTTCCCTGTGGTGGCCGAGCACCACCGCCGAGCAGCCTTCCTCACGCGCGACCCGATAGAGGTTGCCGCGGCGCAAGCGCGAGCAAAGCGAGCAATAGGTGCTCGTTTCCGGCAGCTTGTCGGTGACGATCGAATAGGTGTCCTGATATTCGATGCGATGCTCGATTTCGTAGCGGTTCAGGAAATCCGGCAGAATGTGCTTGGGAAAGTTGGGCTGGCCCTGATCCAGATTGACCGCCAGCAGCTCGACCGGCAGCAGGCCGCGCCATTTGAGATCCAGCAGCAGCGCCAGAAGCCCATAAGAGTCCTTGCCGCCCGAAAGGCAAACCATCCAGCGTTCGCCGGGTTTGACCATCGAGAAATCCTCGATGGCCTGCCGCGTCAGGCGCAACAGACGTTTGCGCAGCTTGTTGAATTCAACCGTGGTCGGCACATCGCGGAACAGCGGGTGACAGCCGTCGCTGCCCGCATCTTCTGCAATATCTGGATCGAAAGCGTTCATGGTGCTTCCCGAAAATTGAGGATGTTGCAGGCTTCATACCGAAAAGCGGGCGCGGGGAAAACCGGGAAACCATAATTGTTTGCGAAAGACGCAAAACCGCTTCGCACTTTTGCTGGAAATGCTCTTTTAAACTACGCATTATCCCGCGCAAAACCGCTTCGCACTTTTGCTGGAAATGCTCTTTTAAACTACGCATTATCCCGCGCAAAACCGCTTCGCACTTTTGCTGGAAATGCTCAATCAAGCTACGCATTGCCCTGCGCAAAACCGCTTCGCACTTTTGCTGGAAATGCTCAATCAAGCTACGCATTGCCCTGCGCAAAACCGCTTCGCACTTTTGCTGGAAATGCTCATTCGAGCTACGCATTGTCCTGCGCAAAACCGCTTCGCACTTTTGCTGGAAATGCTTAACGAAAAAGCCGCGCTGATGGACAGCGCGGCTTTTCGATTTCGGCAAATATCCAGCGCGCCAGAGCGCGCATGGAATTAACGCGAATAGAATTCGACGACCAGGTTCGGTTCCATCTGAACGGCGTAAGGCACATCCGTCAGGGTCGGAACGCGGGAGTAGGTCGCAACAAGCTTGTTGTGGTCGACTTCGATGTAGTCCGGAACATCACGTTCAGCGAGCTGAACAGCTTCCAGAACGATAACCAGCTGCTTCGACTTTTCGCGAACTTCAACAACGTCACCGGCCTTCAGGCGGTAGGACTGGATGTTGACGCGGCGACCGTTCACATTCACGTGGCCGTGGTTGATGAACTGGCGGGCAGCGAAGATCGTCGGAACGAACTTGGCGCGGTACACGACTGCGTCGAGGCGCGATTCCAGCAGACCGATCAGGTTTTCACCGGTGTCGCCCTTGCGGCGAGCGGCTTCTTCGTAGGTCTTGCGGAACTGCTTTTCGGAGATGTCGCCGTAGAAGCCCTTGAGCTTCTGCTTGGCGCGCAGCTGCACACCGAAGTCCGACAGCTTGCCCTTGCGGCGCTGGCCGTGCTGGCCCGGGCCATATTCACGACGGTTTACCGGGGACTTCGGACGGCCCCAGATGTTTTCGCCAAGACGGCGATCAATTTTGTACTTAGCGGATTCGCGCTTGCTCATCGCATTTCCTTCAAAGGTTATAGCGCCCGAAGACGCTGGAGGAAACGCGCCCTCCTCTGCCCTCCGTTTTCGAGGACTGACAGGATGAAGCGCGCGAGCGCAATCTTCATCCACGGGACACGTCAAATGAAACGCCAGCGCGATGACGCGCCAGCGATGGCGGCTTTTAGTCATCCAGCTCTTATCTTGTCAAGCGCGCAGGGTCGAAAAAGCCGGAAAAACCGGTGTTCGGCATGCGTTTCCTACCATTTGCTACGCTCTGCCATCAAGCGTGAAGGAACGCCATTCCCTGTTTCGTCATTAGCCCTGACGGAACCGCTACTCATGAGGCGTCAATGGCTTTGTCTTTTTTTCCGTCCGGCAAGGGTGCATTCACCGCGCTGATCGCGCTTGGCCTCGTTGCAATGCCGTCCTTGTCCGGCATTCTTTCCGGCGAGGCGCAGGCGCAAACCTTCATCGAACGCATCCTCAAACAGGACGCCCAGAAGGCAAGGCAGCATCGCAAACGTCCGGTGGCAAGACATACCCAGAGAAAACCAGCCGCAAAGCAACAAACGGCAAGACAAGCGAGCCCCGCACCGACGGCTGAAGCAAAACCGGCGCCCGGCTTCGCCATACCCGTTCCCATCCCGCGGCCGGAGGATACAGCAAACAAGAAACCGGAGCCGGAACCCACGCCCCTTCCGGAGGAAAAGCCGGATTCCGAACCACAGGAACAACCCCGCCCGGCCCCGGCTCCATCTCCGGAGATTCCGACAAGACCTGCGGAACCGGCAGGCAATCCTAAACAGGCTGACGAGAAACAGCAGGACGCCAAGCCGGAAATCGAAGAACGAATCTATCAGGTGTCCTGCCCGGCGCTCATTTCCGGCCAGGTCGAGGGCAAGCTCCTGCCTCCGATCAAGGACGGCGAGCAATGCGGGGTTCATTCCCCCCTGTCCCTGACCGCCATCGGCAAGGACGAGCCGTTGAAATTCGCCAATGCAGTGACCACGAATTGCGCAATGGCCGTCACGCTGGCGCAGTGGAGCAGCGAAGTGACGAAAGCCGCGAAGGATGTTTACGGCCCGGATTCAAAAATCACGGAGATCGGCGTCGGCTCGGACTATCAATGCCGAAAGGTAAACGGAGCCTCGTCGGGGCGGGTTTCGGAACACGCCTTTGCCAACGCGCTCGACATCATGTCGTTCACATTCGCGGACGGCAGCAAAACGCAACTGGAAAGCGGCTGGAACGGCAACGACAAGGAAAAGGCATTCTGGCGCGCCGTGCACGGTGCAAGCTGCAAGCTTTTCATGACCGTGATCGGTCCGGATGGCGACGCCGCGCACCGCACCAACATGCATCTCGACCAAGGCTGCCACGGCAAATCCTGTCTTGCACGCATTTGCCAATAAGCTATCGTAAGCGTTGGAAATTCATAAAAAAATCAGAATTGCGCCTGTAATCTCGGTTCCATTATCGATTCAACCCCGCCTGATCGCCAGTGAAAGACGGGTCTCCAGAAGGACATGGGCATGAAATCGACCAAACTTGTAGTTTCCGCAATTTTCACACTTGGTTTTTGCGCTGCGGCTCATGCCGATGCCGTTCCGAAGCGCTCGAAGGATTTTACAGGAAATTACCAGACGCTCGTCAAGGATCAGCGGGTCGCGCCGCAGATCGCCGACTGTATCGCCAGCGGCTATGACTATGTGAAGAAGAGCAAGAAATATGATCGTCTCGGCTTCACCAAAGACGATATTTCCGACGCGCAAACCGATGATAAATCATCGAAATTCAGTTCCAGCGACCCGCGCAAGGTGTCGGCGGTGATTTCGGTTCCCGGTGAAGCCCGCAACAAGGGTGTTTCCGCGAAGTGGGACAGCATCACGCTGCGCTGCGGCATCACCGACGGCAAGCTGAAAGCAATCGAACTCGCCCCGAACAAGGCCGACAAGTAAAGATCACATGGCGAGTGCCAGACGGCGCTCGCCTGTCCTGTTCAGTGCTTCTTGCCGCCGTCTACGTGCTCCGGCAGGCTTTTGCGCTTGGTTTCGGCAAACTCTTCCAGTTCCTTTTCGGTCATCGATTCATACATTTCCTTCGACGCGCCGATGAGTTCGCTTTTCTTGATCTCGCCGCGTTTGGCAGCAAGGGCAGCTCCGGCTGCCTTCTGTTGGGCTTGTGATTTAGCGGGCATGGCTTTCTCTCCTGTCTGACAAGACAAACGCACGGCGAGTCGGCCCGGTTCCCCTTTTATTCGTTGCCTTCGTCAAAACGAGCGCGTGCATCGCGAAGCAGGTCGCGGTTCTTGACTGCCCATTGGCCGAGCACATCGATCGGCACGGCCAGAGAATGGCCAAGCTCGGTCAGTGAATATTCCACTTCGGGCGGAGATGTCGGGCGAACATGCCGCGAAACCAGCCCGTCCCGCTCCAGCGACCGCAGCGTCACCGTCAACATGCGCTGCGAAATGCCTTCGATGGATCGCCGCAAGGCATTGAAGCGCATCGAACCTTCCTGAAGATTGAAGACGACGAGAATGCTCCACGTGTCGCCCACCCGATCCAGCACTTCGCGGATCGGACAGGCGCCGTCCCCATCGGTTTTGAAGGCCGGAGTGGATGAGAGCAAGGGCGTCTTGCCGTCAGGCCGTGTCGATATCGTCATCTGCTTCTCCTCGGACAGGCGGTCCACCGCCCGGCGCGCATTTTATTCTTCGAGCCTCGCCGCTTTCGAACGCACATGGTCTATGTTGGCGGCAAAATCCCGGTAAAACAATTGGTTAGATCGATCCCTGCCTTTCGGCTTCGTCGAAACCGCCCTGAACACTTGCCTTCGACGCGGTTACTTCCATGTACCCTGAACATGTAAAAGTGCGTTCTTCACACGCTTGGCAGCATCACTTATGTAGTTATCAGAAATAACCTGATTACGAAACATACCTCAATTCATTCGATACGAGAAGATCGGAAAGGAAAATGCCATGACCAGAATCGCACTGATCGGCGCAACGGGTTTTGTGGGCGCCGCAATTCTCAAGGAAGCCGCAGCACGCGGCCACCAGGTGACCGCACTGGTTCGCCATCCGGAAAAAGTGGAAAAGCTCGCCAATGTCACAGCGTTAAAGGCTGACGTATTCGATACTGATGCGCTTGGAAGCCAGCTTGCGGGGCATGACATCGTGATTTCGGCCTACAATCCGGGCTGGAGCGACGAAAATATCCGCGAAAATCACATCAATGGCAGCCGCTCCATCACGGAAGCCACCAAAAAGGCCGGCATCAAGCGCCTTATAGCGATTGGTGGCGCAGGCAGTCTTTCGATCAATGGCAAGCAGCTGGTCGATTCGCCCGAGTTTCCTGCCGAGTGGAAGGAAGGCGCGCTCGGCGCCCGTCAGGCACTGGAAGACCTCCGCGGCGAGGACCAACTGGAATGGACATTCGTGTCGCCGGCGATCATTCTCCAGCCGGGCGAACGCACCGGAAAATACCGTCTCGGCGGCGACGAACCGGTGTTCGACGACAAGGGCGAAAGCAAGATTTCCGTCGCCGATCTGGCGGTCGCCATTCTGGATGAAGCTGAAAACGGCCAGCATATCCGCAAGCGTTTCACAGCCGCCTATTGAGGCAAATCACAGATTTGCCGCATTTTTGACGGGCGTTCGCCACAAAATCGGTGGTGAAATACACACATCACCACCGGTTTTTTGCGCAAAAAGAACGCAAAACGAGCTCGCCGCCACTCTGTCTTAATTACCTCAAACCAGTTCCACGTCCACGACACCGTGAATGGCTTTCATGGCGCTCGCGATCTGCGGGCTGACGCGATAACGGTGCGGCAGTTCGATCTCGACTTCGCGCTGGCCGTTGTCCTTGATGACGATGAGGCTCACCTGCCCGTCGCCGCGCGTATTGAAATGCGGCGCGATATGACGGACCGCATCGGCGGAGCGCAGATAAAGCCGCATCGCCTTCTGCATCCGACAGGCCTCGTCTTCGAGCGACTGCACCGTCTGGATACGCAGCCCGATGCCTTCGGGACGGTTTTCCGCCTGAACAGTAATCACCACCGACTTGCCGCTTTCCAGAAGATCGCGATATTGCGCGAGCCCTTCCGAAAACAGCACTGCTTCGAACTGGCCGCTGGCATCGGACAGTTGCACGATACCCATCTTGTTGCCGGTTCGCGTCTTGCGCTCCTGACGGGCTGTCACGGTGCCCGCCAGACGTCCGGCATTGGCGCCGCGCTTGACGGCTGCGGAAAAATCCGCCCAGCTTTGAACACGCATCCGGTTCAGCACATCGCGATATTCATCGAGCGGATGGGCCGACAGATAGAAGCCGACCGCCTGAAACTCGCGATGCAGCATTTCCGATGGCAGCCAGGGCGCTGCCTGCGGCAGGATGAGCGTTTCCTTGGGCGCGCCGGACAGGCCGAAGATATCGGACTGGCCGCTTGCGGCATTTTCCTGCGTGCGCTGGGCAAAGCCCATGATGCGATCCATGCCCGCACTCATGGCCGGACGCTCGCGACCGAAGCAATCCATCGCACCGGCATTGATGAGGCTTTCCAGCACCCGCCGGTTGACGATGCGCGGATCGACCCGCTCGCAGAAATCCTCAAGGCTTTCAAAAGGCTTCTCGGCCCGCACCTCGACGATATGATCGACCGCCGCCTCGCCCACGCCCTTGATGGCGGCAAGCGAATAGAAAATCTGCTTCTCGCCCACTTCAAACGGACGGAACGACGTCATCACCGACGGCGGCACGACCTCGATGCCCAGACGATTGGCCTCGCGGCGGAAATCGTTGAGCTTGTCGGTGTTCGACATATCGTAGGTCATCGACGCGGCGAGGAACTCGACCGGGTAATGCGCCTTCATATAGGCCGTCTGGTAGGAGACGATTGCATAGGCAGCGGCGTGCGACTTGTTGAAGCCGTAGTCGGCGAACTTGGCCAGCAGGTCGAAGATCATGTTGGCCTGCGCCTTGTCGACACCGCCTTCGATCGCGCCATCCACGAAACGGACGCGCTGCTTGTCCATCTCCTCGCGGATCTTCTTGCCCATGGCGCGGCGCAAAAGGTCAGCTTCACCGAGCGAATAGCCGGAAAGCACCTGCGCGATCTGCATCACCTGTTCCTGATAGACGATAACGCCCTGCGTTTCCTTGATCAGGTGATCGATCTTCGGGTGAATGGAGGCGATCTCCTCCTCGCCGTTCTTGCGCGCATTATAGGTCGGGATGTTCTCCATCGGGCCGGGACGATAAAGCGCCACAAGCGCAATGATATCCTCGATCCGGTCCGGGCGCATGCCGAGCAGCGCCTTTCGCATGCCGGCACTTTCAACCTGGAACACGCCGACCGTTTCACCGCGCGACAGCATTTCATAGGTGAGCGGATCATCGAGCGGCACATGGGACAGGTCGATCTCGATCCCCTTGCGCGCCACCAGCTTGACCGCCGTTTCCAGAACGGTCAGCGTCTTGAGGCCGAGAAAGTCGAATTTGACCAGTCCCGCCTGCTCGACCCATTTCATGTTGAACTGGGTGACCGGCATGTCGGAACGCGGATCCCGATACATGGGCACCAGTTCGGACAGCGGTCGGTCTCCGATCACGATACCGGCGGCGTGGGTCGAGGCGTGGCGATAAAGCCCCTCGAGCTTGAGCGCCATATCGAGAAGCCGCCCGACGACCGGCTCCTTCTCGCGCTCTTCGTTGATCTTGGGCTCGGTTTCGATGGCCTGCGCTAGCGACACGGGATTGGCCGGGTTCTGCGGCACCAGCTTGCACAGACGGTCGACCTGACCGTAAGGCATTTCCAGAACGCGCCCCACATCGCGCAGCACGGCGCGGGCCTGCAAGGTTCCGAAAGTGATGATCTGCGCAACCTGATCGCGCCCGTATTTTTCCTGCACATAGCGGATCACCTCTTCACGGCGATCCTGACAGAAGTCGATATCGAAGTCGGGCATCGAAACGCGGTCCGGGTTGAGGAAGCGTTCGAAAAGCAGCGAGAACCGCAGCGGATCGACATCGGTAATCGTCAGCGCATAGGCGACGAGGGAACCTGCACCGGAACCACGGCCCGGCCCGACCGGAATGCCATGGGCCTTCGCCCATTTGATGAAGTCGGCAACGATCAGGAAGTAGCCGGGGAACTTCATGCGGGTGATGATGCCGATCTCGTATTCGAGACGCTCGGCATATTGCTCCGCCGTATAGCCTTCCGCGAGGCCCGCCGTCTCGAGCCGCATCTTCAGGCCCTCGCGCGCCTGCCGCGCCAGCTCGTCGGCCTCCGCCTGGAGGGCCGCTTCCGGATCGTCCGATTCGCCCGTGAAGCGCGGCAGGATCGGCTTGCGCGTCTGCGTGTACCAGCTGCAGCGCTGGGCAATCTCAACGGTGTTTTCGAGCGCTTCCGGCAGATCGGCAAAGAGTGCCGCCATTTCCGCACGGCTTTTCAGATGATGATCCGGCGTCAGGCGGCGGCGATCATCGTTGGACAATATCTGCCCTTCCGCGATGGCCAGAAGCGCATCATGGGCCTCGAAGTCTTCCGCCTTGAGAAAGAACGCCTCATTGGTGGCCACCAGAGGCAGGTCCATCTCATAGGCAAGCGCCACGGTCTTTGCCTCCAGCGCACGGTCATAGCCCGCCTGACGCTGCAGTTCGACATAGAGCCTATCGCCGAAAGCTTCCCGCAGGAAAGCAAGCCGTGCTTCCGCCCTGTCCGGACGGTCGGCGGCAAAGGCGCGGCCGATCGGCCCCAATGCGCCGCCGGAAAGCACGATGACATCTTTCGCCAGGGGCGGCAGCCAGCTCGCCTCGACATGCACCGGATCACCCGCCGGAGTGTCCAGGAACGCGCGGCTGACAAGCCGCACGATATTGGCATAGCCCTCTTCCGTCGTCGCGAGCAACACGATGGGGGCAAGGTCCAGCGCAACCCGGCGATTGGCGCTGCGTCCATTGTCGGCATGGTCGCCAAAGGCAACATCGATCTGGCAACCGATAATCGGCTGCAACCCGTCCTTCGATGCCTTCTGCGCAAATTCAAGCGCACCGAACAGATTGTTGGTGTCGGTGACTGCGATAGCCGGCGCCTCGTCGGCAATCGCCTGTTTGATGATCTTGCCGAGCGGCAATGCGCCTTCCAGCAAGGAATAGGCCGAATGTACCCGCAGATGCACGAAACGTGGCGTCAAAGCACCGTCATTTGCTGCATTGGCTGCTGCTGCATCACTCATACATCGACCCCGATCATCTGCCGAGCCACCCGGATGGACATACATCCGGCGCTCCAAATCCATGTATCGGACTTTCCAGAAATCGATTTCGATCCTGGCGCCGATACAGTAGCCGCCTGATAGCACATTGCTTCAAGCATGAACCACATTCGTGATTCATCGCGGCTGGCGACTCTGTCGCCTGAAAGCATCAGTTTCGGGGAATGAAGTGGCGATGTCCAGTAAGACTATCGCCCCCGTGGCGCGGGTTCACAGGAACCCGCTATTTCCTTCAAATAGCGCTCACCCAGATGGCGAAAGTTGCAATGAACAGGCTTACCGAAATGAAAGACAGAACGTCGTGGACGAGATCGGTCATGTTGGAAACTCCTCTGTGTTCACGTATGTTTATTTTTTGTTCTATTTTTGTTCCTAAGTCAACACCGTTATGCAACGGCATTCATTTTAGGGTTTACGAATAGTGAATACACAACCGCAGGCGGGAACTGCGAGAACAGAGTGAGGGTGACGCTGCCGGGCTCTGTTCAGGCAGAGCCGCACCTCGCCCTTCGAGACGCCGCCTGCGGCGGCTCCTCAGGATGAGGTGCTGGCGGGGCGGTCCATCGCCGCCCGGCCGCCAGGACAAGGTTACAGGAATATAGGCAGGCCCAGAGGCTCGGCCCGATCAAACGCAAGCAGAACAGATGGGAGAGCACTGGCCTGTCCGGTCAGGAACGCGCTGGCAGCGGTGCCGCACCTCGCCCTTCGAGACGCCGCCTGCGGCGGCTCCTCAGGATGAGGTGCTGCTGGTGGAGGCGGTTTCATGGCCGCACGGCCACCAAGACAAGGGGTATGGGAATACGGGGAGGCCTAAGAGGCCCGGCCCGATCAAACGCACAGCAGAACAGATGGGCGAGCATCGGCTGTCCGGTCAGGAATGCGCTGACGGCGGTGCGCACCTCGCCCTTCGAGACGCCGCCTGCGGCGGCTCCTCAGGATGAGGTGCTGCTGGCGGAGGCGGTTCCATGACCGCCCGGCCATCAGGACAAGGGTATGGGAATATAGGCAGGCCTGAGACGCCCCGCCCGATCAAACGCACAAGAGAACAGATGAGAGAGCATCGGCTGTCCGGTCAGGAATGCGCTGACGGCGGTGCGCACCTCGCCCTTCGAGACGCCGCCTGCGGCGGCTCCTCAGGATGAGGTGCTGCTGGTGGAGGCCGTTCCATGACCGCCCGGCCGCTAAGGGGTATGGGAATACAGGCAGGCCAGAGGCCCGGCCCGATCAAACGCACAGCAGAACAGATGGGAGAGCACCGGCTGTCCGGTCAGACAGGAACGCGCTGGCAGCAGAGCCGCACCTCGGCCTTCGAGACGCCGCCTGCGGCGGCTCCTCAGGATGAGGTGCTATGTAGTGTGGACGTTTTAAAGGTCGACGACCTTGCCGTCCTTCAGCGTCACGCGGCGATCCATGCGGCCAGCCAGTTCGTGATTGTGGGTGGCGATCAGGGCTGCAAGCCCGGACTGGCGCACGAGCGCTTCCAGAGCACCGAAGACATAGGAAGAGGTCGTCGGGTCGAGGTTGCCGGTCGGTTCGTCCGCCAGAAGAACGAGCGGCGCATTGGCAACGGCGCGCGCGATGGCGACACGCTGCTGTTCACCGCCGGAAAGCTCCGAGGGGCGATGGGAGGCGCGCTTGCCGATCTTCATATATTCAAGAAGCTGCTGCGCACGTTCTGCCGCCTGCTTCTTCGACAGTCCGCGGATCATCTGCGGCATCATCACGTTTTCCAGCGCGGAAAATTCCGGCAGGAGGTGATGGAACTGGTAGACGAAGCCGATGTCGTTGCGGCGCACCGCCGTGCGCTCGTCATCGGAAAGCTTGCTGCAGGAGCGTCCGTCCAGGAAAACCTCTCCCTCATCGGGACGTTCCAGAAGGCCAGCCGTGTGCAGCAAGGTCGATTTGCCCGCACCCGACGGCGCGACAAGCGCAACCATTTCGCCGCGACGCAGCGTGAAATCGGCGTCCTTGAGGATCACCAGTTCGCGGTCGGCTTCCTTGTAGGCGCGGCCGACGCGTTGCAGCCGCATGATGATTTCAGCCGCCATTATTCATACCTCAATGCTTCGACCGGATCGAGCTTGGCAGCGCGCCAGGCCGGGAAAATGGTGGCGATGAACGACAGCACCAGAGCCATGACGATGACGGAAATCGTCTCGCCGGGGTCCATCTTCGCGGGCAGCTGGCTCAGGAAATAAAGTTCCGGATTGAAGAGCGTCGTGCCGGAGAGCCACGAGAAGAACTCGCGGATCCGCTCGACATTCAGGCAGACGACGACGCCCAGAACCACACCGGCCACCGTGCCGGTGACGCCGATGGCGGCGCCCGTCATCAGGAAGATGCGCATCACCGCGCCGCGGGTTGCCCCCATGGTGCGCAGGATCGCAATGTCATGCCCCTTGTCCTTCACCAGCATGATGAGGCCGGAAATGATGTTCAGCGCCGCCACGAGCACGATCAGCGTCAGGATCATGAACATGACATTGCGTTCGACTTCCAGCGCCGAGAAGAAAGTCTGGTTGCGCTGGCGCCAGTCGACAAGCGAGAGCTGGCGTCCCGCCGCCTCTTCCACCGGGGCGCGCATCGCATCCACCTTGTCGGGATTATCGACAAAGATTTCAAGCGATTGCACCTTGCCTTCCTGATTGAAGAAAAGCTGCGCCTCGGAAAGCGGCATCATGACGATGGAGGAGTCATATTCCGACATGCCGATCTCGAAGATGGCGACAATCGGATAGGCCTTTACGCGCGGATTGACGCCGAACGGGGTCACATCGCCGTCCGGCGAGATCACGCGCAGCGTATCGCCGATGGAAAGGCCGAGATTTTCCGCCATGCGGGTGCCGATGGCGACGCCGCCCGCCTGATCGAAGCCCTGCAGCGTGCCCTGGCGGATATTGCCGGAAACGAGCTTGAGCTTTTCGAGGTCTTCTTCACGCAAGCCCCGGATCAGCGCGCCATTGCCTGCGCCGATATTGCCCTGCACAAGCGCCTGCCCTTCCACCACGGGAATGGCGAACCTGATGCCGGAAATACCGTCGATCCGCTTGATGAGATCGGCATAATCATCCAGCGGGCGGTCAATCGGCTGCATGATGAGATGGCCGTTGATGCCGAGGATTCGCGAAAGAAGCTCGGCACGGAAGCCGTTCATCACCGCCATGACGATGATGAGCGTCGCCACGCCCAGCATGATGCCGGTGAAGGAAAACCCGGCAATGACCGAGATAAAAGTCTCGCGGCGGCGCGCACGCAGATATCGCCATGCGATCATCCGCTCAAAGGCCGAGAATGGACCCGACTTCGGAGCTTTCTGGGCTACCTTTGCCTTGTCCCCGGATTTTGCTGCCGCCGCGTTGCTCATGCTTCTGCCGTCAACAGGTTGATCGCAGCTTCGACGCTCAGGTTCTGGCGTTCGCCGGTCTTGCGATCCTTGATTTCGACTTCACCGGCGGCAACGCCGCGCGGTCCGACGATCACCTGCGTCGGCAGGCCGATCAGGTCCATCGTGGCGAACTTTGCGCCCGGACGGTCGTCCGTGTCGTCAAGCAGCGGATCGACGCCTGCATTGGTCAGCGCCTCGTAGAGCTTCTCGCTCACGGCGTCGCATCCTTCGTCGCCCGGCTTCATGTTGACGATGCCAGCGCCGAACGGCGCGATGGCCTTCGGCCAGATGATGCCTGCATCGTCGTGGAAGGCCTCGATGGCGGCTGCGACAAGGCGCGACGGGCCGATGCCGTAGGAACCCATGGAAACCAGATGTTCCTTGCCGTCCGGGCCCTGCACTTTGGCGCCCATCGGTTCGGAATATTTGGTGCCGAAATGGAAGATGTGGCCGACTTCGATGCCGCGCGCGGAAACCTGATCTTCAGGCTTGACCTTGGCCCAGTCGGCCTCGTCGTGCATTTCGTCGGTCGCCGCATAAGGCGTCGTCCAGCGCTGGACGATGTCGGTCAGCTGCGCATCGTTGCGGAAATCGGTGTCCGCGCCCGGCACGGCCAGATCGAGATAAGCCTTGTCGCAGAAAACCTGGCTTTCGCCGGTTTCGGCCAGAATGATGAATTCGTGGGAAAGGTCGCCGCCAATCGGGCCGGTATCGGCGCGCATCGGGATCGCCTGCAGGCCGACGCGGGCGAAAGTGCGCAGATAGGACACGAACATGCGGTAGTAAGCCATTTTCGCGCCCTCATAATCGAGGTCGAACGAATAGGCGTCCTTCATCAGAAATTCGCGTGAACGCATGACGCCGAAACGCGGGCGCACTTCGTCGCGGAACTTCCACTGGATGTGATAGAGATTGAGCGGCAGGTCCTTGTAGGAACGCACATAGGAGCGGAAAATGTCGGTGACCATTTCCTCATTGGTCGGGCCGAAGAGCATATCGCGCTCCTGCCGGTCCTGGATGCGCAGCATTTCCTTGCCATAGGCGTCGTAGCGGCCGCTTTCGCGCCACAGGTCGGCGGACTGGATGGTCGGCATCAGGATTTCATTGGCGCCAGCGCGGTTCTGCTCCTCGCGGATGATGTCGCAGACCTTGTTGAGCACCTTCAGGCCGATCGGCAGCCAGGCATAGATGCCGGCCGACTGTTGACGGATCATGCCCGAACGCAGCATCAGCCTGTGGGAGACGATTTCCGCCTCCTTGGGGTTTTCCTTCAGAATAGGTAAAAAATACCGCGACAGACGCATCGTAACCACCAATCAAGAGGGACTGCCTGAGTGCTTCAAGAATCAGGCAAAAATTAAGCATATTCGTCGGTTTCTTACCGGGTTATAGATCGGTTGGAAACCCGCCTGGAAAAGCTTTCGCGGCGGCGGATTTCCCCATCCACAGCCATGATCGCCTGCCGAAAGAACTGCCTCCGCCAAATCGGGCATCCAGATTCACATTCAAATTCAATATATTACAGATATATCACTCTCTCCGGGGAAATTTTGCGAAAGAAATATGACGCGATAGAAGATTTTTCGTGACAAAAGCTGTGCAGTTCGCTATTTTTTTCATCATAAGAGCAACAACGGAATAAAACCGTTGGTTTCACGCGGTCAAAGTCTTGGGAGGATGGATCCAGGCGCGACTTTCGCAGCCGCCAGTCAAATGGAAACGGATCGAACGCGTATTTGATTAGCAAGGCGAAAGCCTTGCTTTTTTTTTGCACTTGCGGGACGGCCATGGTCCCCGCAGTTTCGCTATTTTATTTGCGCGAATAACACATTGATTTTGTGGGATTTATCCCGGTGCCCTCTGCGCATCCAAGTATTAAATTTCACTTAAGTATAAATCGATTTATTCATGCACAATTGCCGGGGAAATAGCCTCGCCGTCACAAATGACGGCGGGTTGTAGCCTGTCGGAAATTCAACGGGTTACGCTTAAGGGCTGCTACAGACTACAACTTTTGGTGGAGTGATCCACTTTTCTTTATACAAAAAAGAGGCTGCCTAATTTTTAGGCAGCCTCAAAATTCGTGCCGGAACCGGACCCGTGAAACCCGGTCGGGTCAAGTCAGATCCGGGAAGAAATGCGGGATATCGTCGAGGCCGTAACCGCTGACCTGCGTCAGATAATAATAGAGCAGGAAGATGAGCGTCGCGACGACCGTCGTGCGCAGGAAGGCCCGGCCGATGCGCGGCCTTGCCGGAGCGCTGGCGACCGTGCCCAGGGTCACTTCGTTTTCTTCGGCCTGTGTACGCAAGCCGACCGGCAGCAGCGCGAACAGCGTGGTCCACCAGATGATGAAATAGATCGCGATTCCCGAAACCAGAGACATGATTACACCTCTTCCAGTTCGATCAGTGTGCCGTTGAAATCCTTGGGGTGCAGGAACAGAACCGGCTTGCCATGCGCGCCCGTCTTCGGCTCGCCGTCACCCAGGATGCGCGCGCCTTCTGCCTTGAGGCGATCACGGGCGGCGATGATGTCCGCAACCTCGTAGCAAAGATGGTGCATGCCGCCGGACGGGTTCTTTTCCAGAAAGGCCGCGATGGGAGACCCCTCGCCCAGAGGTTCCAGCAATTCGATCTTGGTGTTGCCGACGTCGATGAAAACCACGGTTACGCCATGTTCGGGCAGCGCCTGCGGCTCGGTGACTTTGGCACCGAGCTTGCCGCGATAAAGCGCTGCGGCGGCGTCAATATCCGGAACCGCGATTGCCACGTGGTTCAAGCGTTCGAGCATCAGCACCTCCCATGCCGGTCATTCTGCAAATATATGTGGTTACCGTATCCTATTGACGAACACGGTCACCACGGGCTTTTTGCCCCATGCTTCATTTGCCGCAGCGCGAACGGCACGGCGCACGGACTCCCGTACCAGCTCGATATCCTTGCGGCGAACACGCGGAATGCTGTCGATGGCCTCGATCGCCGCGTCCAGAAGGATATCTTCCAGCAGGTCGCCCTGCGCATTTTCCTCCGGCACGCCGAAAGTCACGAGGTCGGGTTCATCGATGATCTTGTGCTCGCGGTCGAGCAGCACGGAAACGGCGACATGGCCGACATAGGCAAGCTTGCGGCGCTCGACCATGCCGATTTCTTCCTCGTCGCCGATCAGCTTGCCGTCCTTGTAGATGCGGCCAACCGGCGCTTCATCGATGATCTCGGCCTTGCCGGGCGCCAGACGCAGCATGTCGCCATCGCGAACCTGCGCGACCTGCTCGATGCCTTCCATCGCGCCAAGCGAGCCTTGCGCGACCAGATGCGCGGCTTCGCCGTGCACCGGCACCAGAATCTGCGGGCGAACCCATGAATACATGCGGCGCAATTCGCTGCGGCGTGGATGGCCGGACACATGGACCAGTGCATCCTCGTCGCCGATGATCTTGATGCCGCGATCGATCAGGCGGTTCTTGATGTCGAGTATCGCCTTTTCATTGCCCGGAATGGCGCGCGACGAGTAGATGACCGTATCGCCCGCCGTCAGCGCGAGGCTGCGCATTTCGTCACGCGCAAGCTTGGCGAGTGCGGCACGCGGCTCGCCCTGACTGCCGGTCAGGATCATCACCACGTTCTCGCGGGGAATATAGCCGTAATCTTCTTCGCTGAGATATTCCGGCAGGCCTTCCATGTAGCCAAGCTCGGTCGCAACGGAGATGGCGCGCTTCATCGAACGCCCGACCACCAGTACCTGACGGCCCGCGTCCCGCGCCGCCTCGGTAATCGACCGGATACGACCGACATTCGAAGAGAAGGTGGTGATGGCCACACGACCACGCGCATTTTCGATCAGCTCACGCAGGCTTTCGCCCACCTGTCGCTCGGAAGGCGATTCACCCTCGCGCAAGGCGTTGGTGGAGTCGCAGATCAGCGCCAGCACGCCAGCATCGCCGATGGCGCGGAAACGCGCCTCGTCGATGACGGGGCCGAGCGAGGGTTCCGGGTCCATCTTCCAGTCGCCCGTATGCACGACCGTGCCGAGCGGCGTCGTAAGGGCCAGCGAAACCGGCTCCGGGATCGAGTGGGTGACGGCCACGGCCTCGATCTTGAAAGGCCCGACCTCAAACTTTTCGCCAGCCTTGTAGATCGTGATCGGAATGTCGGGCGCGCCATCCTCCGACTGCCGCTTGGCTTCCAGCAGGCCGGCGGTAAATGGCGTCGCATAGACCGGCACCTTCAGGCGCGGCCAAAGGTCAAGCAAGGCGCCGAAATGGTCTTCATGCGCATGGGTGATCACGATGCCGCGCAGATTGTGCTTTTCAGCTTCGAGATAGCGGATATCCGGCAGGATGAGATCGGCGCCCGGCTGTTCCGGCCCCGCAAAGCTCACACCCATATCCACCACCAGCCACTCGCGGTTGTCCGCCGGGCCGAAGCCGTACATGGCCAAATTCATGCCGATTTCGCCCACGCCGCCAAGCGGCAGAAAGACGAGTTCCGTAGTATTGGATCGGGCCATGAAATTTCCTCTATGACTATCGAGCGGTCTTGCCGCACCAACTGAACCCAAAGTTGTCCTGTTGCAACCCTGGCAAGACAAAACAAAGCAAATTATTTGCGTATTGTAGCAGCAGTTCCGAAATAGACATCGCCAGCCGTTACTGCAACCCGCGAACCATCGTCTTCGCGAATAACAAAACGGCATGCCTCGTCAATCGTATCAAAATGACCTTCGACGATACGGCCTTCGACCTGCATCGTCACACGCTGGCCGAGGCCATGGGCGCGCTCCAGCCAACGCTTGCGAATGTCATCAAGGCCGCGCCCCTCGTTCCAGACGCGGTAATTGACGGACCATGCATCCGACAGGGCCGCGAACAAGGTTTCGGCATCGCATTTGCTGCCAAGCGAGCGCAGGGAAGTCGCCGCGTAGGGCAGATCATCGGGAAAGGCGACCACATTGGTTCCGATGCCGATGGCAACGGCGAACAGGCCTTTTCCCATAATGGAAGATTCGAGCAGGATGCCGGACAGTTTCGCACCATTCAGCAGAACATCGTTCGGCCATTTGAGGCCGATTGTCGGCGGCACGGCAGGCCCGGTCGCGGCGAATACCGCGTCAAGCGCGTCTGCGAGCGACAGGCCCGCGACAAACCCGAGCGTTGCCGCCGTTTTCATTTCGTAGGATTCAACGAGAAGCAGCGTGGAGGCAAGATTGCCTTCCGGCGTGGACCAGGCACGGCCCCGTCTTCCACGGCCGCTTTCCTGTTTCTTCGTGACAAGCCAGAGCCTGCCCGGATCGCCCGCGGCTGCCCGTTCCAGGGCAACGGCGTTGGTGGAACCTACCGTCTCGAAGCTTTCGAGACGGTAGCCCTCATTTTTCGCAACAGGCGAAAGCGCAAAACTCATCTATGCTTCCGCCTCATGCATTTGTCAGAAGAACGTCTTGGCTGCGGCTTCGGCAAAACCACCGATCGGGCCAGCAATGAAGACGTAGAAGAGCACGAAGGCACCCGTTACACCGAGAACCAGGCGAAGCTCGCCCGCGACGGGAACGAAACCGCCGGTCGGCTCATCGAACCACATGATCTTGATCATGCGCAGGTAGTAGAACGCGCCCACGACCGAAGCCACGATACCGATGATGGCGAGCGGCAGGAGACCGGCCTGCACAGCGGCAAGGAAGGTGTACCACTTTCCGAAGAAGCCTGCGAGGGGCGGAATGCCGGCGAGCGAGAACAGGAAGATGGTCATGATCGTTGCCAGCACCGGATTGGTGCGGGACAGACCGGCCAGATCATCGATGTTCTCGACATTGCCGTCCTTGGTGCGCATTGCAAGAATGAACGCGAAGGTGCCGAGCGTCATGGCAAGGTAGACCGCCATGTAGATCATCACGCCCTTCACGCCGATCACCGTGCCTGCGGCCAGACCAACAAGCGCATAACCCATATGGCTGATCGAGGAATAAGCCATCAGGCGCTTGATGTTGCGCTGGCCGATGGCGGCAAAGGCGCCGAGGATCATCGAGGCAAGCGCGATGAAGATGACGACCTGCTGCCAGTCATGGGTGACCGGGGCAAAGGCTTCCGAGACGACGCGGATGATGAGCGCCATGGCGGCCATCTTCGGAGCGGCGGCAAAGAATGCCGTTACCGGGGTCGGCGCACCTTCATAGACGTCCGGCGTCCACATGTGGAACGGAACGGCGGAAATCTTGAATGCCAGGCCGGCCAGAATGAAGACCAGACCGAAGACCAGGCCCAGTTCGCGCTGTCCGCCGGCGACGGCCTGCGCGATTTCGGCAAAGCCAATATGACCGGTGTAACCGTAGACGAGCGAGATGCCGTAAAGCAGCATGCCCGAGGACAGCGAGCCGAGGACGAAGTATTTCAGGCCTGCTTCCGTCGAACGGACGCTATCGCGGTTGAACGCTGCCAGAACATAGAGCGCCAGCGATTGCAGTTCGAGGCCGAGATAGAGCGACAGCATGTTGGAGGCCGAAACCATCAGCAGCATGCCCAGCGTGGAAATCACGATCAGGACCGGGAATTCGAACTTGTCGAACTTCTCCGCCTTGGCGAAGCCGACCGACATGATCAGCGTCACGATGGAGCCGACCAGTGTCAGCACCTTCATGAAGCGGCCAAAACCGTCATTGACGATGGCGCCGCCGAAAACAGCACCGTTCGCCGGGAAAAGGATGACCAGAGCCAGCGCTGCAATAAGCACCGCGACGGATAATCCGTTGACGAGCGTGGCCGCCCGTTCGCCGGAGAACACGCCAATCATGAGCAGTGCCAAGGCGCCTACAGCAAGGAGAACCTCCGGTGCTGCAAGGGTCAGATGAGCTATCAGATCAGTCTGCATGACCTACGCCTTTATTTCTTACTGTGCCAGCACGGCGCTCGCGGAGCCCGCGAGTGCTGCGTCGTAATGTTGGACCAGGGCGTTCACGGCACCGGCGGTCACATTGAAGACCGGGGTCGGATAGACGCCGAAGAAGATGGTGAGCACCACAAGCGGGTACAGAATGAGCTTCTCACGCGGGCTGAGGTCGAGGAGCGCCTTGAGGCTTTCCTTGGTCAGCGCGCCGAAGATCACCTGACGGTAGAGCCAGAGCGCATAGGCCGCCGAGAGAATGACGCCCGTGGTTGCGAACAGCGCCACCCAGGTGTTGACCCGGAACACGCCGAACAGCGTCAGGAACTCGCCGATGAAGCCCGAAGTACCCGGCAGGCCGACATTCGCCATCGTGAAGATAAGGAAAGCCACCGCATATTTCGGCATGTTGTTCACCAGACCGCCAAACGCCGCGATCTCACGGGTATGCATGCGATCATAGATCACGCCGACGCAGAGGAAGAGCGCGCCCGACACGATGCCGTGCGACAGCATCTGGAAGATGGCGCCCTGTAGGCCCTGCTCGTTTGCCGCGAAGATACCCATGGTCACATAGGCCATGTGCGCAACCGACGAATAGGCGATCAGCTTCTTCATGTCTTCCTGCACCATCGCGACGAGCGAGGTGTAGATGATTGCGATCACCGACAGCGCGAAGATGAACGGAGCGAAATCAGCGGAAGCCAGCGGGAACATCGGCAGCGAGAAGCGGATGAAACCGTAGCCGCCGAGCTTCAGCAGGATACCGGCCAGAATGACCGAGCCTGCCGTCGGTGCTTCAACGTGCGCATCCGGCAACCAGGTGTGGACCGGCCACATCGGCATCTTCACCGCGAAGGACGCGAAGAAGGCGAGCCATAGCCATGTCTGCATACCGGCCGGGAAGTCGTATTTCAGCAGCTCCACGATGTTCATCGTGCCAGCCTGCCAGTACATGGCCATGATGGCGATGAGCATCAGGACCGAGCCCAGAAGCGTGTAGAGGAAGAACTTCAGGCTCGCATAGACGCGGCGCTTGCCGCCCCACACGCCGATGATGATGAACATCGGGATAAGGCTTGCCTCGAAGAACACGTAGAACAGGAACAGGTCGAGCGCGCAGAACACGCCGATCATCAGCGTTTCCAGAATGAGGAACGCGATCATGTATTCCTTGACGCGCTTTTCCACCGACACCCAGCTTGCCAGAATGCAGAAGGGCATGAGGAAAGCGGAAAGCACCACGAACAGGACGGAGATGCCGTCCACGCCCATGTGGTAGCTGATGCCGCCGCCCATCCAGTCGACCTGCTCGACCATCTGGAAGCCGGGGTTCGAATTGTCGAAACCGGCCCAGACGACGAGCGACAGGGCGAAGACGAATATCGTCGTCAGCAAAGCGACGTTGCGGATATTGCGACGCGATGCCTCGCTGTCGTCCTTGATCAGAAGGATCAGTAACGCGCCGACGAGCGGCAGAAACGTGACCGTTGAAAGAATTGGCCAGTCGGTCATCAGAAAGAGCTCCCGAGCATCATCCAAGTGACGAGCGCGGCGACGCCGATCAGCATCGCGAATGCGTAGTGATAAAGATATCCGGACTGCATCTTGACGACGCGGTTGGTAACGTCGAGCACGCGGGCCGAGACGCCATCCGGGCCGAAGCCGTCAATAAGCCAGCCGTCGCCACCCTTCCAGAACACGCGGCCAAGCCAGCGAGCCGGACGCACGAAAAGGAAATCGTACAGCTCGTCGAAGTACCACTTGTTCAAGAGGAACTGGTAGAGGCCACGATGACGGGCAGCCAGTTCCTTCGGCGTTTCCGGCGAACGGATGTAGAAGATCCAGGCGACGATGAAGCCGAGAACCATCGAAATGAACGGCGACAGCTTCACCCACAGAGGAACATGGTGATATTCCTCGAGGATCTGGTTGGCAGCCGAGGTGAACAGAGCGCCCTTCCAGAACTCGGCATATTCGTGGCCGAAGAAGAGTTCCTTGAACACGACACCGGCAAAGAGCGCGCCGACGCCGAGGATCAGCAGCGGAACGAACATGACGGCAGGCGATTCATGGACGTGATGCATGACTTCCGCCGAAGCGCGCGGCTTGCCGTGGAAGGTCATGAAAATCAGGCGCCAGGAATAGAAGCTCGTGAAGAGCGCGGCAATGATGAGAAGCGTCGAAGCGTAGCCGCTGGCAGCACTGTGCGAAGCGAAGACGGATTCGATGATCGCATCCTTGGAGAAGAAACCGGCGGTGCCGATGACCGTGCCCGGAATGCCGAGGCCGGTAATGGCGACCGTGCCGATGACCATCATCCAGTAGGTGATCGGGATCAGCTTGCGCAGGCCGCCCATGCGGCGCATGTCCTGCTCTTCCGAAACGGCATGGATGACCGAACCGGCGCAAAGGAACAGAAGCGCCTTGAAGAAAGCGTGCGTGAACAGGTGGAACACGGCGGCGCCATAGGCACCGACACCGAGTGCAGCAAACATGTAGCCGAGCTGCGAGCAGGTCGAATAGGCGATGACGCGCTTGATGTCGTTCTGCACGAGGGCGACCGTTGCAGCGAAGAAGGCAGTCGTCGCGCCGATGATGGTCACGACCAGAAGCGCGGTCTGCGACAGTTCGAAGATCGGCGACATGCGGGCGACCATGAACACGCCCGCGGTAACCATGGTAGCGGCGTGAATGAGCGCCGAAACCGGGGTCGGGCCTTCCATGGCGTCCGGAAGCCAGGTGTGCAGCAGGAACTGCGCCGACTTGCCCATCGCGCCCATGAAGAGCAGCAGGCAGGTGATGGTGATCGCGCCCTGCTTGTCGAGCTGATAGCCGAGGAAGTTCAGAACGACCTGATTGGCATCGGCGGCGCCTTCAGCGGGGAGGAAGTTGGCGGCAGCAGCGAAGATCGTGTTGTAGTCGACCGACTGGAACAGCGCGAACACGCCGAAGATGCCGAGCAGGAAGCCGAAGTCACCAACGCGGTTGACGACGAAGGCCTTCATGGCGGCGGCGTTGGCCGAAGGCTTCTGGAACCAGAAGCCGATCAGGAGGTACGAGGCCAGACCCACGCCTTCCCAGCCGAAAAACATCTGGACCAGATTGTCCGACGTGACCAGCATGAGCATGGCGAAGGTGAAGAGCGACAGATAGGCGAAGAAGCGCGGACGGTGCGGATCGTGGTGCATGTATCCAATGGAATAAATGTGCACGAGAGCCGACACCGAGTTCACCACCACCAGCATGACGCCGGTGAGCGTATCGATGCGCAATGCCCAGTCGAAGGAAAGCGCGCCCGAGGTTACCCAGTGCAGAACCGGGATGCGGACGGTTTCCGCGTCGTGGCCGAGCGGAATCTGGAAGAACACGACCCAGGACAGGACCGCGACGACGACCATGAAACCGGAAGTGATGTATTCGCTCGCCTTGGCTCCGATCTGATTGCCGAAGAGACCGGCAATCAGGAAGCCGAGAAGCGGAAGGAAGACGATCGCGTAGTAGAGCATTTGCCCGTCAACCTTTCATAACATTGACGTCTTCCACCGCGATTGAGCCGCGATTACGGAAGAAAACAACGAGAATTGCCAGACCGATGGCCGCTTCCGCAGCCGCGACGGTCAGAACGAAAAGGGCGAACACCTGCCCGACCATGTCGCCGAGCTGGCTGGAGAACGCCACGAAGTTGAGATTGACCGAAAGAAGGATCAATTCGATCGACATCAGGATGACGATGACGTTCTTGCGGTTCAGGAAGATGCCGAAGACGCCAAGCGTGAACAGGATGGCCGAAACGGTCAGATAGTGGGCGATACCGATTTCCATATGCTTATCCTCAGATGCCTTTGCCCGTTTCGACTTGTTTGATCTCGATCGCCGTTTCGGGCGTGCGAGCAACCTGGGCCGGAATGGACTGGCGCTTGACATTCGGCTTGTGCCGCAGCGTCAGAACGATGGCGCCGATCATCGCGACCAGAAGGACGAGACCAGCAACCTGGAAGTAGAAGACGAAGTCGGTGTAGAGAATGTCACCCAGAGCAGCGGTGTTGCTCCGCTCGGCGATATTCGGGATCGGCACGGCGCCCTGCCCGAGCTTCGGTGCAAACATGTTGCTTGCAAACACGAAGATCAGCTCGCCGAGCAGGATGAGGCCGACGAGAGCGCCAACCGGCGCATATTGCAGCGCGCCGCGCTTCAGCTCGGAGAAATCCACATCCAGCATCATGACGACGAAGAGGAAGAGAACCGCCACTGCCCCGACGTAAACGACGAGCAGGATCATGGCGAGGAACTCGGCCCCCGTCAGCAGGAACAAGGCTGCCGCATTGAAGAATGTGAGGATCAGAAACAGCACCGAATGCACGGGGTTGCGTGCCGCGATCACCATGAACGCGGATGCGATCATGATGAAGGCGAACAGATAGAAAAACGCTGCCGCAATACCTGTCAGCATGGGGATCCCCCAACACCTTTCCGTGAGCAAAGCCTTATTGCCTTGCCCTCTTTAGTCTTTGTTTGCCGCGAATAATCGCGAAACTTAAATTCCAGCAACAAGATGGGCCGCCCCTTCCTGTTGCCGCTTTTCAAACCGGATGCCGAAACCAGGTTTCAGCAGGACCAATCAGCGATATGGCGCATCCATCGCGATATTGCGCGCGATTTCGCGTTCCCAACGGTCGCCATTGGCAAGGAGCTTTTCCTTGTCATAGTAAAGTTCTTCGCGGGTTTCGGTCGCGAATTCGAAGTTCGGACCTTCCACGATGGCGTCCACCGGGCATGCTTCCTGGCAGAAACCGCAATAGATGCACTTCACCATGTCGATGTCGTAACGCACCGTGCGGCGGGTGCCGTCGTTGCGGCGCGGACCGGCCTCGATGGTGATGGCCTGCGCCGGGCAGATCGCTTCGCAAAGCTTGCAGGCGATGCAGCGTTCCTCGCCGTTTGGATAACGGCGCAGTGCGTGCTCGCCACGGAAGCGCGGAGAAACCGGGCCCTTTTCATGCGGGTAGTTCAACGTCGCCTTGGGCGCGAAGAACTGGCGCATGGAAAGAAAGAACGCGCCTACGAATTCCTTGAGAAGGAGCGATTTGGCTGCTTGAGCGAATGAAGCCATGATGATTACTCCTTACGCCAGACCGAAGACTTTGAGGAAGGTCGCGGTTGCGACGACCATGAAGAGCGAGATCGGCAGGAACACTTTCCAGCCAAGGCGCATCAGCTGGTCGTAGCGATAACGCGGAACGAAAGCCTTCACCATTGCGAAGAGGAAGAAGCAGAAGCAGAGCTTCAGCATGAACCAGATGATGCCCGGAACCCAGTTGAGGAACCACACATCCACCGGAGGCAGCCAGCCGCCGAGGAAGAGCGTCGTCATCAGGGCGCACATCAGCGTGATCGCCACATATTCGCCGAGGAAGAACAGAAGGAACGGCGTGGACGAATATTCGATCATGTGACCGGCCACGAGTTCGGATTCAGCTTCGACAAGGTCGAAAGGCGGACGGTTCGTTTCGGCCAGCGCCGAAATGAAGAAGATCACGAACATCGGGAACAGGCAGAGCCAGTTCCAGTCGAGGAACGAAGCCGGCAGGCCGAGCATGGTGCCGAGGCCGGTATTCTGCGAAAGCACGATGTCGGTGAGATTGAGCGAGCCAACCGTCAGCAGGACCGTGACAATCACGAAGCCGATGGAAACTTCGTAGGAAACCATCTGCGCGGCAGAACGAAGCGCGCCG
Source organism: Brucella sp. NBRC 14130 (assembly GCF_040371715.1). Taxonomy (NCBI): domain Bacteria; kingdom Pseudomonadati; phylum Pseudomonadota; class Alphaproteobacteria; order Hyphomicrobiales; family Brucellaceae; genus Brucella; species Brucella sp. NBRC 14130. Next base: position 479,483 of record NZ_BAABTE010000002.1, read on the forward strand.
AGGAACGGATATTTCGAGTTCGATGCCCAGCCGCCCATGATCACGCCGTAAACTTCGAGCGAAGAAATGGCGAAGATATAGAGCATGCCGACATTGATGTTGGCGATGGCCCAGCCTTCATTGACCGGAATGACCGCCCAGGTCGCCATTGCGAGAACGGCGGAAACGAAAGGCGCAAGGAGGAAGACACCCTTGTTTGCGCCCGACGGGATGATCGGTTCCTTGAAGACGAACTTCAACAAGTCGGCGAAGGCCTGGAACAGACCCCAGGGACCGACAACGTTCGGGCCGCGACGAAGCTGCACCGCTGCCCAGATCTTGCGATCCGCGTAAAGCAGGTAAGCGACGACGATCAGCAATACGACGAGCAGAACGACCGACTTCAGCGCTATGATAAGCGCGGGCAAGACGTAAGCTGCAAAAATTCCTTCCATTGTTCCGTCTCTCTCTCGCTTACTCAGCTGCCTGTTGGAAGCCGCCGGCCGCGAGCGCCGAGCATTCGGCCATGACGGCGGAAGCGCGCGCGATTGGGTTCGTCAGGTAGAAGTCCTTGACCGGGGAGACGAACGCAGCGCCGCCGCCCGGGTTTGTTGCCTTGGCCGCCAGCGCGACGAGATCGTCGGCGGAAGCAGGCGCGATGGTGTCGATAGCCGCCATATGCGGATAGTCCGCATAGAGCCGGGCGCGAAGCTGCTGCAGCGAATCGAACGGCAGACGCTTGCCAAGGCTGTCGGAAAGAGCGCGCAGGATCGCCCAGTCTTCCTTTGCCTCGCCCGGCGCGAAACCGGCGCGGTTGCCAAGCTGCACGCGGCCCTCGGTGTTGACCCAGGTGCCCGACTTTTCCGTGTAGGCTGCGCCCGGCAGGATAACGTCGGCGGCGTGGGCACCGGCATCGCCATGCGTGCCGATGTAAACGATGAAGCTCGATCCCTTGCGGGTCATGTCGAGTTCGTCTGCGCCGAGCAGGAACACGACATCCAGATTGCCGAGCATGTCGCCGGCAGCCTTGCCACCCTCACCCGGCACGAAGCCGAGGTCCAGAGCGCCAACGCGCGAAGCGGCGGTGTGCAGAACGGAGAAGCCGTTCCACTCGTCCTTGATCGCGCCAACGTCCTGAGCGAGTTTGGCGGCGGCCGACAGAACCGCCCGGCCGTTTTCGCCGGTGAGCGCGCCCTGACCGATGATGATCAGCGGACGCTCAGCCTTGGCCAGCACGTCGCGGAATGCATTCTGGCCGGCAGCCAGTTGGCCCAGCGTTTCGGCGCCAGCACCCAGATATTCGTAATCGTAACGCAGTTCAGCCTTTTCACCGATCAGGGCAACCGGGAAATGGCCCATGCGCTGACGCTTGCGGATGCGGGCGTTCAGAACAGCGGCTTCAACACGCGGATTGGAACCGATGATGAGCAAAGCATCAGCGTTTTCAATGCCTTCGATGGTCGAGTTGAAGAGATAGGTTGCGCGGCCCAGAGCCGGATCGAGAGCTGCGCCATCCTGGCGGCTGTCGATATTGGCGGTGCCGAGCGAAGCCATCAGGCCCTTCAGCGCGTAGATTTCTTCAACCGAAGCCAGATCGCCAGCGACAGCGCCGATCTTTTCAGCCGACGTTGCGGAGACCTTGGCGGCGATGGCAGCGAATGCTTCCGGCCAGGTTGCGGCGACCAGACGGCCATCCCTGCGAACATATGGGCGGTCGAGGCGCTGGGTGCGCAGGCCATCCCAGATGAAGCGGGTCTTGTCGGAAATCCACTCCTCGTTCACCGCTTCATTGACGCGCGGCATGACGCGCATCACTTCGCGGCCACGGGTATCGACGCGGATGTTCGAGCCGACCGCATCCATCACGTCGATGGTTTCGGTCTTGCTCAGTTCCCACGGACGGGCCTGGAAGGCATAAGGACGCGAGGTCAGTGCGCCGACCGGGCAAAGATCGATGACGTTGCCCTGCAATTCCGAGGTCATGGCGCGTTCGAGATAGGTGGTGATCTCGGCGTCTTCACCGCGGCCGATGAGGCCCAGTTCCGAAATGCCGGCCACTTCCGTCGTGAAGCGGACGCAGCGCGTGCAGTGAATGCAGCGCGTCATCACCGTCTTGACGAGCGGACCGATATACTTGTTTTCAACGGCGCGCTTGTTCTCGCGATAGCGGGAACCGTCGGTGCCGAACGCCATTGCCTGATCCTGCAGATCGCACTCGCCGCCCTGATCACAGATCGGGCAATCCAGCGGGTGGTTGATGAGCAGGAATTCCATCACGCCTTCGCGGGCCTTCTTGACCATCGGCGTGTTGGTGAAGATTTCAGGCGCTTCGCCATTCGGGCCGGGACGCAGATCGCGCACGCCCATGGCGCAGGATGCCGCCGGCTTCGGCGGTCCGCCCTTCACTTCAACCAGGCACATACGGCAGTTTCCGGCGATGGAAAGCCGTTCGTGGAAACAGAAACGCGGGACTTCCGCGCCCGCGGCTTCGGCAGCCTGAAGGAGCGTATAGTGATCGGGTACTTCGATCTCTGTGCCGTCAACCTTGATCTTTGCCATCGCTTATCCAAACCTGCGGCTTGTGCCGCATCTTCCAGATCTCAAACTCTTACCCTGCCCTTACTATTGGCATGGCCTTTACCGAAAACCGCCAGGCACTTTTCGGGGCCATGCCCTGCCGGGCAGGCTCACACAACTCATTCAGCCGCTTCCAGACGGATATTGCGGCTCTGAACGGCGTTGCGCGTATAATCGTCAATGCGCTTTTCAATTTCCGGACGGAAATTGCGGATCAGGCCCTGAATAGGCCATGCAGCGGCATCACCCAGTGCGCAGATCGTGTGACCTTCAATCTGCTTGGTCACGTCGAACAGCATGTCGATCTCGCGCTTCTGCGCGTTACCCTTGACCATGCGCTCCATCACGCGCCACATCCAGCCGGTGCCTTCGCGGCACGGCGTGCACTGTCCGCAGCTTTCATGCTTGAAGAACGCCGCCAGACGGGCAATCGCCTTGATGATGTCGGTGGACTTGTCCATGACGATCAGGCCGCCTGTGCCGAACGACGATTTCTTGTCGCGCATGCCGTCGAAATCCATGATGGCGTCCATCATGTCCTCGCCCTTGATGACCGGGCACGACGCACCGCCGGGAATGACCGCCAGCAGATTGTCCCAGCCGCCGCGAATGCCGCCGCCGTGCTTTTCGATCAGTTCGCGGAACGGAATGCCGAGGCCTTCTTCCACGACGCAAGGCGTGTTCACGTGACCGGAAATCTGGAACAGCTTGGTGCCGACATTGTTCGGCCGTCCGATTGACGAGAACCACGCCGCGCCACGACGCAGGATCGTCGGCGCAACGGCGATCGATTCCACGTTGTTCACGGTCGTCGGGCAGCCATAGAGGCCCATATTCGCAGGGAACGGCGGCTTGAGGCGCGGCTGGCCCTTCTTGCCTTCGAGGCTTTCGAGCAGAGCCGTTTCTTCACCGCAGATATAAGCGCCAGCGCCGTGGGTGACGAAAATGTCCATGTCCCAGCCGCACTTGTTGCCCTTGCCCAGCAGACCGGCTTCGTAGCATTCGTCGATTGCCGCCTGGAGGGCTTCACGCTCACGCATGAATTCGCCACGGATGTAGATATAAGCCGTGTGGGCGCCCATGGCGCAACCGGCGATCACGCAGCCTTCGATCAGGGTATGCGGATCGTGGCGCAGGATTTCGCGGTCCTTGCAGGTGCCGGGCTCGGATTCGTCGGCGTTGACGACCAGATAATGCGGGCGACCGTCGCTCTGCTTGGGCATGAACGACCACTTGAGACCCGTCGGGAAGCCAGCGCCGCCGCGGCCGCGCAGGCCCGACGCCTTCATCTCCTCGATGATCCAGTCACGGCCCTTTTCGATCAGCCCGCTGGTGTTGTCCCAATGGCCGCGCGCCATTGCACCCTTCAGGGAGCGATCCTTGAAGCCGTAGATATTGGTGAAGATGCGATCTTTATCAGCCAGCATGTCTCACCTGTTTCCGTTCGTGTTTGCCAATATCGAAGTCATCATACCGGCTTCTTTCCGAATACCTTGATGTATTCCTCGACGCCGCCCTTGGCCAAAGCCTTGGCCTGCTTCATCCAGTCTTCGCGGTCGATGCGACCGTGGAAGCTGAGATAGCCGTCGACCCAATCGCGCTCGGCCTTCTTCCACGCAGCGACCTGCTTGAAGGTGAAAATGCCAAGCTCGTGCAGGGTCTGCTCGATCTTCGGACCGACGCCCGAGATCAGCTTGAGGTCGTCGACCACTTCCGGCCGCTCCATGGGCTGCGGACGGTTCTTGTCGTCGAGTTTGTATTCCTGCGTGGTTTCGACGGAAGCGGCCTTTTCGGCTGCATTCGAAACCTTGACCTCCGAAGGCGACTTGAGCGCCGGAGCGGTTTCAGGCGCGTTGGTCACGGGCTTTGCCGCGTTGGACGGCGGAACATTCGCGGCTTCTGCCTTTGCCTTGGCTTCGGCTTCCGCCTTTGCCCTGGCAGCGGCGGCATCGGATGCCTTGCGGGTTTCGAGGCCGATCTTCTTGTAGTCCAGTTCTTCCGTCAGCGACGTCAGGCCATTGAGCGGATTGGACGTTTCACGGTCGATCTGCGGACCCGGCTTGACGGTGTCGCCCTTGCCGGCTTCAAACGCGTCGATGATTTCGGCAAGGCGTTCCGGCGTCAGATCTTCATAGGCGTCCTTGAAGATCATGACCATCGGTGCATTGGCGCAGGCGCCCTGGCATTCCACCTCTTCCCACGACAGCGTGCCGTCGGCATTGAGCTCGAACGGGTCGTGGTTGATCTTGTGGCGGCAGACATCCATCAGCGCTTCCGAACCGCGCAGCATGCAAGGCGTGGTGCCGCAAACCTGGATGTGGGCGCGCGTGCCGACCGGCTTGAGCTGGAACTGCGTATAGAAGGTCGCAACTTCCAGAACGCGGATCAGCGGCATTTCGAGCATGGCTGCAACGTGTTCAATGGCAGCTTTCGTGACCCAGCCATCCTGCTCCTGCGCACGCATGAGCAACGGAATGACGGCCGACTGCTGACGGCCTTCGGGGAATTTTGCAATCGTCTTGAGCGCCCAGACCTGATTTTCCGCGTTGAACGCGAAAGCGGCAGGCTGGACGGCATCATCTGCGAGACGGCGAACGGACATCAGCGGTCAACCTCACCAAACACGATATCGAGCGAGCCAAGAATTGCCGACACGTCAGCCAGCATATGGCCGCGGCACAGGAAATCCATGGCTTGAAGATGGGCAAAGCCCGGAGCGCGCAGCTTGCAGCGATAAGGCTTGTTGGAGCCATCCGATACGAGGAAGACGCCAAATTCACCCTTCGGCGCTTCAACTGCTGCGTAAACTTCACCGGCAGGCACGTGGTAGCCTTCCGTGTAAAGCTTGAAGTGATGGATGAGCGCTTCCATCGAGCGCTTCATCTCGCCGCGCTTCGGCGGCACGATCTTGTTGTCGGCGTTGGAAACCGGACCGACGCGTTCCTTGCCGAGGAGCAGGTCAACGCACTGGCGCATGATCTTAGCCGACTGGCGCATTTCTTCCATGCGGATCAGGTAGCGGTCATAGCAGTCGCCGTTCTTGCCGACAGGAATGTCGAATTCCATCTCGTTGTAGCACTCATATGGCTGCGACTTGCGCAGATCCCATGCTGCACCCGAACCGCGAACCATGACGCCCGAGAAGCCCCATGCCCAAGCGTCTTCCAGCTTCACGACGCCGATATCGACGTTACGCTGCTTGAAAATACGGTTCGGCGTGATGAGATCGTCGAGATTGTTGAGCGTCTTGAAGAATGGATCGATCCATTTGCCGATGTCTTCGACGAGTTGGTCCGGCAGGTCCTGATGGACGCCGCCCGGACGGAAATAGGCTGCGTGCATGCGCGCGCCGCAGGCGCGTTCATAGAACACCATCAGCTTTTCGCGTTCCTCGAAGCCCCAGAGCGGCGGCGTCAGCGCGCCAACGTCCATGGCCTGCGTGGTGACGTTGAGAAGGTGGTTCAGGATACGGCCGATTTCCGAATAGAGAACGCGGATGAGCTGGCCGCGCTTCGGCACGTCGATGCCCAGCAGGCGTTCGACGGCGAGCGCATAGGCGTGTTCCTGGTTCATCGGCGCCACGTAGTCGAGGCGGTCGAGATAAGGCAGGGCCTGAAGATAGGTCTTGGCTTCCATCAGCTTTTCGGTGCCGCGATGCAGCAGACCGATATGCGGATCGACGCGCTCGACCACTTCGCCGTCGAGCTCAAGCACCAGACGCAGCACGCCGTGCGCGGCAGGGTGCTGCGGACCGAAGTTGATATTGAAATTGCGGACCTGAGTCTCAGCCATGTTCAGCTTCCTGTTTGGCTGCAAGAGCCGCCAAGAACTCCTCGCCGGTCATCCGGTGGGTGTCGTTGGCAAAATCGTAATTCGCAGGCTTGTTATCGATGAAGATTTCTTCGGCAAAATGAAAACGTTCCGGCTCGGCAAAAGCCTGCATCGAAACGACCGTCATTCCATCATGGACACCGCGCCAGAACAGCGACGAACCGCACTTCGAGCAGAAGCGGCGTTCGCCCCATTCCGAAGACGAATAGGTCGAGAGGGCAGCTTCGTCTTCGATTTCGACCGAAGTGCCGCAGTTGACGGCCATGAAAGCACCGCCGGACCAACGCCGGCACATGCTGCAATGGCAGACATCCATTTCCATCTTTGCCGGAACAGCGGTGAACTTCACCGCTCCGCAAAGACATTGACCGTTCAATCTCTCGCCTGCGCCCATGAGTATGTCCTCAGTTCGCCTTGGCTTTCTCGTCGCCCGGCAGAACGTAGTCCGTTCCTTCCCATGGCGAGAGGAAGTCGAAGTTGCGGAACTCCTGACGCAGCTGCACAGGCTCGTAGGCGACGCGCTTCAGCTCGTTGTTGTAACGAACTTCAACGAAACCGGTGAGCGGGAAGTCCTTGCGCAGCGGATGGCCTTCGAAACCGTAGTCGGTCAGGATGCGGCGCAGGTCCGGATGGCCGGAGAACAGCACGCCGTACATGTCGTAGGTTTCGCGTTCGAACCATTCGGCGCCGACAAAGACCGGAACCGCGGAAGGCACCAGCGTGTCCTCGTCAGCCTGAACCTTGACGCGGATGCGCTGGTTCTGGCGCGGAGACATGAGCTGGTAGACGACATCGAAGCGCTTGGCGCGCTGCGGATAGTCGACGCCCGAAATATCCGTCAGGTTGACGAACTGGCACTGCACATCGTCGCGCAGGAAGGTCAGAACGCTGATGATGCTGGCAACCGGAACCGACAGGGTCAGCTCGCCATAGGCAAGCTTCGCCTCTTCGATCGCATCGCCGAGACGTTCCTTGATGTAGCCGGAAAGTTCACCGAGAGCTTCTTCGCTCATGATCAAATGTCCTTTTCTTCGGCCTTAGCGTTCAATGGTGCCGGTGCGGCGGATCTTCTTCTGCAGCATAAGAATGCCGTAGAGCAGAGCCTCAGCGGTCGGAGGGCAACCCGGAACGTAGATATCGACCGGAACCACGCGATCGCAGCCGCGCACCACCGAATAGGAATAGTGGTAGTAGCCGCCGCCATTGGCGCAGGAACCCATCGAGATGACGTAACGCGGCTCCGGCATCTGGTCGTAGACCTTGCGCAGGGCGGGCGCCATCTTGTTGGTCAGCGTGCCGGCGACGATCATCACGTCGGACTGACGCGGTGATGCGCGGGGAGCGATACCGAAACGTTCGGCGTCGTAGCGCGGCATGGAAATGTGCATCATTTCCACGGCGCAGCATGCCAGACCGAAGGTCATCCACATCAGCGAGCCGGTGCGCGCCCAGGTAATCAGAGCGTCAGCGGAGGTGACGATGAATCCCTTGTCGGAAAGCTCGCTGTTCAGATCGTTGAAGAATGCATCGTCGGAACCGACAGGCTTGCCCGTGCGCGGGTCAAGAATGCCCTTCGGCTGCGGAGCCACGAGCGTTGTGTTGGCTGAGGTCAATCCCATTCCAGCGCTCCCTTCTTCCATTCATAAATGAAGCCGATGGTCAGAACGCCAAGGAACACCATCATCGACGCGAAGCCGAACCAGCCGATTTCACCGAAGGACACGGCCCACGGGAAAAGGAAGGCGACTTCCAGATCGAAGATGATGAAGAGAATCGACACCAGATAGAAACGGATGTCGAACTTCATACGGGCGTCATCGAAGGCATTGAAGCCGCACTCGTAAGCAGAAAGCTTTTCGGGGTCGGGCTGTCTGTAAGCGACAAGAAACGGCGCAACCAGAAGGGCTACGCCAATTACCATCGCGATGCCGAGGAAGATGACGATCGGCAGGTAGGAACTTAAAAGCTCGTTCATGGTCCTTTATCCGGCTTGAATACGAGGCTGCGCCGCCTGTCATAAGCTTTTTGGAGCTGACGACCATGCGACACATTGCATCTGTTGCAACCCCGTCGCCCCAAGCAGCTTCAAAAGGCATGCCGTGCGAACTAAGCGCTTTTCGCCGGGACGGTTATCGCAGCGCGTGCGCAAGCGCAACCCCTCCGGCACGATCTATTGGGCAAAGTCGAACCAAGATGCTTAACAAGCCATGCATCCGGCCCGCTTATCCCCCTTAAAACCCCTATAACATGAAAAGATCATAATTTCGTGAGGAAAAGTCGCCCGGTCCGCGCTGTCCGGCAATCCTCCGCGAGAATCAATTGCCCACGACTTCGTGGGTGGAAACCGGCGATCCAGTCCCCCGCCTGAAAATGCGCTTACGGACCAGCGGAGGCCGCCGCCCCCACCAGTCGGCCCGGCAGATAGAGCACGAGCGACGCGGCTCCCTTGATCGCCGAAGCGCCGTCCGCCAGCACCGCCTGCCCCGTCGTCCGGGTCTCGCGCCCGTTCAGGGCGTTAAGCGAGAGCGTGCCGTCGCTGACCAGAGCCATGAGCGACGGAGAGGATGCAAAGACATTATGCGCGCCGCCATCCAGATCGGTCGCGTCGATCACCGCGATCCCGTATTTCTGCAGTATCGGAATGCTGGTGCCGTCCCCTACCCGCGCATGGCCACCGGTGATGAAGGACGAGACGCCGAGCGCCCGATCGCTGCGCGATGTCATCACCGCTGTCGGACGCGGCATTGGGTCGATGTCCCTGATCTGCTTTTCAAAGACGTCGAGATCGATATCCGGCGCCGCGAGCAACAGCGCGGTGATGCGGCGCAGCACATACTTTTCGCCACGCAGGGACAGGGTTCTCAAAGCCTCCATGGTGACGAAGCCGCCCATCGAGTGGCCGACGAGCACAATGCGCTCGGCCTTGCTGCGGGCGACAAGTTCGAGCAACCGGGCCAGACCATCCCGCGCAAAGTCCGCGCTGTCTCGATCATAGACATAAAGGCCCAGATCGCCGCCGGACGGCCAGGCATATTCGACCGCGACCGACTTCATCTTGTAATCATGGACGAACTGCGCGGTGCGGAATGTGCTGTCGGCAAAATTATTGTTGTAGCCATGCACGAAGATCAGGATTTCCCTGTCCTTCGGCCCCTGCTTCGCAAGGGCGGCATTCAATTGTGCGAGAAACTGCTCCGCATCCTCGTATGGCTGGAATGCGGTTGCCGCGAAATTTTTGGCCGGGTCGGGCTTGTAGCCGGTCGACTCGACCTGCCCTTTCACGTGGGCCGCCGGAATGCCGACATCGACCTGCGCGAAATTGAGCGTCTTGGAGCGATTTGAATTGTAGGGCTGCGAGAAATCGTCGGAGCGCTGGCGGCTCGTCGCAACATAGATGGGCACCACAGCCGCCGGTTTCGCCGGTTTGACGATGGCGGCTTGCGCCGCCGCCACCGATTGCGGGCTCGAATTGGGACCGTGCCACAACACGGCGCGCGGCGTGTCACAGCCGGCAAGAATCAAAAACGTTGCAAGCACACCAAGAAGAGCGTGTCGGGTCATCGTCGCAGCGATCCGTTCCTGTCATCCGGTTCCGCGCGATTGAAAACAGGAAATCGGGTCCTTGGCAATGCATGGTCAGGTGGCTGATTTTCCGCCGCCGCGATTTAAGGCGGAGGACGGCTTGCGTGAACGATGGAAAATTCCGTTCGCGTTTGCGGTGAAAGTTGGAATGGAAACATGCCTGATGGCGATGGCTTTGCGAAGCAATGCCTTCAGATCGCATTCGCACCGGCTATCATGGATGCATTGTCGGCCATAGCAGCGAAAGGAGATCACGCATGAGCCACTATCTGCTCGCCAGCGGCGATCTTCTTGTCATTGCGGCGATCATCCTGTCGGTTGCCTATCTGTCCTGGAAACAATTTTCCAAGTAGCAGGCTCACGGTTCGGCAATTCCATGATTTTCCTGAAGAAGGCGGTCCGGCGCCACTTTCGTGTCAACGTTCAATCTATCGATCTGTTGAGAGGAAAGTGGCGCGAGTGACGGGGCTCGAACCCGCGACCTCCGGCGTGACAGGCCGGCACTCTAACCAACTGAGCTACACCCGCGCATTTCTCGGCAGCCCTGAGGCTGCGTCGCACCGGCGTTTCCGTCCGGTGTGAGCGGTCGTTTAAGGGGTTCTCGGACAAGTGTCAAGCGCGTGTTTGGAGAAGATTTGCGATATTGGAAAAATCATTCACAGGACGTTTCAACGCCCGTTCAATTGCTGGAAATGCATGCTCTTTTTTTACGCATTATCCTGCGCAAAACCGCTTCGCATTTTTTGCTGGAAATGCTTGCTCTTTTTCTGCGCATTGTCCCACGCAAAACCGCTCCGCACTTTTGCTGGAAATGCTTGCTCTTTTTCTACGCATTATCCCGCGCAAAACCGCTTCTCACTTTTGCTGGAAATGCTGGATGAAAAGAAGTGAAACGGCGGTGGGCGCCACTTTCGTGTCAACGTTCAATCTATCGATTTGTTGAGAGGAAAGTGGCGCGAGTGACGGGGCTCGAACCCGCGACCTCCGGCGTGACAGGCCGGCACTCTAACCAACTGAGCTACACCCGCGCATTTCTCGGCAGCCTTGCGGCTGCGTCGCACCGGCGTTTCCGTCCGGTGTGAGCGGTCGTTTAAGGGGTTCTCGGACAAGTGTCAAGCAAGGGTCATGAAGAAAGGATAAGAATTTTCGATTTTGCTGCGGAACGCCTGTTTTGCGGGCATTTTCAATGACATCAAACTTATCCACAAGCGCCGCCATGGCCCCGGAATCAGTCCGGTTTCCAGAATCATCGCCACCCGCGACGGAGCGTGCCGGTTTCTCCGCTACTAAAGCGCTAGAATCTCGTTGCTTGCTTTCAGGCAAGTGACGTAGTTCCCTGAAACCGGACCGGAGTTCAATAAAAAGACAATCATACCGACAATCGATCCCGGTCATATCCAGATGCCCGGCCCGGAAACTACTTCGACGGGCGCTTTATCTCTCTGTTTGTATGCATCGCATTTTTCCGAAGCAGGTTTCTACTTTCGGACATTTCAATTGAGTTTCGACATTGGGAGGAGAATATATGTCGGCTTATCGGATCACACGGCGCGCGGGCCTCGCGCTCGGCCTTTCCATCCTGTCAGCATTCGCACTTGGCAGCCCTGCCCGTTCACAGACATTTCCAGACCGGGTGGTGACCATGGTCGTGCCGTTTGCGGCTGGCGGCTCGACGGACGTGGTTGCCCGCGTCATCGCGGCAAAAATGTCGGAGATTCTCGGCCAGCAGGTTATTATCCAGAATGTCGGCGGCGGCGGGGGCAGCCTTGGCGCTGCGAATGTCGCGCGGGCCGACCCGGACGGCTATACGATTCTGATGGGCACCGTGGCGACGCACGCGCTCAATCCGCTGATTCTGAAGACCAAGCCCTATGACGCGGAAAAGGACTTCGCTCCGATCTCGCTTCTAGTGATCGTTCCCAATGTGCTAGTGGTCAATCCGGACCTTCCGGTGAACTCCGTCAAGGAACTTGTCGACCTGCTGAAAGCCGAGCCGGAAAAATACAGCTATGCCTCATCCGGCAACGGCACGCCGCTGCATCTGTCCGGCGAGCTTTTCAAGAAGATGGCTGGCGTTTCGATGCAGCATATACCCTACAAGGGGTCCGGCCCCGCTCTCAATGACGTCATCGGCAATCAGGTTCCGATCATGTTCGACAACCTGCCCTCCTCCTCGTCACATATGAAGGGCGGTACACTGAAGGCCCTCGGTGTCACCACCAAGGAGCGCGCGCCGTCCTTCCCCGATGTGCCGACGATCGCAGAGACGATCCCCGGTTATGAGACCTATACATGGAACGCGCTGTTCGCACCCGCCGGAACCCCGCCCGAGGTCGTGGCCAAGCTCAATGAAGCCGCGAACAAGGCCATGGAAGATCCAACCGTGAAGGAGCGCATGAAGGAATTCAGCGCCACCATCGTCGGCTCGACACCGGAAGAACTCGCCGCGCATGTGAAGGCCGAAATCGCCAAATGGACGCCGGTCGTCAAGGATGCCAACGTCCAGATCGACTGACCGCCCGCGCCTATTCGCTGCCGGTAATGCGCCACGGGTGCAATACCGGCAGTTCATTCCACCTCCCAGATCCTGCCCGCTTCCAGAGCACCGAAGGACCAGATTCGTTCTCCCCTTGATTTAATACCGACCAGTTGGTATGATATAGTCAGGGAGCACGAAAATGGCACGCAAACAGAATCCATCGACCCGGTCCAATCTGCTTGATGCAGCGCTCGGCGTTATTCGCACCAAGGGTTATGCCGCAACGTCGGTCGATGACATCTGCGCCAGGGCATCGCTGTCGAAAGGCGCTTTCTTTCACCATTTCTCCAGCAAGGAAGATCTGGCCGTTGCCGCCGCCAATTACTGGTCGGAAACAACGGGCGCGCTTTTTGCGGATGCCGCCTATCACGCTCCCGAAGACCCGCTTGAGCGCGTGCTGGCCTATGTCGAGTTACGCAAGCAGCTCGTTCAAGGCGAACTACCTGACTTCACCTGCCTCGTCGGCACCATGACGCAGGAGGTCTATGAGACCAATTCCGTCATCAGGGATGCCTGCTGGGCCAGCATTTCAGGCCATGCGGACACGCTTGTCCCCGACATTGCAGCCGCGATGGAGCGCTATCCGGTTGCCGGTGATTTCACCGCCGAAAGCCTCGCGCTTCATACGCAGGCGGTTATTCAGGGTGCCTTCATCATCGCCAAGGCAAGCGGCGATCCGCAGCGTGCGGTCGAAAGCATCGATCATCTCAAGCGATATATAAGCCTGCTTTTCAAACAACCCGCCAACACCCGCTGAAAGCGACAATGGGAGGAAACCATGCCCAGCACTATCCGCCTGCACCGCGTATTCGCCACCAAGCCGGAAAAGGTCTATCGCGCATTCATCGAGCCGGATGCCATGGCAAGCTGGCTGCCGCCCTATGGCTTTGTCTGCTCCGTCCATGAGCTGGAGGCAAAGGTCGGCGGCAAGCACAAAATGTCTTTCCGGAACTTTACGACGGGCGAAAGCCATTCATTCGGCGGCACATATGTCGAACTCGTTCCGGGAGAAAGGCTCGTCTATACGGACAGTTTCGACGATCCGAACCTGCCGGGCGAAATGAAAGTCACGATCACGCTGAAAGCCGTATCGGTCGGCACCGAAATCAACATCGAACAGCAGGGCGTGCCGGATATAATTCCGGCTGAAGCCTGCTATCTCGGCTGGCAGGAATCCCTCGAAAAGCTGAAGAAGCTGGTCGAGCCTGAAATCACCCAGTAATCCCGTTTCAGGGATCACGCGCGGGGCTGGCGGCAGAGGCCGCCTGCCCCGCATCACCGAACGAATGAAATATCGGACAGAAAATTTCCCGTCTTCTTTGAGATACAACAAATCCGGTTCGCGCCTGTCACTCTAGAATGGCTCCAATGATGATGCGGCTGTCGTCATCATGCTTCGAAGCCTGACAGCCACGGAACAACAAGATGTCGGCAGAACCTGTTTCCCTCTCCCCCGTAATCGATGTCCGCACCATACCGCCCATTTCGCGACATGCGACGATCTTCGCGATGATCGACGCGCTCGAGCCCGGCGAAGCGCTGGAAATCGTCAACGATCACGATCCGGTGCCGCTGCGCCGCCAGCTCGAAAACCGCAATCCGGGCGCCTTCTCCTGGGTCTACAAGGAAACCGGCCCGCTATGGCGCGTCGAGATCGGCCGCCGGAAAATCCATCATGGCGCAGACCATGAATGCAGCTGCGGCAATCACTGAAGTCTTGCAGACCCATGTCCGGGACGAATTGAGATGATCGGCGCGACGCTTTCCCGTTGGACCCTGTCTTATTTTACTGCTTCGCTGGCTTTCCTCGTCTTCGGGCTTGGATTGATGGCGGGCGGTTTCGGCTTTCCGGTTCATGGGATTCGCGCCGCCGAAACGCTCATCGTCGTGCATGCCGTTTCCATCGGCTGGCTGGCCCTGCTGATGAGCGGCGCACTGCTGCAATTCGTCCCGGTTCTGGTGAACCGCCCCTTATGGGGAAGCGGTGCAAGCCTCCCCGCCTTGCTTCTGCTGGTGACGGGCCTTTCCGGCCTGCTTGTCGGCTTTGCGGGCATGGCGGGCCTGACGGAAAGTCCGGCATGGCTGCTGCCGGCCTCGGGCATGTTGCTGACCTGCGGATTTTCCCTCATTTTCGCAGTATTGGGCATGACGCTCTGGCTTGCCCGCCCGATCGCCCTGCCTGCGCGGTTCGTCGCGGCAGGCATCTGTTGTCTTCTGATAACGGCACTGCTTGGCAGTATTTTCACCTTCGCGCTGTCCGGCTTCACGGAGCAGGCCGTCCTGCTCGATATTGCGGGATCGGCATTGCCGGTTCACGCCGCGCTTGGTCTTGGCGGCTGGATGACCTTTACCGCCATGGGCGTCAGCTACAGGCTTTTGACAATGTTCATGCTGTCGCCCGACGCCGTGCGGCAAACAACCAGAATCATATGGTGGGAGGGCACTGCCGCCCTGACCATCCTTGCAGCCGGGATCGTCATTGCAGCGCTGGAAATGGGATCGACCGAGATTGCCGTCACGGCGGCTCTCGTTCCCGGCATTGCCTGCATCGCGCTTTATATCGTCGATATCCGCGCGATCTACCGGCAGCGCAAACGCAAGACGATTGAGCTGAACAGCGCGGCCAGCATTCCGGCCTTCATCGCGCTGGGGCTTTCGCTGCTGCTGGCCGTCGCCCTGTTCTGGACAGGCGTCTCCGACCGCATGATTGCCGGTCTCGTCTATCTGTTCACCTTTGGCTGGCTTTCCGGCCTGAGCCTTGCCCAGCTCTACAAGATCATACCGTTCCTGACCTGGCTCGAATGCTATGGTCCGGTGATGGGACGCGCACCGACGCCGCGCGTGCAGGATATGGTCAGCGAGGCGCGCGCACGCCAATGGTTCGCTCTTTATTATAGCGGCGTTGCGGTTGCGACGCTGGCCCTCATTGCCGGTTATCCGGCGGTGTTTCGCCTTGCCGTAGCCTTAAGTCTCGTCGCCATACTCGCATTGACCGTGCAATTCTTTCGCGCCCGGCGGCTTCTGGATGTACCGCATGGCCTGCGTCTGCCAAAAGGGGCAACCCTGCCGCATCTGATCTATGCCGGTGAACCAATCTTCAGGAGATCGAAATGACACTCTCAGTTCAGGACATCGCACACCATGTGCTGGACGTGCGCCCGCTGATCAAGGGCGGCGTGGAACCGTTCAACGCCATCATGGAAGCAGTCGATGGCCTTGCGCCGGGACAAGGCCTCCTGCTGATCGCGCCGTTCAAACCGGCACCGCTTTTCAGCGTCATGGAGCGGAAAGGCTTTTCCGCAAAGGCCGAGCCTCTGGAAAACGGCGACTGGCAGGTGCTTTTCAGCCCGGCGGCGGATGCTGCGCCGGAGTTGCAGTTTTCCGACAATGTCGTTTCGCCGGATGTCTGGCCGGAGCCATCGCGCTATCTCGACTGCTCGGACATGCAGCCGCCGGAACCCATGGTGCGCATTCTGGCCGAAGTGGAGGATATGCCCGCTGGTGCGGTTCTGTTCGCCCTCCTGCACCGGGAGCCTTTGTTCCTGTTTCCCGAGCTTGAAAAACGCGGCCATGCATGGGTCGGCAATTTCGATGAAACCGGCAATGCCTATCGCATCATGATCCGCGTCGGAGAACCGGGGTAGATGCCATGCAGCACATAGCCCATGCCCGAATGGAGCAGCAGATCATCGACAATCTGCGTCTGGTGCTCGATCCCGAACTCGGTTTCAACCTGATCGATCTCGGCATGATCTACAGCATCGACATAGATGATGGCGGCAAGGTCGATATCAGCATGACGACAACGACGCCCGGTTGCCCCGCAGCCGGTTTTCTGACCGATGCCGTGCGCGCCAGCGTCGAATCTGTCGAAGGCATTCGGGCGGTGAATGTCGAGCTGACCTATGAACCGGAGTGGATGCCCGAGATGGCGGCGCCTGAAGTACAGGCCCGATTTGGCGAGTAATCCAGGGTCACGCAACCCCTCATCGAGACCAGCGAATGGCGCCAGACTGTTCGCTGGTTTCTTTTTGGGCGGAACCCTTTGCCAAAAAGCCTTTGCGCCAGCGCAAACAAGGCGGAACATAAATCAAGAACTGAAGATAAGCTATTGATATTGCCGGGTTAATATTACCCGATTTTCTGCATCACCTTGATCGCAGTCAAGGACCATCCACACGGCCTTTTCTATAGTCGGCAAGACAGAGCAGGAAATGCTCGGTCCTATCGTAAAGGAGAGTATCGATGGTCGACCAGATGCAAATCAGCCGCCGCAGCATATTGGCGGGAGCCGCCCTCGCAGGGGCGCTTGCGCCGGTGCTGGCAACCACATCGGCCTGGGGACAGGGTGCGGTGAGAAAGGCAAGTGCTGCGGAGATTGCGGCGCTGCCGCGCCAGAAGGTGGAGTTGGTGGACCCTCCCTTCGTGCACGCCCACACCCAGGTTGCCGAGGGTGGCCCAAAGGTGATCGAATTCACCATGGTGATCGAGGAAAAGAAGATCGTCATCGATGACGCGGGAACCGAAGTTCACGCCATGGCATTCAACGGCACGGTTCCGGGGCCGCTGATGGTGGTGCATCAGGACGATTATGTCGAGCTGACGCTCATCAACCCCGAAACCAACACGCTGATGCACAATATCGATTTCCACGCCGCAACGGGTGCGCTTGGCGGCGGGCTGACGGAAATCAATCCGGGGGAAAAGACCATCCTGCGCTTCAAGGCGACCAAGCCCGGCGTCTTCGTCTATCACTGCGCACCTCCCGGAATGGTTCCATGGCATGTCGTCTCGGGCATGAACGGCGCGATCATGGTGCTGCCGCGCGAGGGACTGCATGACGGCAAGGGCAAGGCCCTGACCTACGACAAGATCTATTATGTCGGAGAGCAGGATTTCTATGTGCCGCGTGACGAGAACGGGAAATTCAAGAAATACGATGCGCCGGGCGACGCATATGAAGACACCGTCAAGGTCATGCGCACCCTCACCCCAACCCATGTCGTGTTCAACGGCGCGGTCGGCGCACTGACGGGCGACAAGGCGATGACGGCGGCGGTTGGCGAGAAGGTCCTGATCGTCCATTCGCAGGCCAATCGCGATACCAGACCGCACCTCATCGGAGGTCACGGAGATTACGTCTGGTCGACCGGAAAGTTCAACACGCCGCCCGATGTCGATCAGGAAACCTGGTTCATTCCGGGCGGTGCAGCCGGAGCAGCTTTCTATACGTTCCAGCAGCCTGGCATCTACGCCTATGTGAACCACAACCTGATCGAGGCCTTTGAACTTGGCGCAGCAGCCCACTTCAAGGTCACGGGTGAATGGAACGACGACCTGATGACATCGGTTCTCGCGCCGTCGGGCACATAAGGCAAATGCACGAAGGCGCTTCGCCTCCCGGAGCGCCTTTGGCAAATCTTCCCCAACTGTTGCTTTGCAAAGAAAGGCTCGGGGCTGCATCCGCCTGCCTCCCGGATGGATGCGGTCCCCTGTTATCCGATGAACAAATGCAAAGGAAAGAAGTGCCTGCGAGAGCTTGCGGTGGCCGTTCCGGCGGTTCTGCTGGCAGTTGTGGCGGGGCTGTTCGTCGTTGACGCCGTGGGGCGTCCGGGTCAATCGCTGCCGAGCGCATCCGCGCTGCGTCCCGAAACGGTTGTCATCACGCCCCGCACCATGACCTATCGGGCCGATGGCGACTTCCAGAAGAACAATTATCCCGTCGATGCGCCGCTGACGACGCGCAGGCTGTCACGGCCATTCGAGATCATGAAATATCAGGTCGGCACGGCCGACTACGAGCTTTGCGTGGAGGATGGCGCATGCCAGCCTGCCGAGGCCCTGCCGCACAATCACGATGCATCGGCTGCCGAGGCGCCGGTCGTCGGCGTGAGTTACGATGATGCACTGGCCTATGCCGACTGGCTGTCGCGCAAGACCGGCGAAAACTGGCACCTGCCGACAGACGAGCAGTGGGCTTTCGCCGCAGGGTCACGCTTTCCCGACGATGCGCTTGGTATCGAGGACGATGCCGCAAGCAATCCTGCAATCCGCTGGCTGAGGGATTATGAGAAACAGAGCGCCCGCAAGCTGGACAGAAGCCCCGCGCGACGCCCCGCCGGTGCCTTCGGCGTCAACGAACTGGGAGTAGCCGACATTGCAGGCAATGTGTGGGAATGGACACAGACCTGCCACCGCCGCGTCAATATCGATGCCTATGGCAAGCAGGTTGCGGAAGTGCCGTCGTGCGGGGTTTACGTGGTCAATGGCAAGCACCGCGCGGCGATGAGCTCGTTTATCCGCAACCCGAAAACCGGAGGATGCAGCGTCGGCGTCCCGCCCGACAATCTCGGTTTCAGGCTGGTGCGTGACAACCGCTGGTATGCCGTGGTGTGGAAGCGTATCCAGAACATAGGCGCATGAGCTGTGAATGCCCGGTCCCCGGCTGCGAAAACAATTCCAAGCCCGCTGTGCTGTGCTAAGGTGAACATGGGTCTTGGAGTGTGAGAAAATGCAATGTCCATGATAGATCGCGGACTTGTCAGGAAACTGTCCCTGTTCGCCAAAATGAGTGATGGCGAACTCGATAAGCTAGTTTCATATGCAACCACAAAGCGCGTTCTGCCCGGAGAGGCGATTTTTGAACAGGGCGACGATGCCGTCCTGTTCTATCTGCTCCTGCACGGGCGATTGAAGGTCAATCAGGTGACGCCGGACGGACAGCAGATCATCGTCCGCATGGTGCATCCGGGCGACCTTTTCGGCTTTGCGCGCGCCTTGCAGAGAAGCGACTATCCCGGCACGGCGGTCGCCGTGGCGGAAAGCATCGTTCTCGCCTGGCCGACCGAGCTTTGGGACTATTTCGTCGAGCAGAATCCCGGTCTGGCGATGAATGCGATCCAGACCATCGGCAAGCGACTGGAAGAAGCCCATACGCGCATCCGCGAAATGTCGACGGAAGAAGTCGAACGGCGTGTCGCGCACACGGTTCTGCGCCTTGCGCGTCAGGCCGGACGGAAAGAGGAAGACGGTATCCGCATCGATTTCCCGATCACGAAGCAGGATATCGCCGAAATGACCGGGACGACGCTGCATACGGTGTCGCGCATACTCACCGGCTGGGAAGGACAGGGATTTGTTCGCGGCGGACGCCAGAAACTGACCGTTCTCAACATGTCGGGCATCAGGCGGCTGGCCGATGGTGAGCGATAAGGCGGCGGAAAACGCCTGAAAATCGAGCGAAAACAGCCGCCGAAATCCAAGCAAAATTCAATCAAAACAAATATTTAAAGATATTTCTTTTCAAAGAGATTCGGGACGACGGGCAGCGCATTCGTGGCTCCCGTCTCCCTCGCCTACTGACCGAGGAAAAGGACGGCGGCAATCACGATGGAAGCCGCAACAGCGGACAGGGTGCCCGCGCCCTGCAAGGCTCCCATACGATAGAGAACCAGTGAAAAGCCGATGATCGCCGGTGTCGCGACCATCAGCCCGATCTGTGCGTCCGTCATTGAAGTTTCCTTTGCTATGGTGGCGATACACTGGCCCGGTCAGTGCGTTTGTTCTTTGCCAAAACGCAAAGAAGCTCCCGATTGCGGGCGCTAGGCATGTTCCATGTCTGGAACCGAAGATTTGACCTTAGTTGCAACGGGTTCGGAGGATCGCCCCGAAGACGATCTCCTGCTCTGGATTCTGGTGTGGAGCGAGCTTGCCGCCTTTGCAATCCTGCTGACCGCTTTCATGGTGATGTCGATCATCGACGTGGAAGGGGTGACGCAGTTGCGTTCGCATCTGAGCCCCGCCCTCGCCGCAACCAACACCGTCGTGCTTTTGATGAGCGGCTGGCAGGCGGCAATTGCCGTGCGCAGGCGCAACGATTTGAGCAAGGCTCGCCGTCCGCTTTTATATGCCGCATTTTTCGGTCTCGTTTTCGTGGCGATCAAGCTCGTGGAGTATTCGCATGAAATCGAGTTCGCGGGCGATGACGCTGCGGGCTCCTTTTTTGAGCTTTATTTTCTGCTGACCGGCTTTCACCTGATGCATGTGCTGTTCGGGTCGGTGGTGCTGGCGCTGGTCGCATGGCGGCCGACACGATCCAATGTCCTGCTGATCACGACGCTCTGGCACGCCATCGACCTCGTATGGCTGGTGATGTTCCCTGTCCTTTATCTTGCCTGAGGCCCACAGTGTCCGATCGCGCTTCTTCGCTCACCCGAACATTCATTGTCCTCGTTCTCCTTGCCCTGAGCGGCGCATTCATCGCAGCCACCAGCGCAGGAATGCTCGCAGCCGTGGTCATCGTGCTGATCCTCGCCTTCGCGAAAGGCTGGTTCGTCATCCTCGACTTCATGGAGATGCGCGGGACGGACGGCCTTTTGAGGCCTGCCTTGCTGGCCTGGCCTGCGCTCCTGCTGGCGCTTGCGCTCGGACGTTCCATCCTTGTCCGCATCCTCTTCTGAACAACTGTTCCATCTCCCGTTCTGCGCTTTTCTGGAAACGCTCCAGTCTTTGCCAAATCGCAAAGAAGGCTTTTGCCCGACCGATAGAACGGTCCTGTCCCGTGATGCTGGCGAGGGGAAATGACCAGCCACATTATCGACGGGGGATTTTGCCGGGCTTTGACCCCGGCCAATGAAAGGACGAAGGGATGGCAGAACGCCTAACCAAGACCGGCGCTCGAAACGTCTTCTACGGCGGGTCTATTTTCTTTTTCGCGATCTTCGTGGGGCTGACGGCGCACAGCCACTACTACATGAAAACGACATCCACGGATGAATCGACGCTGACGGCATCCGTCGCCCGCGGCAAGCACATCTGGGAGAAAAACTCCTGCATCAACTGCCACACGCTGCTGGGTGAAGGCGCCTATTTCGCGCCCGAGCTCGGCAATGTCTGGAAGCGCTGGGGCGGGGAAGAAGACCCCGAAGGCGCACGCGAGACGATGAAAGCGTGGATGCAGGCACAACCCACCGGGATCGAAGGGCGTCGCCAGATGCCCCAGTTCAACCTGAGCGAACAGGAACTCAACGATCTGGCTGATTTCCTTGAATGGACCAGCCGCATCAAGACGCAGGACTGGCCGCCCAACGAGGCAGGCTGAGCGCGGGAACGGAGTTACACATTATGAAGTATGAAAGCCAAAAGGTTGCGATGCTCTATTTCTATGGAGCACTCGTACTGTTCATCGCGCAGGTCGCATTCGGCGTTCTCGCCGGTACGATCTATGTCCTGCCCAACACGCTCTCCGAGCTGCTGCCCTTCAACATCGTCCGCATGATCCACACCAATGCGCTGGTGGTCTGGCTGCTGATGGGCTTCATGGGTTCGACCTATTATCTGTTGCCGGAAGAAACCGAAACCGAGCTTTACAGCACCAAGCTCGGCGTCATCCAGTTCTGGCTGTTCTTCGTCGCCGCCGGCATCGCCGTTGTCGGTTATCTGTTCCATATTCACGAGGGGCGGGAATTTCTCGAACAGCCGTTCATCATCAAGGTCGGCATTGTCGTCGTCTGCCTGATCTTCCTGTTCAACATCACGCTGACGGCGCTCAAGGGCCGCAAGACGACCGTGACAAACATCCTTCTGTTCGGCCTGTGGGGCCTTGCCCTTTTCTTCCTCTTCGCCTTCTACAATCCAATCAATCTCGCACTCGACAAGCTCTACTGGTGGTACGTCATCCATCTGTGGGTTGAAGGCGTGTGGGAACTGATCATGGCGTCGATCCTCGCCTTCCTGATGATCAAGCTCAACGGCATCGACCGCGAGGTCGTGGAAAAATGGCTCTATGTCATTGTCGGGCTGGCCCTGTTTTCCGGCATTCTCGGCACCGGTCACCATTATTACTGGATCGGCGCGCCCGGTTACTGGCAGTGGATCGGTTCGCTGTTCTCGACGCTCGAAGTCGCTCCGTTCTTCACCATGGTCATCTTTACCTTCGTGATGACATGGAAAGCCGGTCGCAAACATCCAAACCGCGCGGCTCTTCTCTGGTCCATCGGCTGTTCGGTGATGGCCTTCTTCGGAGCGGGCGTATGGGGTTTCCTGCACACGCTGTCCTCGGTCAACTATTACACCCACGGCACACAGTTGACGGCAGCCCATGGCCATCTCGCCTTCTTCGGTGCCTATGTCATGCTCAACCTCGCGGTCATGGCCTATGCGATCCCTGAACTGCGTGGACGGGCGCCATATAACCAGATGCTCTCCATGGTGAGCTTCTGGGCGATGTGCACGGCCATGTCCGTGATGACATTCGCGCTGACCTTTGCGGGCGTCGTGCAGACCCACCTTCAGCGCGTGCTCGGAGAAGCATTCATGACTGTGCAGGATCAGCTGGCCGAATTCTACTGGATACGCCTCGGCTCCGGCGTCGTGGTGGTGATCTCGGCCTTCATGTTCATCTGGGCCGTGCTGGTTCCGGGCAAGGAACGCCGCGAAAACACTTCCGGCTTCGTACAGCCCGCCGAATGATCGACGCCAGGCCCCGCCATCAGGCGGGACTTCACCGCTTGATGCAAAGGAAAACGGCCATGAACTCCATTCTCAGAAATGTCGACAATACCGGCGTCTCAATCCCTGCCTACAGCGCAACGGGCAATGAATGCGCGCTTTTTGAAATGGCATGGACGCGCAAGCTGCCATTACTCCTGAAAGGCCCGACCGGCTGCGGCAAGACGCGGTTTGTAAGCCATATGGCCGCAAAGCTCGGCCTGCCGCTCTCGACAGTTTCCTGCCATGACGATCTGGCAGCCGCCGACCTGACGGGGCGTTATCTGCTCAAGGGCGGCGATACCATATGGGTTGACGGCCCGCTGACCCGCGCCGTGCGCGAAGGCGGCATCTGCTATCTCGACGAGATCGTCGAAGCGCGCAAGGACGTGGCCGTGGTCCTGCATCCGCTGACCGATGACCGCCGCCTTCTGCCATTGGAACGCACCGGGGAGCTGCTCGAAGCGCCCGACCGCTTCATGCTCGTCGTATCCTACAATCCGGGTTACCAAAACCTGCTGAAATCCCTGAAGCCCAGTACGCGACAGCGCTTCGTCGCCATCGAGTTCGACTTTCTGCCGAAAGAGCAGGAAATCGCGGTGGTGAGTGAAGAAAGCGGACTTGCTGCGCAGAAGGTCGCGCCGCTGGTGGCGCTGGCGCACCGGCTGCGCGGGTTGAAAGGCCACGATCTGGAAGAAGGTGTTTCGACCCGCCTGCTGGTCTACTGCGCCACGCTGATCGAGGCGGGCATGCCGCAACGCGAAGCGGCGCGCGCCGCAATGATCGAGCCCTTGACCGACGAGCCGGACGTGAAGGCCGCGCTGATTGAAGTTGCCGATGCAATGCTGAAATAGGCGGGCGCACCATGCTGGATTTTCTGGAACTGGAGGAAACCGTCGGCCGGGCGTGGCATCGCCTGATCGGCAAGACGGGATCATGGCCGCATTATCCCGAGCAAGCCGTGCAGCTTGGCGATATTCGCCAGAAACTTGCCATCTGCTTTCGCGGTTTTGGCGGCGACGTGGCCGTGCAGATCGCTCCCGCCCGCGCGCGAACCTCCGGGCACAGGCTGGGCCTGCGGCAGCGAATGGCCCTGGGTGAAGAAAAACTCAGCCAACCGTTGCGGGATGAAGCGACATTGATGCTGCCGCCAGAGATCGCGCTTTTTCCCGACCGCACGCTCAATTACGATCTTTACGTCTGGCTTGCCGGTTACATGGCGGTGATGCCGGTTGACGTGAACGAGCTTCCCACCGATCCGCTGCGCCGCAATCTTGCCTCGCTTGCTGTCGCATCGGAAACGGTTGCGAAGACTTGCCGGGTATTTCCCGGCTTGCAGAAACGTTATGCGCGGTTGTGCGAAGCAGTGCTGGCTGCACGCCCCAAACGCCCGCTCCATGGGCTGGAGCGACAGGTGGAAGAACGGATTCTGGTGCTTCTGAAACAGGGCGCGGGACTGCCCGACGACAGCATCCCCACGATCTTTCCGCATTGCGCGCCCGCGAGCTATCTGCCTGCCCTGCCCGTCCCGCTATGGCCGGAATTGATAAGGCGCGAGGAAACCGCGCCGCGCGACAGCGACGACCACCCGGTGCCCGGCAGCAAGGTCGATGGCGTCGAAACCGGACGGCAAATCGCCAATCGCGAGAAGCAGGACCCGAGACTGGCCGACAGAAGCCCGTTCATTCTCAACCGCTTCGAAAAAATCCTGGCCATGGCCGAAATGGTGAGCGTCGACCGGCCAACCGACGATAGCGACGAGCAGAACGCCAAATCCGCCGATGAGCTTGACGATCTGACACTGGGTGAGCGCAAGGGCAGGCCTGCTGCCCGTTTCCGGTTCGACCTCGACCTGCCGCCGGAAGCCATCGACCGAACGGCTCTCACCGCCGGATTGACCTATCCGGAATGGGACTACCGTAAGGCAAGCTATCTTCAGGATCATTGCCACGTTCTGGCTGCCCCCGCGCAAGCTCGTGACGTGCCAATGGAACTCGATGATGAAGCAATGAGCCTTGTGCGACGCGTGCGCCGCCAGTTTGAGATCCTGCGTCCGGGCCGCGAATTGATGCGGGCGCAACTTGACGGCAATGATCTCGATCTTGATGCCGTGGTCCGTTCGCGATGCGACTTTGCCGCCGGTGGTCAGGGGAGCGACCGTGTGCACCTTATGAGCCGCCCCAAGGCAAACGACCTTGCGGTTACCATTCTGGTCGACGTGTCGCTGTCCACCGATGCTTGGATCGACAATCGACGCGTGCTGGATGTGGAAAAGGAGGCGCTTCTGGTTCTGGCCAATGGCATTGCAGCCTGCGGCGACCGCTGTTCCATCCAGACCTTCACCTCGCGCCGCCGTTCATGGGTGCGGGTCGAAACGGCGAAGGACTTTGACGAAGCCTTCGGACCGGCGGTCGAACACCGCATTGCGGCGCTGAAACCCGGCTTCTATACGCGAATGGGAGCAGCCATCCGCCATTCAACGGCAAAGCTTGCCGAACAGCCCAACCGCAAGAAGCTCCTGCTGGTGCTGACGGATGGCAAGCCGAACGATGTCGATCACTATGAAGGCCGGTTCGCCCTTGAGGACAGCCGCAGGGCAGTCCAAGAAGCGCGCGCCAGAGGCGTCAACGTCTTTGCCGTGACGGTCGACCGCGAGGCCAGCAGCTATCTCCCCGCACTTTTCGGCCGCAGAAACTATGCGCTCGTGGCCAGACTGTCGAAACTGCCATTCGCTCTGCCCGCGATTTACCGGATAATGACGGCATAGCGGGATTGATCGGCTTGCGCGATAGCGCGACGCCTATCCCCGCTCCGCATTGTGGGTTTCTTCCGAAGGCTTCCAGATTCTATAGCGGATTTCGAAACCGTCCTTCGCATAGATGACAATCGGGAGGCGGCTATTGTAGCGCAGCATGAAATTCTCGCCGCGCACCGGCACGAAATCGGTTCGCTTGCTGTCTTCCGGGCAGGCCATCAGCGTGCCGGACATGCGGTCGCTTGCCGTGAGGGTGAAATAGTCGAAGCCCCAGCCTTCAACGGTACTCGGGGTCAGACTTCCGCCAAACCAGCTTATATTGCAGTCCACTGTTGCGTTGCGCCCCGCGATGATTTCCACTTTTGCATCCTGTTCCTTTTCAAGCGGCGGAAGATGGATGACATAGCGGTAGGAACCGGACGGCGCGGCCGGAAAAGCCTGCAGGTTCCTTTCAGATTCAGTCTTTCCCTCGGCGCTTGCGACATGGGGAACGGCGAAACTGGCTGCGATCAGCCCTATCTGCAAGAATTGTCTGGCTTTCATGGTCATGCTCTCGTTTTCTGTTGCGTTCCCACTATCGCAATAATGAAGCGGAAGCTGTGGGAAATCTCACTCTTGCACGGTTTCAGAAACTGAATCCTTTTTCTCATCGGGCCGCCCGCCCAGGCGCTCGGGCAGATGCTCGGCCAGTCGCTGAATGACGAAGTAGAGACCGGGGGTGAGAAGCAATCCCAGACTTGTGGCGGCCACCATCCCGCCAAAGATCGTGACGCCGACAGCCTGTCTCGCGCCAGCGCCTGCGCCCGACGACAGGATGAGGGGCAGAATGCCGAGGATAAAGGAAACGGCTGTCATCATGACGGCACGAAAACGCTGTTCGGCACCGGCACGGGCAGCCTCCCCCGCCGTCAGACCGGCCTCGCGTTGTTCCTTGGCGAACTCCACAATCAGGATGGCGTTCTTTGCGGCAAGCCCGATCAGCAACACCATCGCGATCTGCACATAGAGGCTGTTCTGCAACCCGAAGAATGTGAGGCCCGCGACGGCCCCCAAAAGCGCAGCGCCCAGCGACAGGATCACGACTGCCGGCAAGGCCCAGCTTTCGTATTGGGCGACAAGGAAGAGATAGGCGAAGAGGAAGGCAAGCGCGAAGATGAGCGTCTCCTGACCGCTGCTTCTTCTTTCCTGGAAGGATAGTCCCGACCATTCGTAGCCATAGCCTTCCGGCAGGACTTCCGAAGCGACCTGTTCCATCGCCGCCATGGCCTGCCCGCTGCTGGAACCCGGAGCGGTTACGGCGTTGACCTGCGCCGAAGCTGCAAGATTGTAGCGGGTGATGACGAAGGGCGCCAAAACCGTGGTCAGCGACACCACGCTCCGCAGCGGGACCATGGCTCCGCTGCGGTTGCGGACATGGAGCTTGAGGATATCCTCGCTATGCGCGCGGAAGTCGGAATCGGCCTGCAGGTTGACCTGGAAAACGCGCCCGTTCAGCGTGAAATCATTGACGTAGCGCGAGCCGAAATTCGCACCGATCGCCGCATATATATCCGACACGCTGAGGCCAAGGGCTTCGGCGCGGGAACGGTCGACATCGACATAGATCTGCGGGACATTCGCGTTGAAAGTGGTTGCCGCACCAGCGATTTCGGGACGCTGATTGATGGAACCCAGCAAGGAGGCAACCACCTGCGCGATCTCCTGCGGAGGCTGGCCCTGCAAGGCCTGCAGCCGGAAATCGAGACCGCCAACCGCTCCCATGCCCGCGATTGCGGGCGGCGCGAATACGGCAACATTTGCGCCGGGAACCTGCGAGAATTTCGCGCGCAGGCCGTTGACGATGCTGTTGAGCTGCAATGCCCTCGTCTCGCGGTCCGCCCATGGCGTAAGCGCGGCAACGGCCATGGCGCTGTTGGGCGTGCTCGTTGACTGCAGGATGCTGAACCCCGCCACCGTTATGACATCCTGAACGCCTTCGGTTTCGCTCAGCGTCTTGCGCACATTCTCGACGATCAGGTTCGTGCGGTCGAGCGAAGCCGCGCTCGGCAGCTGTATGTCGACAAAGAGAGCGCCCTGATCTTCATCGGGCAGGAAGGTTGCGGGAAGATTGACAAAGACGAAATAGGCCAGTGCAAAACAGGCGACGACGCCTGCAACCGGTATGACCCAGTGCTTCACCAGAACACCGACGATCTTGCCGTAGCCTTCGCGGGTTTTCTCCATGGAGCTTGAGAACCACGCCAGTGGACCCCTGCGGTAACCGCGCTGCCCGTGCCTGAGCAGAAACGCTGCAAGCGCTGGACTGAGCGTCAGGGCCACGAATGAGGAAAGTACCAGCGCCGACGAGATCGTGACTGCGAACTGCCTGTAAAGCTGTCCGCCGATGCCCTCCAGAAAAGCGGTGGGCGTGACCACCGCCAGCAGGACGAGCGTCGTGGAAATGATCGGCCCGGTGATCTGGTGCATCGCCTTGCGCGTCGCATCGATGACCGGAATGTCCGGCTCGTCTTCCAGCACATGTTTGACGTTTTCCACGACCAGGATTGCATCGTCCACCACAAGCCCGATGGCAAGGACGAGAGCCAGCAGCGAGATCATGTTCAGCGAATAGCCGACCGCAAACAGCACCGCCACCGCACCCAGCATGGAGACCGGTATGGCCAGCGCCGAGATCAGCGTCGCCCGCCAGTCCTGAAGGAAGATGAATGTGACCGCGAGCACGATCACGAAAGCCTCGAACAATGTTCGAGTGGTCAGTTGCAGGCTCGCCTCGACGAACCGTGTCGCATCATAGACGACATGATATTGCAGCCCCGCCGGAAATCTCGACGACAGGCGTTCAAGCTCTGCCTCCACGGCTGTCGCGGTCTGGATCGCATTGGCGCCGGGCGACTGGTTGATCTGCAGCATAGCCGATTCATGACCGGCAAAACTTGCTCTCGAAGCATAGTTGCGTGCGCCCAGTTCCAGACGCGCGATGTCGCGCAGGAACACTTTCGCACCGTCGGCCCCGGTACGAACGACGATGTTTCCAAACTCCTCCGTATCGCGAAGCCGCCCCTCGGCCACCAGCGTATATTGAAGCTCGGTCCCCACGCGCATGGGCGGCGCGCCAGCCTGACCGAGCGTCGCCTGGATATTCTGGCGCTGGATCGCGGCCGAAACCTCATCGACCGTTATGCCGAGCGCGTCCATGCGCTGCGGATTGAGCCAGACGCGCATCGAATATTCGGACGCGCCCACGACATTCGCCTCGCCGACGCCGGGTACGCGGGCCAGCGCATCGACAATCGTGGTCGTGGCGAAATTTGTGATTTCAAGGGCGTTCAGGCTGTCGTCCGGTGAGTAGAACGCTATGGCCAACACGAAATCCGGCGAACGGGACCGGACCGACACGCCTTGCTGCGCCACCGCTGCGGGCAGACGGGAGATCGCCAGCTGCGCGCGGTTCTGGACATTGATCTGCGCCAGTTCAGGGTCGGTCCCCACTTCAAAAGTGACGGACAGCGAATACTGCCCGGCATTGGAACTGGTGGACGACATATACATCATGCCATCGACACCGTTGATTGCCGTTTCCAGCGGTCCGCCGACGACATCGGCGATCACCTCCGCGCTCGCGCCCGGATAGGAGGCCGATACATTGACCGTCGGCGGCGTGATCTGCGGATATTGCTGGATAGGCAATGAAAAGATCGCAATCGCACCGGCGATGGAAATGATGATCGAGATGACGATTGCGAGGCGGGTTCGCCTTATGAATAGCTCGGAAATCATTGCCCCACCCCTGCACTGCCGGGGATCGGGTCAAGAGGAGATACGGCCTGCCCGTCTGCGATGCGCTGCAAGCCCTCGACGACAATCGTTTCACCGGCCTTGAGGCCATCCGTGACCGACCACCCATTGTCAATGCGTGTGCCCGTCACGATGGGTCGTCGGGAAACCGTGTTTCCTTCGTTGAGAACATAGACATATTTGCCCTGCCGGTCCTGCAACACGGACCCCATGGGGACCACCGGCAATTCACCGGCCGTTTCATCCATGAGATTGACGGCAACCACCTGCCCGGGAACCAGAATATGGTTCGGATTGGCAAACAGCGCCCGCACCGCCACTGTGCCGGTCTGCGCGCTCACCTCATTGTCGATGAACTGGATGGTCCCGCGTTCGCCATATTGCGTACCATTGGCAAGCGTCAGGCTCACCTTGAAGCTTTCCGGGCTGACCGTGCCACCTCCCGCTTCCTTCTGGCGAATGGCGATCAGCGCGCGGTCCGGGATGGAAAACACAACCCGCACGGGATCAAGCTGCACGATGCGTGCAAGCGGCCCCATGCTCGGGCCGACCAGATTGCCCACTGTGAAGAGCGAACGTCCTATCGTCCCGTCAATCGGCGATCTGACCTGCGTATAGGAGAGATTGAGCCGGGCATTGTTGAGCGCGGCTTCGGCGTTCCGCACATCCGCCGTGGCAATGTCGAACGCGGCCTGCGCATCATCGAGAGCGGCTTGCGAAACAGTATTCCGGTTGGCGAGGGTCCGCGTTCGGGAGAGTGTTTGCCGTGCGGCATTCTGGGCGGCTTCCGCCCGCGCAACCTGTGCTTCCGCGGACATGACCGCCGCCTGCATCTGATCCGGCTCGATTTCGAAAAGGAGATCGCCTGCCTTGACCGCCGATCCCTGTTCAAACGCCTTTTCCTTCAGGAAACCCGTGATCCGGGCCTGAATATCGACCGCTTCAATCGCCTCCACCTGCCCGTTGAAACGAAACGGCGCGGTTGCGGGCGCCAATTCCACTTTGCGCACGACCACGGGAGGCGCTCCGCCAGCGGGAGCCTGCTGGGCGAGACCGGGCTGCACGGGCAAGGCCCAGAGCATCGTTACAAGGGCAGCGGTAACAGAACGACGAACGAGAGACTTCTTCAATTGCATGTCCTCCCTCCGGGACGGCATCGGTCGATCACTCACGCATTTCGGGTACTCAGGGCTATTCCGATATAGGCAACACCCGCGATCATCAGCGCAATTCCAGCGATTGATCCGGACGGCAGGTCACGCGTCAAAGGCCATTTCGCCACCAGTGCCGCGCTGGCGGACCAGGCAATGAGGCCGGACAGGGTAAACCACCACCAGCCGCCTGCGGGCCTGATTTTCCAGGACAGCGCCAGTTGAAGGAAACCATGGACAAACACGACGATTGCAATCAGCAGGGTGATGGCGAGCGCGCCCTTGAGCGGGTTCAGATAGATCATGATCCCGCCTATAAGCTCCACCACGCCGGACAGTTCCTGCCAGACGAAACCTGCCCAGCTCTTGATCCAGAGCGACTGGATTATCTTGACGACGCCGATGGCTATCAGCACCAGCCCGAACATGGTGCTGGCTGCAAAGTCCGAGATTGCGGGCAAGAACAGGCAGAGTATTCCACCCGCAAAAAGCAGAATGCCGATACCGAGAAAACCTTTCCATTTTCTCTGTTCGACAGTCTTTCGTTCCATTAATTGCAGTTGCTGGATGTCCATTGCGGACCCCTCAATGTCAACAGGAGGACGTTACTGCGAATGTGAAAGTATGTGCATGTTTCGATATAATAGTATAGTCCGCTTGCAATAAAACCAGATGGCGGATCACCAATCGCCGTCTTCCAGTTTCAGCCAGCTCGTCGAGGTAATGCCGGAACGCAGGCTCATCTGCGCTACCAGCGCTTCGACCAGCCGGTCATCTTCCTTGCCCGCGAACAGCGTCGCCTCTATTTCGGTCTCGTTGCTTCCTTCGATGTGGTGACTCCGGATCGCGTGGAAGCGGAGTTTCTTCAGATCGAGCGTCTGGATCAGCAGCGCCCTGACCGGAATCTCGCTTTCCGAAGGACACCGGAATTTCACGAGATAAAACTGCTCGTTCTCGGGTTCGACGAAGGAATAGCGGTTCACGAGCACCGCGATCCTTGGCAGCGAAATGTTAAGGCAGACGATGAAAAAGGCCGTTTCGATGGCGAGCAGCCACATCCCGTAACCGGTCAGAACGCCAACCGCGCCAGTGCTCCAGACCGTGGCTGCGGTACTCAGCCCCTTGATGCTCGCACCGTCCTTGATAATCAGCCCCGCGCCGAGAAAGCCGATGCCTGTCACAACCTGCGACCCCATTCGGAGGTCACTACCAAGGCCGAGCGAATAGGGCAGCGAAGCATAGGCCGCAGCGCCCAGCGCCACCAGGCCGTGCGTCACAAGGCCGGAATGGCGTTGTTTGATCTGGCGTTCCAGACCAATCACGCAACCGAGCAGAAGCGCCAGCCCGAGATTGATCATGATAGACGGGATTGCGACGACTTCCGTCATGCAGGTCCTTTATGTCTCGGGCGATCAGGCAGGCAATTGCCCCATGAAGCAGAGATGTCCGCCCTTGCGCCAGACACCCCGCATTACAGCTGATTGCGCGCAGGCAGGGCCGCTCAACTGAACAGGAGGCAGTATAGGCATTCTTTGTGCAGATTAGGAAGACTTGTCATCTGTGCGATATCATATTTTTATTATAGTGCTTGAATTATTTCATCTAAAGTAGTTTCATCGAAAAATTCCGGACGCATTCTTTCCAAAATCGACTGAGGGGTCAGATTGCATGGGTTTGCTTGGAATACTACTCGGACTAGCCCTGCTCATGTGGTTTGCCTATCGCGGCTGGAGCGTCATTCTGCTTTCGCCGGTGGCGGCGCTGCTTGTCGCGCTTCTCTCCGGCGAGCCCCTTCTGGCCAACTGGACATCGAATTTCATGGGCGGAACGGCCAGCTTCGTCAGCCGATGGTTTCCGCTTTTCCTGCTGGGCGGCATTTTCGGAAAGCTGATGGATGACAGCGGCTCCATTACATCCATTGCACGATATCTGACGGAGAAACTGGGTGTGAAGCGCACGATGCTTTCCGTCGTGCTTGCATCGGCAGTCGTCACCTATGGCGGCGTCAGCGTGTTCGTCGCCTTCTTCGTTCTCGTGCCCATGGCGCGGGAAATGTTCAAGGCGGCCAACATTCCGGCGCGCCTGATGCCTGCGGCCATCGGGCTTGGCGCCTTCACCTTCACCATGTCGGCAATGCCGGGCACGCCCTCCACGAACAACGCCATTCCGATGCCCTATTTCGAAACCACGACATTCGCGGCGCCGGGACTGGGCATCATCGCCTCCATCATTACGCTGGTCTTCGGCATGTGGTGGCTGCAGCGCGCGGAAGCCAAGGCGCGGGCTGCGGGCGAAAACTATGTCGATGACACGGGCGATGTCGAAATCACAGAGAAACTCAGGGAACAATCGACCCTCTCGGGTGACTTCGACCCGGCCGAGTTCGAACACGGAGCGCGTGCGGCGGCGTTGCCACCCTTCTTCTTTGCTCTCCTGCCCTTGCTAGTCGTCATCGTCGTCAATTTCCTGATGGCGCTGATCATCCTGCCCCGTGTCGATTTCTCGTTTCTCGAGCAGGAGCCATGGAATATCGACGTCGGTTCTTCGATCGGCCTGTGGGCGGTCCTTATTGCGCTGGCAGCGGCCATCGTGACGTTGCTGGTGGTCAATTTCAACCGGCTGCGGGCAATCCGGGAAAGCCTCGACGCCGGGGCCAACTCCTCGGTCCTGCCGATCCTCACCATAGCAAGCCTCGTCGGCTTTGGTGCGGTCGTGGCCGCCATGCCCGCCTTTACCGTGGTTCGGGATGCGGCGCTTGAGGTGCCGGGCGGTCCTCTCGTCTCATTGATTGTCGCCATGAATGCTCTCGCGGCTCTCACCGGGACCGCATCCGGCGGCATGGCCATAGCGCTCAACGCGCTGGGCGATGAATATATGCGACTTGCGATCCAGTATGGGATAAGCCCCGACCTCATGCACCGCCTCACCGTGCTCAGCGCTGGCACGCTGGACGCTCTGCCTCATAACGGTACGGTGCTTCTGCTCCTGCAGATCAGCAAGCAGACCCACGCATCAAGCTATTTCGACATGGTCATGACCGTGATTGTCGGTGTGATCATATCGCTCGCCGTCGTCTTCGTGCTCGGGTCTGTGTTTGGTTCCTTCTAAGCATAACCATTGTTGTTGAAAGGAAGCGAAAATGAAAAGGACATTTCTTCTTGCCGCCGCACTGTTTTCAGTGATGGCAAGCCCCGCATTCGCGCATCTCAACCCCGCCGAACACGGTTCATTTGCGGCGGGCTTTACCCATCCCCTGTCCGGCGCCGATCATATACTTGCCATGGTCGCCGTCGGTCTTTGGGCCTCCATGCTTGGCGGGCGCGCGCTCATCGCCGTTCCGTTGAGTTTCGTGGGCGTCATGCTGCTGGGCTTCGTAGCTGCCCTCGGCGGCGTGCCGATCCCCTATGTGGAACCCGTCATCCTCGCATCCGTTATCGTGCTCGGCCTTCTCGTAGCCGTGGCATTCCGTGCATCGACCCCGGCTGCTGCACTTATCGTCGGGTTCTTCGCATTTTTCCATGGCTATGCGCATGGCGGAGAAATCGGCGGCGCTGCGTTTCTTTCCTATGGTGCCGGTTTTGCGCTTGCGACCGCATTGCTTCACGCGGCGGGCATTGGCGTAGGGCTTGCAGCCGGACGCGCGCTGCAGGGATCCGGCGGGCAGATGGCAATGCGAGTGGCTGGCGGCTTTGCGGCCCTCAGCGGACTTTACCTGATGGCAGGATGATGTGAGCGTCATCTTGCTGGATCATTCGAAGAGAAATACTGAACCTGAAATGCCAAACGATGGGCCGGTGCCGGAAATGCCCGCGCATTCTCCGGCGCTGCCCATGCTGCATCTCATGCGGCTGGTCAGTCCCAGCCAGCCGGTGGGTGCTTTTTCCTATTCACGCGGCCTCGAATGGGCCGTCCATTCGGGAACGGTTACGAATGAGGAAAGCTGTGCCGGATGGGTATTCGGCCTTCTGGAGCACAGCTACGCCGCACTTGACGGCGCTATTTTCTGGCGAATGGTTTCGGCGCTGATGCAGTACAATGAGGCCGAATTCCATCGTCTGAACGACTGGCTTGGAGCAAGCCGCGAAAGCAGTGAACTTGAACTGGAGGACCGCCGGATGGGCGAGTCCCTGCTCACATTGCTGTCGGAACTTGGTGTCGAGCGGGCCCGCAGCTTCGCTTCGGACCAGCGCGCGACCTATCCGGCGGCCTTTGCGATTGCAGCGTGTCACTGGAATATCGCGCCCGTCGATGCCCTGCGCGGCCTTATGTGGAGCGTGGTTGAAAGCCAGATCATGGCCGCAATCCGTCTCGTGCCGCTCGGTCATACGGCAGGCCAGAGGATACTTATCGCCGGCGCAGCGAAGATCGAGCGCGCCGTCGAAAAGGCCCGCACGCTCAATGACGATGAAATCGGCAACACGGCACCCGCGCTGGCCATGGCCAGCGCCTGGCACGAAACACAATACAGCCGCCTATTCCGGTCGTGACCGGAGCGTATGCCTGTATCGTTCGAGATTTTCTTCCGCCGTGGTCGCATCCGCCGGAGCAACTGGCACCAGAGCCTTGAAAGCATACTGGCCGATCAGCATGATCCAGGTCACAATCACGAATGTCGAGGTCAGCACCGGCATTCCGATCGGTTTCAGGAATATCGCGACCGAGGCCCAGACCCAGGTGGACACGACGGCGCCGAAGACGGCGTAGAGGAAGCTGCTCCAGCTGAAAACAAGGAAGAAGCCGCCCAGCGCCATTGCCGTCAACGCCGCGTTATAACCGAAAAGCCCGTCACGAATGGCCCCTTCCGGACCGCCGAAGGTGGCGGCGATCACCGCTCCTATTATCGCCCCCAGAAGGCCCATGAAGGCGCTTACCCGGGAGTGGATCGCGATGCCGACAAGCATGATGTAGCCGGTGATCCAGTTATCCTGAAAGAATATCTGCCCGATGGCCGTGCCGATCCCCATGTACCAGGTCGGAAGGTCATAAGGAATGGCGTAGGAAAACTGCTCCGGTGAAACCGGCTTCGCCATCGGCCCCGCATCTATGGCATCGAATTTGAGAATGGCGAACAGAAACAGCCAGCCGACCAGCACGAAGGGCATTGTCAGGGGCGCCACCTTGTGCGGTCCCAACAATGCGGCGATGCTGGTGAAGGCCATGGTGGTCAAGGCAGCGGCACAAATGACGTAAATCGTCATTGCGGGTGACGGCACTGCGCCGCTGCGGAAATCCTCACTGGTGAAGGCGACCAGCGCAAGGGCGACCAGAACGCCGTTGAACCCGAAAAGGCCGTCGCGGATGAGGCCCTTGTCAGCCTTGAGGATGATTGCCGTCAGCGTGCTGGACACAACCCCGAGCAGGCAGACAAGCGCGTAAATCCAGGAGTTCACCAGAATGGCGAACAGAATGACCAATCCGGATAGCGGGTTGTTCTGGAACACCACCTGCCCGATGCCGCGCAGCGTCCAGTCGATAAATCCCAGAGAAGGATGATCCCGCATTGCATTGAGCTGCATGGACGTATTCCCTTCTATATTGATCCAGAGCATTTCCCCGTTCAATCGAAGCGTCGGAAATGCTCCATCCGTTTGTTTCTACGCATTTCCTTACCCCGAAACCGGTTTCCACCTTCGGGAGACATGCTCTATTTCCTCCGCTACGGCATCGGCTCCCGAAATCGAAATCGATTTTCGGAAACACGATGCGCAGCTTCGACAGGTAGAGCTTCCTTGCGCAGTCCCGAGGGACACGAGGGCGCTCTAGAACAGGAAATAGCGTTGTGCCATCGGCAGGACGTCAGCCGGTTCACACGTGATCAATTCACCGTCCACCCGCACCTGATAGTTCTGCGGATCGACCTCCAGTTTGGGCGTCAGCCCGTTGTGGATCATGTCTTTCTTGCGGATATTCCGGATGCCCTTCACGGCAACGAGCTGCTTGTTCAGCTTCAGCTTTTCGCCGATGCCGTCATCCAGCGCCGATTTCGAGACGAAAGTCACGCCGGTGGAACCGAGCGCGCGCCCCAGGACCCCATACATCGGCCGGTAATGGACCGGCTGCGGCGTTGAGATCGATGCATTGGGATCGCCCATCGGGGCCGTTGCAATCATGCCGCCGATCATGACGAGGCTTGGCTTCACGCCGAAGAATTCCGTTTTCCACAATACGAGATCGGCCCGCTTTCCAACTTCAATCGAGCCTATCTCATGCGCAAAACCGTGCGTGATCGCCGGGTTGATCGTATATTTGGCGACATAGCGCTTGGCGCGGAAATTATCGTTCCGGCTGCTGTCTTCGCCGAGCGGGCCGCGCTGCACTTTCATCTTGTGGGCCGTCTGCCAGCAGCGCAGGGTGGTTTCCCCGATGCGGCCCATGGCCTGCGAATCCGACGACATCATCGAGAAGACGCCCAGATCATGGAGAATGTCTTCCGCCGCGATGGTTTCACGCCGGATCCGGGATTCAGCGAAAGCCACGTCCTCGGGAATTTTCGGGCTGAGGTGGTGACAGACCATCAGCATGTCGAGATGTTCGTCGACTGTATTGATGGTGTAGGGACGCGTCGGATTTGTTGAAGACGGCAGGATGTTTTCTTCGCCCGCCGCCGTGATGATATCGGGCGCATGACCGCCACCGGCGCCTTCCGTATGGAAGCTGTGGATGGTCCTGCCCTTCATCGCGGCAAAGGTATCCTTGACGAACCCGCTTTCGTTCAGCGTATCCGTATGGATGGCGACCTGGATGTCCTCCTCGTCGGCCACGTTCAGGCAATTATCGATGGCGGCGGGCGTCGTTCCCCAGTCCTCGTGGAGCTTCAGCCCGACAGCTCCGGCCCTTATCTGCTCGCGGAGGGGTTCGGGCTTGCTGGCATTGCCTTTGCCCAGCAGTCCCACATTGATGGGGAGCGCCTCCACGGCTTCCAGCATGCGGTGGATGGCCCATGGCCCCGGTGTAACCGTGGTTGCGAGCGTGCCGACCGTCGGCCCTGTTCCGCCGCCGACCAGCGTCGTGGTGCCGCTCGCCAGCGCTTCCTCGGCCTGCTGCGGCGCAATGAAGTGAATATGCGTGTCTATCCCGCCGGCGGTGAGGATCTTGCCCTCGCCCGCGATGACATCTGTGGCGGGACCGACGACTATATCGACGCCCGGCTGGATATCGGGATTTCCGGCCTTGCCGATCCCCGAAATACGACCGTTCTTGATGCCGACATCGGCTTTGATGATGCCCCAGTAGTCGAGGATGATGACATTGGTGATGACGAGATCGGCTGTTTCGGCCGCAGGTCTCTGTCCCTGCCCCATCCCATCGCGGATAACCTTGCCGCCGCCGAAGGTCACTTCCTCGCCATAGATGCAGCGGTCGTCCTCGATCTCGATGATAAGTTCCGTATCGGCCAGCCGCAGACGGTCGCCCTTTGTCGGGCCATAGAGTTCTGCATAGGCTTGTCTTGAGATGGTCCCCATCTCCCCCTCCTACAGCTTCCCGTTGATTTTTGCATTGAAGCCGTAGACCTCGCGGTCACCAGCCAGCGCGACCAGTTCGACTTCACGGTCCTGCCCGGGCTCGAACCGCACGGCGGTCCCAGCCGGAATATTGAGGCGGAAGCCCCTCGCCCGTTCCCGGTCGAAGTCAAGAGCCTCGTTCGTCTCGTAGAAATGATAATGCGACCCGACCTGTATCGGCCTGTCGCCAGTGTTCGCCACGGCGATGACGCGGGTTTCACGACCGTCATTGAGTTCGATCGTCCCGTCTTCGATGAAATATTCACCCGGTATCATGATCGTCTCCTCAAGCGCATCCCGATATGTTCAAGATGCGCGTTAAAGCAAAAGCCCAAACGTTCCCGGCAGTGCGGGAGATGTTCTACGGAATTGGATTGTGAACGGTCACAAGCTTGGTACCGTCCGGAAAGGTGGCTTCCACCTGAATGTCATGGATCATTTCGGGCACCCCCTCCATCACCTCATCGCGGGTGAGCAGGGTGGCTCCGTAGGACATGAGTTCCGCAACCGTCTTGCCGTCGCGGGCTCCCTCCAGAATTTCGGCGGAGATGAAAGCCACGACTTCGGGATAATTGAGTTTCAGCCCTCTGGCCCTTCGTCGTTCCGCAACCAGTGCTGCGGTGAAAATCAGAAGTTTGTCCTTTTCACGTGGCAATAGTTCCATTTGTAGGCCCTCTCAAAGTCATTATGTTGCCCATATGCGTGGTGCAGCCGCCGGTTTTCCCAATCCGGTTTCGCGGATGACTTCCCAGGCTTTGCGAAACAGTGCTTTGGCTTCCGACATGCGTCCACCGAGATAGCGACAGACGATCACCCGCTCGAGCTGCGATACCGAAAAGAGATTTTTTCCTGCATCGCCGAGTGCTTCGCGAATGCGCTGAAGTGTGTTTTCATGCGCCGGACCGGCATAAACCATCGTTGCGACGATGGGACTGGCGCAGAATGCAAAGGCCGCATTCATTGCCTGGTCGGCACCTTGAAGGCGAAACTGCTCGAACCAGATCGGCCTTCCGTCCCGAAATATTTCGACCCTCTGGCGAAGCTCGCCCGCATCGAAATTCTCCCGACAGGCGGGCCGTCCGAGACTGACAATGTCCCACCCAAGATAAACTGCGTCTCCGCTCAGGGAGACATGCGTGCTTATGGAAGCCTTCGCGCCATCAAAAACGATTGTTTCCTGCGGGAGATATTCGCATACGCCACCCTCACCCACATTGATCCGCGTGGTCTGGATACTGCGGCCCCGGTCGCTGCGATAGAACTTGGTAGCGCCCGGCGTCGTCAGGACGGCTTTGGAGCCCGGCCCGAGAAAACAGGAAATATCAAGGACATCCTCACCCGCAACACCACCGGGCGGATGAAGAAGATAGACATGTGCGCTTCCGTCTTTCTCGGGATAGAAGGGTTGCTGCACCGCGAGCGGCCCAACGTGGCGACGCCGCATCAGGCGCGTCACTTCATGACTATGCTCGAACCCCAGTTCAAGCTCGGCATGCCAACCCTTGCTCATGAATGCTTGCCACCTCTGCGTTCCCGTAGATTTCGATGCGTTATCGATGTCGAGCAATAAAACGAAGGCAGAATGCAATATTGAGGCAGGATAACCCCACACATCACCGTAGACAAGCTTAATTAGAGACTTGATTGATACGTCCGTCAACTTGATTCAATAGAACACCGCAAAATAACCCATAGTCGAGTTTATATGGATAAAGGGTCATGACGGATGCGAGCGTGTTCATTTTTTGAGCAATCCGCATTTTCGCTGGACAATAGAACGCTCTAACTATTTGTTTCCCCGCATTATCTTCTCTAGCGGATAGCCAATCGGTCAATCACACGTGCAGGCAGGTGAAGAGCCAGCGAGGCCTGCTCGAAAGTACCCTGGCCTGCTGCGAGGAATGTATCGTCCATGCCTGCATATTCGTCCGTGATAAGCCTGCGCAGCAGATGGCCCGAGCCCAGAAACTTGATCAGCGTATTTGAACTTGCAAACAGGCTGTGGCCGCCGCTGTCGACTTCGGAAATATCAAGAACCTGAATATTCTTGTTCTGCAGGAAAGCAATGTCGAAACCACTGCCGACCCGCGGCGCTCCACCGGCCAGCCTCCGGGAGATGTCCAGCGCCCGGTCGCGTCGGGATACGATGATGGTAAAGGGCTGGGGCAGATAATCGATATCGTCAATCTGGCTGCGGAAAAGATCGGGATCGAGATCGGGGGCAGCAAGAAGCACACCCTTGATGCGTTTCAGCACGTCGCGGCGCTTGTCGCCAGACAGCGTTCGCAAGGCTTCCATTACGACCACCGCGCCCATGGAATGGCCGACGATGACGATGCCGTTGGCTTTGGTCTGCGCCGCCAGCGCTAACGTTTCCGCCAATCCCCTGCGCGCGATGATGGCGCTGTCGCGGTCATACAGGTATCGCGTAAACGACGCGGCGGATGCCCACGAAAAATGAACCGGCACCGATGTGACGCCATAGTCGTGAACGATCTGCCCATTGCGAAACAGTCCTTCGGCAAAGTTGTTGTTATAGCCGTGGACGAAAATGAATATTTCGCGTTGCGCGGCGGGGCGGTTCGCCAGACGCCGGTTCAGCTCGGCGACCATTGCGCGCCGGTCCGGCAACGGCACATAGTTTGACGCCATGAAATGTCGGCGGGGATCGGGGTTCACCGATGATGTTTCAACATTTCCCGGACGGTGCATTTCAGGAATATGGACGTCTATGGTCGAGAGTTTCAGCGTTTGGGATCTGTCGCGGGAATAGGCAATAGCTGGATCGTCTATACGCTCCCGAACCGTCGCAACAGCGAAGGGAACCACCGCGCCGGAATGGGTCTCGCCCGCCACATCCCTTCCCAGCCCGGTGACAGCCCTGTTACCGGCGCATCCCGCGGTGGCAAGCAAAACAAGTGCGAGGATGAAAACCTGCTTCAATTCACGCCCTCGCTCGATAGAACCGAATGCGCTCACATGGGTTCGCCCTTCCGCTCTACCTGATTGTCTTTTCGCATTTCTTCCGCGTCGGGCGTTTCCACCTGACTGCAAAATGCTGTCAAGACGGGTCTCGGCAGCGCCATGTTACGAGGTTGCCGGCAACGCTCCTTCCAGCGCTTCCTTCAGGCGTTTTTCCTGCTCAACAGACAAGGATGTTTTCAACACCCTGCCCCGCAGGTCAGGGAAATCCGCCATGACCCTGTCCCACTGAATCTTGCGCAGGAGGACAAACAGGGCCGACGAGTTTTCCGGAATTGTCTCACCAAGCGACACGATGAACTTGTCATCGATCCCGTAGTCGGCGAGCGAACCCGACAAGGCTCCTGCCCCGGCTCCCACCGCCCCGCCAAGAGCCATGCCGGCAAGCGGGTTGAGGAATATAAGCCCGACCAGTCCGCCCCATATCGCACCGGAAAGCAATCCCGACCCTGCGCCCATGGCGAGCATATTGTACTTCTGTTTGAGATGAACCTTGCCTTGTTCGTCACGAACGACGATCACAGCGTCTTCGAGATCGACGAGATATTCCTTTTGAAGCTGGTTGAGCTTCAAAAGCACGGCGTCCGCCTCTCCGACGGTATCAAACCCAATAACGACCAGTTCCGACACAGCAGTGTTCCTTTCTTGATAACCAAAAATGATGACGCCGCAAGGATCAGCGACGCCATCTCACAGGGCGAACATTGGTTATTCTGCCGTCTCTGGCCCGAACCGTGACGTCGTAGGTTCTGCGCTGCCTGTCACCCCGGTAAAGAAAGTGGCTGCCGCGGCAATCCAGGGCGCGAACGTTGCGGAAGCCGCGCATCCTGAGGAGTCTGACGCCATCGGAGCAACGTATTCTGTGACCGTTGTTGATCCGCACGCCTACGGTAGCCGAGCGGCTCTGGCTGAATGCGGGAACAGTCTCGGCAACGGTTGCGACGGAAAAGAAGGCGGTGAATGCAAGAATAGCGGTTAATGAATGCAGTTTCATGTTTCCCTCCAAGTAACAAAGAACCACAAACTCACAAGCCAAACCGCTTCGCCAATGTCTGTCTGGCGGTCCATGCGGACACCACAAGATCAGGCGACACGGTTCGGGAAAAAATGCCATTCAAACAGTCTTTTGGAGCGCCTTTTGATGCAATCGGATCAAGAGGCGCTCCATAACGGATGCACGGTGCCGGAGCGACCGCGCAGCATCCTTGTCCCCTCAAGGGCGGATCCGGAAATCAGTGTTTCATAGCGTTCTGGAGTATTTCCGGTTCCCGCTTTCGGGAGATATGCTCTAGCGGCAGCGTGCTTCAAAAACGCGGCCGTGGCGATCGCGATAACGGCAGTACTGCACACCGTTGCGGGTCTGGGCGACGCCCACCAGCGTGCCTGCTGCTGCACCGATAGCTGCGCCGGTCAGCGCGCCGCGTGTATCGCCACCGATGGCCGCTCCGGCAAGACCGCCAATAGCGGCGCCGCCGAGACCATAGCCGGCTGTTCTTCGTTCATCTGTCGTGCACCCGCTGGCGGTGGCTCCTATTACGGCCATCGTCACGACGCTGTACAGGATCATTCTCATCGAAATATCCTTCCCATTTGGATGATGCGCTTTACCGCAGAATACATAGGCCGCATCTTGAAAGGTCAAGATATGGGACGGGTGCCGGATAGCAATTTCTATCCCACAACTTTCAAAGCTGCTCGCGAGAAAAGCCGAATATTTCCGCAAACCAGCTCGTGGCGGAGTATTGCGCGCAGAAAGTCAGGGCAACGATAGTGATCGGTACGCCGATGAACGCTCCGAAGACGCCCCACAGGGAACCCCATGCGAAAACGGAAAAGAGCGTTGCGAAGGGGGACAGGGAAATCGTCTTTCCCGTCAGCCGGGGCTCGATCACGCTTCCAATGACGGACTGCACGATGTTCAGACCGATAAAGACCATGAGCGCCATCTGCCAGTTGGCAAAATGCGTGAACGCAAAGGCGGTAATCAAGAGGGTGGCGACCAGCGGCCCGAGAAACGGGATGAAATTGAGAATGAACGCTACAAATCCCCACGTTTCGGCAAATGGCAGACCGACCAGCCAGGTCAGGAGCCAGACGAAGGAACCCGTCGCAATGCTCATCAGCGCCCTGAGCACCATGTAGAACCGGATTTTGGCTGCTGCCGACCGGCTGGCGCGCAGAAACGCGGTCGCAGCCGCCTGATCTTTCAACTGCCTGATCCGCGCCCCGAACTCCTCGGTTTCCGCCAGCCCCAACAGTACATAGACCAGCGCCACGATCCAGAAGCTGAACGTATTGTTGAGGCGGCTTCCTATCGTCTGGAGCGTTCGCAAAGTCCAGCTGACGCTGAAATTCTCCGACAACAGGACCGATGCGGCAATCCCATGCCCGTCGAGCCAGGTTCTGAGCTGTTCATAGAGCAACTGGTATCGCACTGCGTCGATCACTATCCGGCGTCCCACCTGCCCGACTGTCCAGGCGATCAGCCATCCAAAACCGAGCAGAAGACAGACGACCAGAAGAAAAGTGATCGCCAATGCAACATAGCGCGGCATGATCAACGAAAGTGCCCGCTGGATCGGCCAGACGAGCATGATGATGAACAGCGCGAAAACGACCGGCGCAAAGACCGCGCTGCCATAATGGAGCATTGCAATCAGCACGCATCCCGCGATCAGGATCAGGGCTGCATTGCCAGCTTTCAGCATAGGACCTCCCTGACCCGAGGACGAAACGAGCTTATGATTTCAGGGTATTCTTGTGAATCTGCCCATCCTTCATGATGATCGCCAGCGTTTCTTCCGGCTTTTCCAGCACATGAATGTCGTCGAGCGGATTCTCGTTCAGCACCAGAAGATCGGCAAAAGCACCGTGCTCTATAAGACCGAGCTTGCCGGGATAGGGATTGCGCAGATTGGAAAGCGCGAGAAGTTCGGCATTGACCGATGTGGCCGCACGAAGCACCTCTGCATTCGAGTACCAACGGCTCAAGTGAGTCAGCATGAAATTCTGGCGCGGGGTCAATTCGGGGGAAAACAGAACGTCGGAACCCCAGGCGGTCTTGATCCCGTATTTACGGATAAATTCATAAATTCGCGGCGTACCTGCGAAAAGCTGCTGAATTCGTTCGGCACCGGGGCCTGTCTGCGATGCAGCATCGTCCATCGTCAGGAAAGGCTGGGTGCTCAACCAGACATTTTTTTCCGCAATCATCCGCGCGGTTTCCTCGTCCATCAGATGCGCGTGTTCAACACAGGAAACACCCGCACGTATGGATCGCTGGACTGTATTCGGCGCATAGGCATGAACCGTGACATAGGTGTTCCAGTCCCTTGCCACATCGACCGCAGCGCGTATCTCGTCTTCGCTGAATGTGGACATATCCAGCGGACTGCGCGGCGAGGACACGCCGCCGCCAGCAACGATCTTGATCTGCGATGCGCCCTGCAACAATTGTTCGCGCACACGAAGTTTCAAGCTGCCTGCATCATCGACTATGGCCGAAGCGCCCATCAACTCGCTGGTGCTGAGCTTGCCGCCATCACGCGGTATTTCCGTGGGCAACCGGAGATCGCCGTGGCCACCGGTCGTCGTTATCATCGCGCCTGCCGGAAAGATACGCGGCCCGCTGATAATGCCGGTATCGATCGCGCGCTTGAACGAGAAAGTCGGCCCGCCCATATCGCGCACCGTCGTGAAGCCGCGCAGAAGCGTTCTTTCCGCCTCCGCCGTCGATGCGGCGAAAATAATACCAAGATCACCTTCCAGCAGAACCGGAAGCGGCACCGCCGCATATATGGCATGC
The DNA here is from genome assembly GCF_040371715.1 of Brucella sp. NBRC 14130. Classification (NCBI taxonomy): domain Bacteria; kingdom Pseudomonadati; phylum Pseudomonadota; class Alphaproteobacteria; order Hyphomicrobiales; family Brucellaceae; genus Brucella; species Brucella sp. NBRC 14130. The sequence goes on from NZ_BAABTE010000002.1 coordinate 524,469, forward strand.
CAGTGCGCATCGATCAGCCCCGGCATCAGCACACGGTCGCCGCAATCGATGACCGTCGCTCCATCGGGCGGAGCGCTGTTCGACATATCGACAGCCGCAATGCGATTGCCTTCGACCAGAACCTGTACCCCAGACTTCAGCGTATCCGCCTTGCCGTCGAAAAGCCTTGCCCGCGTCAGCAAAACCTTCGCTGATTGCGCGACGGAGCGATCCGCAACCATCGTTGCGCCGACTGCCGCTGCCACGCCCGTCAGGAAATGCCTTCGGGACAGCCGATCCAGCCGCCGGGAAACCTGCTGCAATATCGGGTTGGAGCAACCGCAGCCGTTGCCGTGAACAAAATGCTGATACTTCCCACCCATTCTAAACATGGCAGCTCCTGCATGAGGCACCGTTGAAGGCAGCTATTTGATGACCTTGAAATAATATACGTCGATGAACCTGCCCCTGACGTCGTTTTCGACGCGGCCCCGGATTTCGATTACATTCCTTGTGCTTATTTCTCGTCCGCGCCAGACTTCCCGCTCAATCCGGACCCTCGTTCTTCCGGTGCGGTCCTGAAAAACATACTCGGCTCTTCGGACATTGCTTTTGATCGACCCCGTAAGCTCGACACGGGTGCCGACCGGCGTCCGGGTAATGACGTCTGCCGTTACTGTATTTCGCGGCCTGAAAGAGTCCAGGAACTGGGCATTTGAAACATCAATGGAGCCAAGGGAAACAAGCCCCAACATCAACGCGAATTGAATCATACGCTGCTTTATCGAGGTCATGAATATTCCCTCCTTATAGCAATGATTGAATTTCTTCTTCCGCAACCAAGAAACTCTGATGAAAATTAGCTTTATCGCAGAAATAAACAAGTCTCTTATTTAAAATATCAAGTACCGTTCGCCTTGAGAAAAACCCTGCCAATATCGATAAAAGCGGCAAATTACGGAACTTTCATACTTCTGCCGGGTTCATTGCATGAAGGAGCCCGCCATGGAACAGGTGCACTGGGATGACGCCGTCATCATCGAAATTGCCGACGGCATCACGCAGTCAGTACGAACGGTAGCGGATGCGGAGAACATATTGTTATCCCAATGGAACCGGTTTGAACTGAACAGCCTCGGGGCCGCTATCAAAGCCTGCCTTCTGTGCTCGCACGACATTACCAGTACAGAAGATGCAAGGCTCGCTTTCCAACGGGCAGCTTCAACGTCCGGCATTCTGGTTTGACGCCAGCCCGACGCGGCAGGCCGAGCGCGTCATGGATGTGCCTTCTCAAGGGAAAGCAGCCACTTCAAGGTGCGTCGTTCCGCACTGTTCAGTTCGGGAGCCATCAGCCGGATGGCCGAAGCCGCCTCTACCTCTGATGCCAACCCACCGGCCAGCCAGTGTTCGGGAACGGCGGGATGGATATAGGACTGCCTGCACACCGCCCTCGTATTGCCGAGCCGTTGCGCAACCTTGTCGATTTCACCGTTCAGCGTCCGCTTTTTTCCACTCTCACTGTCAGGCAGCTCAATGCAGCAAAGCGCCTCCAGCGCTGCTGCCGTTGCAGCCCATGTCCGGAAATGCTTGGACGTAAAGTCAGCCTGCATGATCGTTCGCAGGTAGTCGTTGATATCCTGCGAAGTAACCGCACAGCGGTTTCCTGCATCATCGACATATTGAAACAGCTGCTGTCCCGGCAGTTCCTGTATGGAGCGAACAATACGGGCGATCCGCTTGTCGGAAAGTTTCAGGCTCCACATTTTGCCCGACTTCCCGGTGAAGACCAGCCGCAGGCCCGTGCCATCATCGCGCAGATGCCGGTTGCGCAGCGTGGTTGCGCCGAAACTGTTGTTGCTGCGCGCATAGTCGGGATTTCCGACACGCAGCAGCAGCCGGTCCATCAGCCAGATGACGGTGGCGACAACTTTTTCACGACAGAGCGAGCGCCGTCGCATATCGGCATCGACAGCCTTGCGCAGCCGGCTGAGGGCGCGAGCGAAATCCGGCAGGCTCGAGAATTTCGTTTCGTCCTGCATCGCCATCCATGACGGATGATAACGATACTGCTTTCTTCCGCGCGCATCGCGGCCCGTGGCCTGAATATGTCCACGTTCATCGCAGCATATCCAGACATCGGTCCATGCCGGCGGAATGGCAAGCCGGACGATCCTGTCCCGATCCGCATCGGTGATCGTCTTTCTGTCAAAGCGGACGTATCGAAACCCCGTCCCGCAACGCAGGCGTTTGATACCCGGCGCGGCGTCGCTGATATGAAGCAACCCGTTCCGAGCGACCTCCGTTTCAACTCGCGGCATGGTGGGAGATTTTTCAAGCAATGGGAAACCCCGATCTTATTCTTCCAGCCGGATAACCACGATGAACCTCGACTGGTTCCCGGCTTGTACAAATCCGGTCCGGAACCATCTGGCCGCCAGCCGGTTATCCTGTTCTCCGGAGGATCAGATCGTGCCCCACAGTTTCTGGAAAGGTTATCTCAAACTTTCGCTCGTCACCTGTGCGGTGGAACTGACGCCTGCGACCAGCGAAAGCGAGAAAGTGCGCTTTCACACCCTCAATGCCGAGACCGGGAACCGGGTGATAAGCCGATATGTGGATTCGGTCACGCACAAGCCCGTGCGCGACGACGACGAGGTCAGGGGGTTCGAGAAGGACGATGGCAGCTATATCGTCCTTGAGGAGGATGAGCTTGAGGCCGTGGCGCTAGAGAGCACCAGAACGATCGACATCGACAAGTTCGTGCCGCGCGACAGCATCGGCTGGATCTGGTACGACAAGCCGCATTATCTCGCTCCTTCCGACAAGGTGGGCCAGGAAGCCTTTTCGGTCATTCGGGAGGCGATGGAAAAAAGCTCGGTCTCCGGTCTCGCCCGCCTCGTCATGTACCGGCGTGAGAGAGCCGTGCTGCTCGAACCGCGGGGTCCGGGAATTGTCCTGTGGACATTGCGTTTCGGCGATGAAGTGCGCAATGCCGACGACTATTTTTCAGCGATTGAGGAAGGCAAACTGGACACGAAGCTGCTTTCGATGGTCCGCAAGCTCATCAAGGACAAGACGGAAGACTGGAACCCGGACTTCCTTCAGGACCCTGTACAGAAAAACCTTCAGTCCATGATCACTGCCAAAAAGAAGAAGAAACCGGCAACAAGTCCGAAATCCCGGAAGACGGAACCGGCAAGCGGGGGGAATGTGATCAATATCATGGACGCGTTGCGCAAGAGTCTCGCCAAGGAAGGCAAGAAGTCGTAGGCAAAAAATCATAGGGCGGACGCGTTTCAGCTGTTAGTCGTCACCCGCCTTGCTTCTTCATTTTCGGCAGCGGCGTTTCGGCACTGCGAAAATCCTGCCAGGGATCGCTTTTCAGCGCAGCCAACCGGGTTGGCGTGTTGAGAATGGTAAAATGCGCAGGGCCTATGGCCGGAGTGACTTCCTCCCAGGCGAGCGGCATGGAAACTCCGGCACCGGGGCGCGCGCGGGGAGAATAAGGGGCTACGGCCGTCATACCGCGCTGATTGCGCAGATAATCGATAAGAATCTTGCCTTTGCGCTTGGCCTTGGAAATCGTGGATACATAACGATCCGGGCTGTCCGCAGCCATCTGGTCGGCGATGGCCTTGGTAAAGCTTTTCAGCGTGTCCCAGTCAGCTTTCGGCTTCAGCGGCACCACCACATGCAGACCCTTCCCGCCGGAAGTTTTGACAAAGGTCGTCAATCCCAGTTTTTCCAGACGTTCCCGGGTCTCGGTAGCGGCTTCAATCACGCGCGGCCAGGATACCCCTTCGCCCGGATCGAGATCCATCGTCAGCGTATCGGGCAGCTCCCAGTTCTTGAGCGTTGAACCCCAAGGGTGAATTTCCAGTGTCCCCGCTTGTACCAGACCGATCAGCCCATTGAAGTCCCGGATGCTGATATAGGGTTCCTCGTCCTTGTCCTTCGGGTCCTGAACTTCGACAATATACTCGTTCAACCCTTTCCATGCATGTTTCTGAAAGAAGAATTCTCCCTCGATACCGGTCGGACAGCGCAGCAACGCCAAAGGGCGATTGACGATGAAAGGCTCAATGCGAGGCCAGACCTCGGCATAATAATCGGCGAGCCCCTGTTTGGTGACGCCTTCGCCCGGCCAGTAGACCCGGTCGGGATGAGTAAGCTTCACATCGATCTTCTGGGTATCCTTGTCGGAAACACGAGCTGGCACGTTTTGCTCCTCCCATCTGACATCGCTGGCGGCCTTATCCTCGCGCAGCCCCCTGAAGGAAGCGTGGCGCAATCGCTTGTCGGCGGTCCAGGCGCGAAACTCGATCTCGGCCACCAGCTGCGGCTTGACGAACTTCGCGCCGCGCCTTTCATCTGCTGTCAACGGCACTGCGAAAGGGCTTTCGTCCAACCGCATGGCATACAGTCGTTTGTAGAGTTCCTTGGCGACCTTGACCGAAAAGCCCGTTCCAACCCGCCCCACCGGAACCAGCCCCTTTTTATCCTGGACGCCCAGGAGCAGCGAGCCAATCGCCCCTCTTGTTGCCGTTGAAGGAACATAGCCCGCAATTACAAATTCCTGCCGTCCAATGCATTTGGACTTGCGCCAGTCGTTGCTGCGTCCGCTTCTGTAGGCTGCATCCTTGAGCTTCGACACAATCCCCTCGAGACCAAGTCCGCACGCGTTCTCCCATACCGCCGCACCGTCAGCATCAAAGGCCTCGCTGAAACGCAGAGTGGACGACGCTTTGGAAAGCAGTTTTTCGAGCAGCTTTTTGCGCTCAACCAGCGGTGTCTGGCGTAGGTCGTTGCCGTCCACATGAAGAAGATCAAAGAGATAGTAGGTGAAACGATCTGACCGCCCCTCGCTCAAATCTTCCTGCAGGGCAGAAAAATCGGACAGTCCCGACTGATTTTCGACAACTATCTCGCCATCGAAAATGGCTTCGTCCACGCCTGTTCCTACAAGATCGGCGACGATCTGCTGACCGAATTTTTCGGTCCAATCCAGCCCGCCGCGCGAATAAAGCTTGACCTCGCCCTGCGCAACATGGGCCTGGACACGATAGCCGTCGAACTTTATCTCGTGGAGCCAGCGGTCTCCTTCAGGTGCAGCCGGTACGAGCGTAGCGAGTTCGGGTTCGATAAAATCCGGCATTGCTCGCTTCTGGCTGTTCGTGGGACGTGAGGCCGCAGGTTTCTTTGCGGGGGCTGGTTTCTTCTTGATGCGACCGGTTTTCGATGACCACCCCGGCTCTTCATCCTCAACATCGGCGATTACGCGACCGGTTTTTACCGATTCAGGCTTTTCCTCGAGAATGTCAGGCTCATCGGGTTCGCGGGCGAACTCATCCTCTCCCTTGATGAGAAGCCAGTTCTCCCGCTTCTCGCCCGGCTTTCCGTGCATGCGGACCAGATGCCATCGCCCTTTAAGTTTTTCTCCGGTGAGTTCAAACTCCAGATGCCCTTTCTTGTATTGCTTATGTGCATCGCCGGTGGATTTCCAACGCCCCGTATCCCAGACGATTACCGTGCCGCCGCCATATTCGCCCTTGGGTATCGTGCCTTCGAAGCCCGCATATTCGAGAGGATGATCCTCGACATGCACCGCGAGGCGCTTTTCGCCGGGAACGAGGCTTGGACCCCGCGTCACGGCCCAGCTTTTCAGGACGCCGTCCATTTCGAGGCGAAAGTCATAATGCAGCCTGCGCGCATCATGTTTCTGCACGACGAAGAGATCACCTTTCGCCCGTGCAGACTTGCCCCTCGGCTCGTTGGTCAGGGTGAAATCGCGTTTCTTGCGGTAGGTTTCGAGTGGCTGTCCCATGATCACCCTGCCCTCTTGCGAGACTTCACGCCAGATTCAGTTCGCGACTTCGGCTTGCCTTTTTTTGCTTTGGCTGGCGTTCGCCCGCCCCCGTCGAGGCCCGCGCTCTTGCGAAGAGCCTCCTTCAGATCGATAACGTCTGCGGTCTTCGGCGCAGCCGGTTTCCTGAGCGGCTTGCCTTCAATCTTTGCCTTGATCAAATCTGCCAGAGCGGCATCGTAACGGTCGTCGAAGCTTGCAGGGTCAAAGCTACCCATCTTGGTATCGATGATGTGTTTCGCCAGATCGAGCATTTCCCGATCGAACTTGAAGGAGCCAAGATCAGCGAATGCCTCCGCCGCAGCGCGTACCTCGTACTGGAAATTGAGCGTAGTGGCGATCAAGCCCTGATTGTCGGGACGGATGAGAATCTGTCGCGCGCGGCGAAAAAGGACAGCCTCTGCAATCGCCGCCACCTTTTCAGCTTTCATGCCCTCACGCACGAGCGTGAAACTTTCGTCATCTCCCGCAGGTGCCAGATAATATGGCCGGTCAAGATAAACATCGTCGATCTCGTCGCATTTGACGAAACGGGTGACATTGAGTGTCTTGTTGCTTTCGGGAATGGCCGAGGCGATTTCCTCTTCGTCGAAACTCAAATAGGAGCCGGACGAAACCTCGTAACCCTTGACCTGGTTATCGCGCGACACAGGCTTGCCCGTGTCGCTGTCCACGAACTCCCGGCTGAGCCGGTTTCCGGTCTTGCGATTGATAAGATGAAACGAAACGCGCTCTGAAGTCGATGCTGCCGTGTACAGTGCGACAGGGCACAAAAGCTGCTCGATCTTCAGTTGGCCTTTCCAATTTGCACGGGGTGCCATCGATTGTCTAGCTTCCCTCACGCGCCATCTTCATGCCGGGTCGTTCCCCCGGTACGCTTGAGATAGTGCGCATAGGCGAACCCGCCTGCGAGAAGTGCTGGCAGTCCGATCAAGACGATCCAAAACAAGAATCCACCCAATTTGCCCTCCTGCGCTCTCGGCTGGCGATGCCGGTCACGGCATCTGATTGCTAGGGAGGACAACTCATGAACGGCACGAATTGTTCCGACACCCTTCGCGGGCTCGGTCACTTCGCTCACCAAGGGCGGTCGCCGTGGTGAAGCGCGATGAGTTCAACTCACAGGGGCCTTGGGGCTTCTGTTTCCGTTGCCAGCTTTTCAATCCTATTATCGATATCGGCGTCGTCGTATGAGAAGCCGCTTTCCGTGGATGAGCAACCATATGTCCGCCTGGAAGCCTGAAACTCTCGCAAAGCGCGCTCCTTTTCACCGAGAGCTTCCAAGGTCGCTCCGCGCAAAGCCCTTATCTGACGGCATAAATTATACCGGTCAGTGGCACCGTCGAGGTAATACAGCGCCTGTGGTCTGCCCCCTGAAAAGTGATCCTTCATGAAGTATGGCTTATGAGCCGTAGAAGGACATTGAAATGGCAGCGAAAAGACATAAGGCAGAAGAGATTGTCACGAAGCTTCGTCAGGTTGACGTGCTGAATGCGCAAGGAAAATCGATGGCGGAAGCGATCCGGTCGATAGGTGTTACAGAAGTTACATATTACCGATGGCGTTCCGAATACGGTGGATTGAAGGGCGATCAGGTAAAGCGGCTAAAGGAACTGGAGGCAGAGAATGCCCGGCTGAGGCGGGCTGTTTCTGATCTCACGCTGGATAAGATGATCCTTGCCGAGGCCGCCAAGGGAAACTTCTGAGCCCCGCCCGTCGCCGCGCTTGCGTGGACCATGTGATCGATGAACTGAAGGTGTCCGAGAGACGGGCGTGCCGAGTCTTGGGTCAGCATCGTT